>NZ_JBFBGL010000059.1:0-49938 GCF_040684635.1 Amycolatopsis sp. NPDC089917 | reverse complement strand
CTTTTGCTATTGGTGTGTCTTTCGTGGGGTCCGTGAAGGCCTCCTTGAGGGACCCAGAGTCCCTCAAGGAGGCCTTCACGGACCCACGTGACACCGGCGCCCTGCCCGCCCCACAACGGCGCTCGTCCACCTCGAAGTACATGAAGGGGGCCTTCATGTACTTCGGCAGGGTCTCACGCGACCGACCTGGCCGGCACCGGCACCGAGACCCGGCACGAGAGACCCACCTACCTGGCGGTAGCCATCCGATCATCCGAACTAAGCTCGTTCACAGCTTCCTGCCGTAGGGTCCCCGCCCGTCGGTGGCCGGGTGATCATGGTGGTGGTTTGTGCGGGAGACGGAGCGGCGGTTTCGCCCGGAAATCCAAGGGCTGCGGGCGCTGGCGTGCGTCCTGGTGGTCGTCTACCACGTCTGGCTCGGCCGGATCTCCGGTGGCGTCGACGCGTTCTTCCTGATCTCCGGGTTCCTCGTCACCGGCCAGCTCTACCGCGCGGCGTCGCGAGGGAAGATCGAGTACCGGCCGATGTGGGGCCGGATGATCAAACGACTGTTCCCGGCCGCGCTCACCGTGTTGCTGCTGATCATCGCGGCGAGCACGGTGCTGCTGCCGCAGAACCGCTGGTTCCAGACGATCAAGGAGGTCGTCGCCTCCGCGCTCTACGTGGAGAACTGGCAGCTGGCGGCGGATTCCACCGACTACTTCGCCCAGCACAACTCGGCCAGCGTCGTCCAGCACTTCTGGTCGCTGTCGATCCAGGGACAGTTCTACGTGGTCTGGCCACTGTTGGTCGGGCTGGTGCTGCTGATCGCCAAGAAGGCGAAACGAAACGTCCTTCCGCTGCTGCTCGCGGCCCTCGGAACGGTGTTCGCGGCCTCGCTGGCTTATTCGGTGTGGCTCACCGCCGTCGACCAGCCGCTGGCCTACTTCGATTCGCTGACCAGGGCCTGGGAGTTCGCGCTCGGCGGGCTGCTCGCCCTGCTCGTCGACCGCGTCCGGGTGCCCCGGTCCGCGCGGGTCGCGTTCGGCTGGGCCGGCGTCGCCGGGCTCGTGTCCTGCGGGCTGGTGCTCCAGGTCGGCACGGTCTTCCCCGGCTATCTCGCGCTGTGGCCGACGCTTTCGGCCGCGCTCGTGATCCTCGCCGGCGACACCGCGTTCAAGGGCGGCGCGGACCGGTTCCTGTCCAGCCGCCCGCTGAAATACCTCGGCGATCTGAGCTACGCGCTCTACCTCTGGCACTGGCCGGTCCTGGTCTTCTACCTCGTCGCCCGCGATCGTGAAGAGGTCGGCCTGCGCGGCGGCGCGGTGATCATCGCGCTCTCCTTCGTCCTCGCCGTACTGACCCACCACCTGGTCGAGAAACCGATCCGCGCCTCCGAGATCGGAGCCCGGACCCGTTGGGGCGCTTACCGATTCGGCGTCGCGACGCTCGCTGCGGTGCTCGCCGCGACGGGCGCTTGGCAGTGGGTGAGCGTGAGCCAGGCGGACACCTATTCGATCGCGGTCAACGATCCCGACCATCCCGGCGCGCTCGCGCACACCGAAGGCTTCAAGTACTGGGGCGCCGCCGACGCCGCCCTCGTCCCGTCGTTCGTCGCCGTGTCCGAAGACTGGGCGGGGATCGACCCGGCCCGCTGCGGGGTGTCCCCGCGCAATGCCGACCTGGAAGTCTGCACCTCGCAGACGTCGGGGCATCCCACTCGCCGGATCGTGGTCACCGGTGACTCGCACGCCGGGCAGTTCCTCGGCGCCCTGCTGCCGATCGCCGAGCAGCGGAACTGGGAGGTGACCTCGATCCTCCGCGGCGGTTGCCCGTTCTCCACCGACTCCGACGCCGTGCCGGGCGACCAGGCCTGCATCGACTGGAACTCCGCGGTCGTGGACGAGATCGCCACGACCCGGCCCGACGCGGTGATGACGATCGGCACCAGGGACGTGCGGACCGGTGTCGAGGAACGCGTCCCGGGCGGTTACGTCGCCCAGTGGCGCAAGGTCGACGAGGCCGGCATCCCGGTGCTGGCGGTCCGGGACAACCCGCGCTTCGGCCAGTCGCCGTCGGCCTGCGTCGAGAGCCGTGGCGTGCAGGCGCCCGAGTGCGCCACGCCGCGCTACGACCTCTACGCGGTCGAGCCACCGTACGAGACGCTGCCGGATCTGCCGGGCAACGTGCGCTTCCTCGACTTCAGCGACTACTTCTGCACGGCCGACGTCTGTCCGCCGGTGATCGGCAACGTGCTCGTCTACCTCGACGACAACCACGTCAGCGGTACCTATATGTCGACCATGTCGGGCATCGCGGGGAAGGCGATCACCGAGGCGCTCGGCTGGGCCGACGAGCAGGCGGAAGAGCCACCGCCGGGCGGGTGATCCAGACAACAAATCGCCGCGCGATTGCATTGAACCGCATCAGTTCGATGGTCTGCCAAGCTCATGCGCAACGATCAGCCCTTATCGGCGCATCGAAACGGCGGATATCGTCGTCGGTGTGAAGATCGCCGTCCATCAGGGCTCCCACGCCGAGCTGCCGTCCGCCGTCGCGACGTCGGGCGCCGATCTCGTGGTCGCCGCCGAGATGATCACGACCGGCTACCACATCGGCGCCCGCTCCCACGAGCTCGCCGAACCGGCCGACGGTCCGACCGCGGACCGGATGTCCGCGCTGGCAACGGAAACCGGTGCCGCGCTGGTCTACGGCTACCCCGAGTCCGACGGCGGTCGCGTGTACAACAGCGTTCAGCTGATCGGCCCGGACGGACGCCGTCTGGCCAACTACCGCAAGACCCATCTGTTCGGCGACATCGATCGCGACTGGTTCGAACCGGGCACCGAGGCGGTCGTGCAGGCGGAACTCGGCGGTCTCCGGATCGGGCTGCTGATCTGCTACGACGTCGAGTTCCCCGAGCTCGTGCGGGCGCACGCGCTGGCCGGGACCGAACTGCTCGTGGTGCCGACGGCGCTGATGAGCCCGTACGAGCTGGTCGCCGACACGCTGGTGCCCGCCCGCGCCTACGAAAGCCAGCTCTTCGTCGCCTACGCGAACCGCTGCGACACCGAACAGGACCTGACCTACTGCGGCCGGTCCTGCGTCGTCGCCCCGACCGGCGAGGTACTCGCCCGCGCCGGCTCCGGCCCGGAGCTGATCAGCGCCGACGTCACCCGTGACGCGCTCGTCGCGTCGCGACTGGAGAACACCCACCTGGCCGACCGACGGCCCGATCTGTACCGAGGACTTTCCGCATGACCTCCGCCCTCCCGACCGCGATCCACCACGACGAACCGGCCGGCCGCCCGATCACCATGTTCGGCCCGGACTTCCCGTTCGCCTACGACGATTTCCTCGCCCACCCCGCTGGTCTCGGCGCGCTTCCCGCCGAGCGGCACGGCACGGAGGTGGCGGTGATCGGCGGTGGTCTCTCGGGCATCGTCACCGCGTACGAGCTGATGAAGCTCGGCCTGCGTCCCGTCGTGTACGAGATCGCCGAGATCGGCGGCCGCCTGCGCACCGTGAACTTCCCGGGCTGCCCGGACGACGTCGTCGCGGAGATGGGCGCGATGCGCTTCCCGCCGGCGTCGACCGCGCTGTTCCACTACATCGACAAGGTCGGCCTGGACACGACGCCGTTCCCGAACCCGCTCGCGCCGGGAACGCCGAGCACCGTCGTCGACCTCAAGGGGGAGAGCCACTACGCGCGTTCGGCGGACGAGCTTCCCGCGGTCTTCGGCAAGGTCGCCGCCGCCTGGGACAGCACGCTGTCCGAGCAGGCCGCGTTCACCGAGATGCAGAAGGCGATCCGCGAGCGCGACACCAAGACGATCAAGCGGCTGTGGAACGAACTCGTGCCGAAGCTGGACGACCAGACGTTCTACGGCTTCCTCTGCCAGTCACCCGCGTTCGCCTCGTTCCGCGACCGCGAGATCTTCGGACAGGTCGGCTTCGGCACCGGCGGCTGGGACACCGACTTCCCGAACTCCATCCTGGAGATCCTGCGGGTGGTCTACACCGGCGCCGACGACGAGCACCGCAGCATCGTCGGCGGCAGCAGGCAGCTTCCGTTGCGGCTGTGGGACCACACGCCCGAGGACATCGCGTTCTGGCCTGCCGGAACGAGTCTGAGTTCGCTGCACGGCGGCGGCCCGAACCCCGGCGTCGCGCGGCTGCACCGCACCGCGCCGGACAACATCACCGTGACCGACACCGAAGGCCGCATCCGCACCTATCCGGCGGCGGTGTTCACCGCGCAGAGCTGGATGCTGCTGTCGAAGATCGAATGCGACGAGGCGCTGTTCCCGATCGATCACTGGACCGCGATCGAACGCACGCACTACATGGAGTCCTCGAAGGTCTTCGTCCCGGTCGACCGGCCGTTCTGGCTGGACAAGGACCCGGAGACCGGGCGCGACACGATGAGCATGACGCTCACCGACCGCATGCCGCGCGGCACCTACCTGCTCGGCGACGATCCGGACGCGCCCGCGGTGATCTGCCTGTCCTACACCTGGGCCGACGATTCGCTGAAGTGGCTGCCGCTCTCGGTGTCCGAGCGGGTCGAGGTGATGCTCCAGTCACTGCGGGAGATCTACCCGGGCGTCGACGTCCGGCGGCACATCATCGGCGACCCGGTGACCGTGTCCTGGGAGGCCGAACCGCATTTCATGGGCGCGTTCAAGGCGAACCTGCCCGGTCACTACCGCTACCAGCACCGCCTGTTCACGCACTTCAAGCAGGACAGGCTGGAGGAGCGTTACCGTGGTCTGTTCCTCGCCGGTGACGACGTCTCCTGGACGGCAGGCTGGGCCGAAGGCGCCGTCCAGACGGCATTGAACGCCGTGTGGGGCGTCCTGAACCACTTCGGCGGTGAGACGGATCCCGCCAACCCGGGCCCGGGCGACGTCTACGACGAGATCGCGCCCGTCGAACTGCCGGACTGAGCGCGGCGCTTCACCAGCCAGGCGGTACCCACCGCGAGGAGCACGCCGAGGACCGCGCCGATGGTGTTCATCAGCCAGTCGTTGGTGTCGCAGGCACGGCCGATCGCGGGCAGGAACGCCTGCAGGGCCTCGACCAGCGCGGACAGCGCCGAGCCCGCCGCGAGCATCGTCAGCGGGCGGCGGGACGCCAGCGCGGCGAAGAAGACCGGCGGCAGGAACAACGCGATGTTGGCCAGGAGTTCCACGGCGCCGAGCGTGGGCAGCCAGAACTGGACCGTGCACCCGATCTCGTCGATCGTGCGGCCGGTCGGCACCAGCGTCAGCGCGAGGACCGGCACCAGGGACACCCCGGCGAGAACCCACAGGATCCTGGGCCTGCTCGCGAACAGCAGGCCCAGGACGGCGCAGACGAGCGCGACCAGGAGGATCGCCACCGGCACGAGGGCGGAGTGGTCGAGCAGGAAGTTCGTGATCATGGCGCGGCGATTCTATGGTCACGCCCGTTCAGGCTGTGAACTCGACCTCCGCCGCGGGCACCACGCGCAGCCGCCCGCCCGAATCGCCACTCACGACCACCCTGACGCCGCTGATCCCCTCGCTAGGGCAGCGCGGCGGGCGATTCGGCCTCCGGGATGAGCAGCCGCGGCGCACCGGTGCCGTCGGCGGGAACGGCCCAGACGTCGGAATGTCCCTGCGTGCGGGGGAGGGCGTAGGCGACGGCGCGGTCGTCGAGCCACGCGGGCTGGTCGTCGACGTTCCTGGTCTCGGCCAGCGGCGTCACGGTGCCACTCGCGAGATCGAGCACCGAGACCCGCCAGCCCTTGGCGGGATCGCCGTCGATGGCCGCCTTGAAGGCGATGCGGGTCTCGTCGGGGGAGAGGGACGGGCATTCGACGTCGTCCCGCAGGGTCTTCACGGTCCTGGCCTTCAAGTCGCCTTCGACGAGGTACCGGTGCGAACCGGTGGACATCGTGGCGTAGAAGCGGCTCGGCTGCCGGGTGAAGGTGACGCCCCAGAAGTTGAAGTCGGCCGCCTTGTACGGCTTGCTGTCCACGGTCACGGCGAAGTCCTCGAGCGTGCCTTCGACGCTGTCGGTGGTGAGATCGAGAGTGCCGGCGCGGGTGGAGAACCGGCCGCCGTTGTAGGAGTCGCCGGTGACGAACACCGTCCACGCGAGCCGCCGCCCGTCGGGCGAGACGCGGGCCCGGTTGGGCAGCCCGACCAGTGGGATCTCCTGCGTGACCGCGAGCTTGCTGTCGAGCACCGCCAGTTGATACGTGGTCAGGCCGGTCTCCGGGCGCAGGCAGATCCCGGTGCCGCCCGCCGCGTAGATCCGGCTGCACGACACGGTCGACACCGCCCGTGCTCCGCTCGGATCGGCCGTCGCGACACTGGACACGTGCCCGCGGTCGGCATCGGCGGTGCTGCGGAACAGCAGCCGCCCGCCTTCCAGGGTGACGGCGCCGCTGGTGCCCGCCGACGCGGTGTCCTGGTTTCGCGCTCCCGCCACCCCGACGTAGATCACGGCGGCCGCGGCCAGCGCGAGTACTCCGATGACGGCGATCAGGACGCGGGTGCGGGTGTTCACGGTCGTGCCTTCCTGCGGGGAGCCAAGAGAACGAGGGTGGCGGCGACGGCGGCGAGCACCGTGCCGGCAGCGATCGCGATCGCCGTGGTCGCACCCCAGAACTGCCAAGAGAGTCCGAAAAGGACGGACGAGACGAAGTAGGCGAGCGCCTGCCCGCTCTGCACGATCGCGATGCCGGTGGTGCGCAACGCCTCCGGTAGCAACGGACCGGCCAGTGCCATCAGCACGCCGTCGGTCGACGCGTAGAACACGCCGTACAGGCCGAGGGTGAGCGCGAACAGCGCCCAGCCGGTCAGCGGGCTGAGCAGCAACAGGTAGACGGTGGCCAGCGCGCCGTATCCGGCCAGCATCACCGGCAGCCTGCCGATCCGGTCGGCCAGCGCGCCGAGCGGCGCGGCCAGCAGCAGGTAGCCGAGATTCGTGCCGACGGCCAGCAGCGGGAACCAGCCGGTGGCGATGTCCTCCTTGGCCTGCAGCAGGAGGTGCACGAACCCGTCGCCGATGGTCGCGAGGCCCAGGACACAGGCGGCGATCAGCAGCCGTCGCACGCCGGTGCCGCGCAGGAGTCCGCCGCCGCCCGCAAGGACACGGTGCCCGACGGCGGTTTGGGCGCGCGGTGATCGCGGACGAACAACGCCAGCAGCAGCACCCCGGCGGCGGCGATGCAGAAACTCGTCACGAAGACCGCGTCGAACCCTTCGAGCCCGGTCGCCGAACCCGCCACGGCCAGCACCCCGACCGCCGCGAGCGGGCCGAGGAACGCGCCGACGCTGTCCATCGCCCGATGCACTCCGAACGCGCGGCCCAGCATGTGCTCAGGCGCCGACAGGGTGATCAGCGCGTCGCGGGGCGCGGTCCGCAGGCCCTTGCCCGTCCTGTCCGCGGTCAGCACCACGCCGATCGCGGTCGCCGACGAACCGGCCGCCACCAGTCCCAGCTTGGCCACCGCGGACACGGCGTAGCCCAGTCCGGCGACCGCCTTGCGCCGCCGGACCCGGTCCGCGACATAGCCGCCGACCAGGCGCAGCAGCGCGGTCGCGCCGGTGTACAGGCCGTCCACCACGCCGTACGCCGCCGGGCCCAGGTGCAGCCCGAGCACCAGGTACACCGGCAGCACGGCCGTCACCATCTCCGAGGAGACGTCCGTGACGAGGCTGACGGTGCCCAGGGCGAAGACGTTGCCGCCGAGCAGGGCGAAGGATTTCTTGGACACGCCGCCGGGATGCTCCCGGCGGCCGATCGTGGACAGGTACACGCGACGGACCGCCTTTCACCGCCCGCGGGCGCGTCCACAGTGGACACGCCCGCGGGGTTCACCCGATTACTGCCACACGCTCGTGATCGGCGACTTGTTCGCCGCGTTGGCGATGCCCGGCAGGCCGAACGCCGCCTCCATTGTGCGGAGGATCGAATAATGGTTGACGGATTCGCTGTAGCTGCCCGGCTTCACGTGGGCGCCGACGAAGGTGGTGTAGATCTGGTTCACCGACGTCCCGCTGTCCTCGTCGAAATTGACGATCAGCAGGCTGTTGTGCGTCTTGGCCCACTGCGCGTACGCGTCGAGGTTCTTCTTCAGCCATTTGTCGCCCGTGTCGACCGAGCAGTCGTGCATGTCGCTGCACAGGTCCGGGGTCACGAAAGCGACGTGCGGCAGCTTGGTGAAGTCGCTCGGGAACGACGAGAAGCGTTTGTTCGCCGAGGCGGGGACATTGCCGAAGCTGACCCAGCTGTTGTGCTTGCGGGCGTAAGTGCCCTTTTCGCAGCCGGTGTAGCCGTCGGACGGCATGCTTTCCGCGTAGCCGACGAACTTCTTGCCGATCCCCGCCAGCTGGGAGGCGATGTTCTCCTTGTTCCCCAGATCCTGGCATTTGTTGCTGTCGACGCCGTGCGTCGAACCCGCGAACTGGGCGATGTAGTTCGGCTGGCTCGGGTGCGTCGTCCCGTACGCCTTCGTGAACTTGGCGCCCTGCGAGGCGAGTTTGTTGAAGTACGGCGCCTTGGAGCTGCCGTTGATCTCCTTGTAGTCCTTGTTCTCGAACATCACGAGGACGATGTGGTCGAACGCGGGTACCTTCGCCGCGGCGGGCTCGATCGCGGCGGCGGGAGTGTCCTGATGGGACACCACCAGCGCCGCGGCCAAGCCGGTCGCGGCCACGGCGGCGACCGCGATCCGTTTCCAGAACATGGGAAACCTCCTGGTGAAAAGTTGAAACTTTGACGACCAACCATCGGGTTCAGCGGCGCTCCGCAGGCGTCGACAGAGTCGAGACATCAGATGTCTTGGCAGCATTAAAACGGTAAGGAAGTCCCCGGCCCACCAAGATCGCCTGACCGGAGTAGTCGGCGGTCCGAGAACAGCCCAAAACCGGCATTCACTGGCACGAAACCATGTAAACCTCCCGTTCACCTTGTGTTCCTGGCCGGGAACCGATGGACTTATGGCCACTTGTTGATTCAGCCGGGTGACAGTGCTGCCGTCATTGCGCCCGGCTTCACTGCGCACTCATCCGACCATTGGTTAAGCTGATCGGCGTGAAGCCCTTTTCGCCGCGCCCGGCCGGATACACGATCGAAGAACTGTCGACGATCGTCGGCATGTCGGCGCGCAATATCCGGGCGCATCAGACGAGAGGATTGCTGCCCCCGCCCGTCCGCCACGGCAGATCCGCTTACTACGGCCAGGTCCATCTGCGGCGTCTGCGCAGTATCACGGTGCTGCAGAAACAGGGCTTCAACCTGGTGTCCATCGCCGCGATGCTCGGAACGACCACAGTGGACGCCGCCGAACGGCTGGACGCGGCGATGGCCGACATCGCGCGCGACCAGCCCGCCGTCGCCCGGTGCCTGGAACGGCACGGCGTGCTCGGCAAGGACGACGCCGGCGCGCCCGCCGTCGTGCGCCCGTCCGTTTCGCGGGCGGTGGCGGACCTCGCCGGCGCCGGGATCCCGCCGCTCGCGGCGCTGCGGTTCCTCGGACAGTTCCTGGACCGGGTCGCGCCGCTCGCCAACGAGCAGTTGGCCGTGCTCAGAGCCCAGATCGGAGGCGCGCAGGTCGCCCCGAAGGCCTGTTTCGCCGAACTTCTTGTAAGCGCTTTCAGAACGACGGTGGAGAATGCGGCCGAAGTCACTTTTCCAGACGGGGAACCAGGGACGCGGCGGCCGAGGTAGCCGACGCCGTCGCGACCGCGAGGGCCGTGCCGTCGGCGTGACTGGACAGGATGACCACGATGTAGCGATCGCCCTCGCCGACGAGGCCGGTCGTGTGCGCGTCCACGGCGCCGCGTCCGGCCGCCCAGCCCTGTTTGACCGCCCATGGCCGGTCCTCGAAGGCCGTCGGGATGCCGAAGTGCTGGTCGAACCCGTCGGCGGCGGTCCTGGGAGCCTCCCTCAGTGGCTTCAGAATCAGATTCCGCTTGGCCTTCGGCAGCGCGAGGATGTGCCGGTAGGTCGCGACTATGTCGTCCGCGGTGGACAGTGTGTCGCCCCACCGGCCCGCGTCGGCGGGCGGACTGGTGTTCTTCAGGCCGATCGCGGCCACCGTCCTGGTGACGATCGCGGACGCCCCGTTCCGCGTCCACAGGGTGTTGGCGATCGCGTCGTCGCTTTTGGACAGCATCCGGTTGATCTGGGCTTGGTCGGACTTCCGCGGGTCGTGGGTGAGGGCGTCCAGCGCGATGAACAGTTTCACCACCGAAGCGGTGCGAAATCTCTCGCCGCCATGGTCGCCGACCACCTGCTTGCCCGCCGAACGGTCGAAGACGACGGTGGCAGTCCGCTCGTCCCGTGTGGGGCGGCCCGCCGCGTTGGCCTGGAAGATGACGTAGCCGAGGATTCCGGTGACGAGCAGGAAAGCGATCAGGATCGTCACGGGGAGGCGGAGCCGCCGGCGCGCACCGGGAACGGCTATCGGCCTGGTTCGTTCGTCGTCGAACATGACGTCGATGTTCAGAGACGATCATCGTTGTCCCGTCTCGTTCTTGTCATGAGTGCGTAACAGCGGCGGACCGCACGGAAACCGTTTCGGCGCTTCGGAAACCGGGTCGGAAATGGTGTCCGGATACCGGCCGATCGGCCGATGTGGACCGGCTTTCCGGTCGATGCGGGGAAGGCGGCGGCCCCCGTGCTCGGCGGTGCCGGGGGCCGCCGCCGGGTCAGGAACGCTGCACGATGATCTGGTCGACCAGGGTGCCGTCGGCGCTGATCGCGCGAACGTCCATTTTGGGCGGTGTGGTGCCGGTTCCCGCGATGACGTCGACGGCGACCAGGCTGTAGCCGCGGAACCGGACGCGGGACCAGGTGACCTTCTTGGTGCGGTCCTGGCCGTCCCGTTCCGAGTACTTCATCGGGACGGGGGAGTCGTTGCTGGTCTCGTGGCCCAGGTAGGTGTCGGGCGCCGGGAACTCGGAGACGCTGCCGCCCCCGCCGCCCGCGGTGATGTAGGTCGTCCCGTCCTTGACCGGGTTGGTGGTCCCGCGCGACGGCACCTTCTTGACGGCCTTGCCTGCGCGGATCGGGTCGGTGCGCTCGTAGATGTGGTTGTGCCCGTTCAGCACGAGGTCGACCTGGTACTTGTCGAACAGCGGGGCCCAGTTCTTCTGCGCGCCGAGTTCGGCGCCGTTGGAATGGCAGGTCGAGTACGTGCACTGGTGGCAGTAGACGACGATGAAGTCGATCGTGGGGTCGGCGCGGAAGGCGGCGAGCGTCTTGCCGAGCCACTTGAGCTGCTTGCCCTTGGTGTAGTCCAGATTGGACGGGCTGTTGTAGCAGACGTCGTTGCCGTCCAGGCTGATCAGGCCGACGTTCTGGTAGCGCCACGAATAGATGCAGGTGGAGCCGTCCCAGGCGTTGTCCGGCATGGTGAAGCGCGCCCGTACGCCGCCGTACCCGTCCTCGGAGTACCAGCCCTCCATCTCGTGGTTGCCGAGCGCCATCATCCACGGGATCCCGGCGGTGACCGGTTCGTTCTGGACGAAGAAGGAGTCCCACAACCGGGCGTCGTACTGGTCTTCCTCCGGGTGCCCGCCCTCGCCTTCGAGGGCGTAGCTGAGGTCGCCCATCGCGAGGTGGAACGCCGGGTCGAGGCCCGCGATCAGGCTGCTGGTCGCGACGGCGTTGTAGCCGACACCCTGGTCGCCGAACGCGGTGAACGAGAAGGTGCCGTCGCCGCCCGCGGCCGGCGCGGTGCGGAAGCTCGCCATCTCGCCGAGCCGGGCGGCGGGGTCGTAACCCTCGTGGCCGACGACGTAGTAGTAGGTGGTTTTGGGCAGGAGACGGTCGATGCGGGCGTGGAGGTAGTACTGGGTGATCGACTTCGGGCTGTTCGGCGGGTACTCCTCGACCGGGTGCTGCCAGGACATCTGGCTGGTCAGCGCCCGGACCTCGGCCTGGATGGGCGGGCTGAAGTCGCCGGGGACCGTGCCGATCCGGACGAACGGCGCGGTCACCGCCGCGGGTACCTGCCAGGAGACCACGACCTGCTGGGACGGGTCGGCCCCGTAGGCGATGCGCCGCCCGAATGGCCGCAGCGCCGAACCCGCGACCTTGTCCGCCTTGAGCAGCACGGTCGGCCCCGTCGGTCCGGGGGAGGCGGCCGAGGTACCGGGCAGCAGCACGCCACCGGCGGCGAGCGCCGCGCCGCTGACCGCGCCCACCCGGAACAGGGTCCGCCGCGAGTACTGATTGACGAATTTGTCGTGTTTCTCGGCCAAGCTGAGCCGACGGTAGGCTTGAGACCTGCTGTTCCGGGGAGTTTCGGCCATGAAATCGAAGTTAAGAAGGCTTCCTAACTAAGTCAAGAGGCTGGCGTCCGTTCGGGGATCGGCTGCATGGAACCGTGCAAGCGGGCGTGGCTCACGTGATCAGGCGGCGAACTCGCGTGATTGAAGGCGGATCTCGCGTGATCAGACGGCGAACACGGATGTGCGGCGCCTGATCACGCGAGTTCGCCGTTCGATCACACATGATCACAGCAGCTCGGAGGACATGACCGCGTCCAGCCCCCGCAGTCGCTCCAGCAGCGGCTCGATCTCGTCCTCGGCGATCAGGACCGCGCAGGTCATGGTGCTTTCGCGGACCCCGTCGCGCACGTCGAGCGACAGGTCGTGGACCAGGCAGCCGAGCGCGTCGACCAAGCCGGGGATCCGGTCGACGCCGCCGACGAAGTAGGTGGCGATCCGGCGGCGGACCAGCATGGACGAGCGAGGGGCGGGAACCTGGAACGTGGTGAGCGACATCGTGGTCTCCAAGGGCGGGAAGCGACAGGCCATGGAGGGCCAGGTCCCGGGAGATGCCCCGTTTCGAGGGGTCGCCGAGCTGCGCGCCGACGACCTGGTTTCAGCCGGCGCGCTTGACTACGAGTCGGTCAAAGCGGCGCACGGCGACAGGCTAGCACGTCACGAGAGCCGCAGCCGAGGTCCTTGCTCCCGGACATGCGCGACCGACCCGCAGTCGAGGTCCAGCTGCCGTTGCCGTTCCGCGACGAACGCCCGGCCGAGGCCGGTTCGGTCCGAAGTGGACAGCGTGCGCCTGAGTTCGTTCAGCAGTCCGCGTTCCTCCGAACGGATATGCGCGTCCACCGAATTCTCCAGTGATTCCAACGCCTTTTCGAAGTCGTCCGATTCCAGCACCGCGAGCAGCTCGGAAGCGAAGTCGCTCTCTGTCGCATCAGGACGGATGATCCGTTCCGTCGCGGTGACATGCGCTACGAGGGACGCCGAGAGTTCCGCGACGAGTGCCGGGCGGTCGGCCTCGTCGTTGCGGAGATCCCGGAAGAGCTGTTCGATCCGGCGATGGTCGGCCAGGACGACCTCGACCAGGTCGGAGCCCGGGGGAGCGGCCGTCGGTCCCGGTCGCATCCAGCCGAACGTCAGCTCCACGGCCTGGCGCCAATGCGCGTACTCGCTGTCGCGGCGGGCGGGGTCCATCGACGGCAGCCACTGCCCGGCGCGGTGCCAGTTCCGGCGCAGGCCCTCCAGATCCGGCCAGTACCCGACCGACAGCCCGGCCGCGTACGCCGCGCCCAGCGACACCGTCTCGGCGACCATCGGGCGGACCACCGGCACGTCGAGGACGTCGGCGACGAACTGCATCAGCAGGTTGTCCGCGGTCATCCCGCCGTCCACCTTGAGCGTCGAGAGCGCCAGTCCCGAATCGGCGTTCATCGCGTCGACGACCTCGCGCGTCTGCCAGCCCGTCGCCTCCAGCACGGCCCTGGCCAGGTGACCCTTGGTGATATACGACGTCAGCCCGGCGATCACGCCGCGCGCCTCGCTGTGCCAGTGCGGCGCGAACAGACCCGAGAACGCGGGCACGATGTAGCAGCCGCCGTTGTCCTCGACCGTCCTCGCCAGCGTCTCGATCTCGGGCGCGCTGCCGATCAGCTCCAGCCCGTCCCGGAACCACTGCACGAGCGAGCCGGTGACCGCGATCGACCCTTCGAGGGCGTACACGGCGGGTTCGTCGCCGATCTTGAACCCGACGGTGGTCAGCATGCCGTGCGTGGAGTGCACGGGCGTCGGGCCGGTGTTGAGCAGCAGGAAGCTGCCCGTCCCGTACGTGCACTTCGCCTCGCCGGGCGCGAAGCAGGTCTGGCCGAACAGGGCCGCTTGCTGATCGCCGAGCGCCGCCGCGATCCGGATCCCCGGCACGACCCGCGACGTCGTCCCGTACACCTCGGTCGACGGCCTGATCTCCGGCAGCATCGCGCGCGGGACGTCGAAGAACTCCAGCAGTTCGTCGTCCCACGACAGCGTCCGCAGGTTCATCAGCATGGTGCGCGAGGCGTTCGTGACGTCGGTGACGTGGACGCCGCCCTCCGGTCCGCCGGTCAGGTTCCAGATCAGCCAACTCTCGACCGTCCCGAACAGCACGTCGCCGCGTTCGGCGCGTTCGCGCAGGCCAGGGGTCCTTTCGAGCATCCAGCGGATGCGGGGTGCGGAGAAGTACGTCGCCAGCGGCAGCCCGCAGAGCCGCCTGACCCGGT
Organism: Amycolatopsis sp. NPDC089917; assembly: GCF_040684635.1. Lineage (NCBI taxonomy): Bacteria > Bacillati > Actinomycetota > Actinomycetes > Pseudonocardiales > Pseudonocardiaceae > Amycolatopsis > Amycolatopsis sp. NPDC089917. The sequence continues at coordinate 35,441 of NZ_JBFBGL010000059.1, read as the reverse complement.
CGGCGCCCGGCTCGCGGGCGAGCTGTTCGAGCATCGAGTCGGTCCGCGTGTCCTGCCAGACGATCGCGCGCCCGACCGGGTTGCCGGTGTGCCGGTCCCACAGCACCGTCGTCTCGCGCTGGTTGGCGATGCCGAGGCCGACCACCTGCGCCGGTTCGGCGCCCGCGTCGGCCAGCGCCTGCGGCACGATCCGGCCGACGTTGCGCCAGATCTCCGCGGCGTCGTGTTCGACCCAGCCCGGCCGGGGGAAGTGCTGCTGGTGTTCACGCTGCGCGACCGACACCAGCCTGCCGCGCGCGTCGAACAGGATGCACCGGGTCGAGGTGGTGCCCTGGTCGATCGACATCACATAGCGCTGGACCACGCGAGCACCTCCATCACCATCGGGACGCCCCGAGATCGCGGGAGACCGCCCGTGCCGCGTCGCGCACGTGGCCGAGCAGCCGCGCGATCGGGCTGCCGTCGGCTTCACAGATCCGTTCCGCCGCGCCGGACACCCCGATCGCGCCGACCACGATGCCGCCGTGCCCGCGGATCGGCGCCGCTATCCCGGCCTCGCCGGTGATCATCTCGCCGTTCTCGCTCGCCCAGCCCGCCTCGCGCACCTTGCCGCAGGCGCGTTTGATCGCGGTCTGGGTGACCAGGGTCCGGCGGGTGTACGCCTCCGGCCCGCCGGTGCGCAACGATGCCACGAGACCGGTGTCGTAGGCCAGAAGTACTTTTCCGAGCGCCGTCGCGTGCAGCGGCAGAAGTGTGCCGACGTCGAGTGTCTGCAGGCTGTCGTCGGGCCGGAACACGTGGTGTACCACCAGGACCCTGCCCTCCAGCGGTGCTCCGATGCGGACCGCCTCGCCGCTGCGCGCGGCCAGCGCGTCGGCCCAGTTGATCGCGCGCGACCGGAGTTCGTTGACGTCGAGGTAGCTCGTGCCGAGGTGCAGAAGCGTCGCGCCCAGTTGGTATTTCCCAGTGTCACGGTCTTGTTCGACAAAGCCGACCCCTTGCAGGGTGCGGAGGATCCCGTGCGCCGTTCCCTTGGCGAGTTCGAGGGAATCGGCGATCTCACCGACCCCGAGACGGCCGGAACCGCGCGCCAGCAACCGCAGGATCGCGGCGGCGCGCTCGATGGACTGGATCGGACCGGGCACGGCTCAACCGTAGCCCGACCGGCCCTGATTCGACAATGTCGAACATCGTCCTCCGACGTTCGACAATGCCGACCGGCGTCCGTTGACCCCGGGTTTCCGCGAACTTAACTTCGGCCTCAACAGGGCAACGGTGTCCTTTGTGGAGGAAGCAATGGTGCGAAACCTCAAGGCTCGCGGACTCGCGGGCGAACTGGCGGCGGAGTTCGTCGGGACGATGATCCTCATCCTGTTCGGCTGCGGGGTGGTGGCCCAAGTCGCCGCGGCGGGCATCGGCGACCACGACAGCATCGCGTGGGCGTGGGGGATCGGCGTCACGCTGGGGATCTACGTGGCTTCACGGATCAGTGGCGCGCATCTGAACCCGGCCATCACGGTCGCGCTCGCGGTGTTCAAGGGCTTCTCGTGGCGCAAGGTCGCCCCGTACGCCTTGGCGCAGACCGCCGGCGCGTTCCTCGGCGCGCTGCTGGTGCGCTGGAACTACACCGAGGTGCTCAACGCGGCCGACCCCGGCCTGACGATCAAGACCCAGGGCGTCTTCTCCACCCTTCCGGGTAACGGAACCCTGCCAGTGGGTGACTGGGGCGCGTTCCGCGACCAGATCATCGGCACCGCCATCCTCGCCTTGGTGATCTTCGCCATCACCGACCTCCGCAACACCGCGCCCGCCGCGAACCTGGCGCCGGTCGTCGTCGGCTTCCTCGTGGTCGCGATCGGCATGGCCTGGGGCACCAACGCCGGCTACGCGATCAATCCCGCCCGCGACTTCGGCCCGCGGCTGATGTCCTGGCTCACCGGCTACGACACCGCGTTCACCGACCAATACGGCTATCCGTACTGGTGGATCCCGATCGTGGCACCGATCGTCGGCGCGGTCATCGGCGGCGCGATCTACAAGTTTTTCATCGAGCGGTACCTCCCCAGCGATCCCGCACCGGAAGCTTTGCCCGCCAAGGACATCGAGCGCGTTTCCTAAGGAGCGAAACCATGCCTGACTACATCGGCGCCGTCGACCAGGGCACCACCAGCACGCGCTTCATGATCTTCGACCACGGCGGCAACGAGATCGCCCGCCACCAGCTGGAGCACGAGCAGATCCTGCCGAAGCCGGGCTGGGTCGAGCACGACGCGACCGAGATCTGGGAGCGGACCCGTTCGGTCATCGCCACCGCGCTCAACAAGGCGAAGCTGACCGCCGCCGACCTCGCGTCGCTCGGCATCACCAACCAGCGCGAGACCACCGTCGTGTGGAACCGCCGGACCGGGCGGCCGTACTGCAACGCGATCGTGTGGCAGGACACCCGCACCGACCGGATCGCCTCGGCGCTGGAACGCGCGGGCAAGGGCGACGTCATCCGGCGGAAGGCCGGTCTCCCGCCCGCGACCTACTTCTCCGGCGGCAAGCTCCAGTGGATCCTGGAGAACGTCGACGGCGTCCGCGAAGACGCCGAGAAGGACGACGCGCTCTTCGGCACCACGGATTCCTGGCTGATCTGGAACCTCACCGGCGGCCCCGACGGCGGCGTCCACGTGACGGACCCGACCAACGCGTCGCGCACCATGCTCATGGACCTCGAAACGCTGGAGTGGGACGACGAACTGCTGTCGTTCTTCGGCGTTCCCAAGCAGATGCTGCCGTCGATCCGGCCGTCGTCGAACAACGGCCACTTCGGCGTCACCCGCGCGGACGGCCCGCTCGGCGGCGAGGTCGCCATCACCGGCGTGCTCGGCGACCAGCAGGCGGCGACCGTCGGCCAGGTGTGCTTCCGGCCCGGCGAGGCCAAGAACACCTACGGCACCGGCAACTTCCTGCTGCTCAACACCGGGCACGAGGTCGTCCGCTCGAAGCACGGCCTGCTCACGACGCTGGCCTACCAGTTCGGCGACGACAAGCCGGTCTACGCGCTGGAAGGCTCCATCGCCGTCACCGGTTCCGCCGTGCAGTGGCTGCGCGACCAGCTGGGCATCATCAGCGGCGCGTCGCAGAGCGAAAGCCTCGCCCGGCAGGTCGACGACAACGGCGGCGTCTACTTCGTCCCCGCGTTCTCCGGGCTCTTCGCACCGTACTGGCGTTCGGACGCGCGTGGCGCGATCGTCGGCCTCACCCGCGCCACCACCAACGCGCATCTGGCGCGGGCGACGCTCGAAGCGATCTGCTACCAGACCCGCGACGTCGTCGAGGCCATGCAGAACGACTCCGGCGTCACGCTCGACGTGTTGCGAGTGGACGGTGGCGTGACCGCGAACGAACTGTGCATGCAGCTGCAGGCCGACATCCTCGGCGTGCCGGTGTCGAAGCCGGTCGTCGCCGAGACCACCGCCCTCGGCGCCGCCTACGCAGCGGGCCTGGCCGTCGGGTTCTGGAAGTCCACCGACGAGCTGGAACAGAACTGGAACGAGGACAAGCGCTGGGAGCCGTCCTGGACGGACGAGCAGCGCGCCGTGGGCTACGCGGGCTGGCAGAAGGCCGTCGGCCGCACGCTCGACTGGGTCGAGGTCGAGTGAGCCCGATGAACAGGAGGAACACAGTGACACCCGTACCGCTTTCCCCGGTCTACCGTGCCGAGACGCTGCGCAAGCTCGCCCGCGAAGAGATCGACGTGCTGGTCGTCGGCGGGGGAGTGACCGGTGCCGGCGTCGCGCTCGACGCGGCGTCACGCGGGCTCTCCGTCGCGCTCGTCGAGGCCCGCGACTTCGCCGCCGGGACGTCCAGCCGGTCGTCGAAGCTGATCCACGGCGGCCTGCGTTATCTGGAGAACCTGGACTTCAAGCTGGTCCGGGAGGCGCTGAAGGAACGCGGCCTGCTGTTGCAGACGCTGGCGCCGCACCTGGTCCGGCCGGTGAAGTTCCTGGTGCCGCTCAAGCACCGCGTCTGGGAACGCGGGTACATCGGCGCGGGCGTCACGCTTTACGACACCCTCGGCGGGGCTCGCGCGCTGCCTCGGCACCGGCACCTGTCCAAGCGGGGCGCGGGCAAGGTCGCTCCCGGCCTCGCCGACGACGCCCTGATCGGCGCCATCCAGTACTACGACGCCCAGGTCGACGACGCCCGCCACACCATGACGATCGCGCGGACCGCGGCGGAGCAAGGTGCTTCGGTCCTCACCCGGGCGCGTGTCACCTCGCTGATCCGGGACGGCGAACGCGTCGTCGGCGCCAAGGTCGTCGACCGTGAGAGCGGGGCGGAGATCGAGGTCCGGGCGAAGACTGTCGTCGCGGCCACCGGCGTGTGGAGCGACGACATGGCGGAAGCGGCGGGCATCCCCGCGCCGTTCACCGTGCGCGCGTCGAAGGGCATCCACCTGGTGGTGCCGCGCGAGAAGATCGACCTGGACACCGGGCTGATCCTGCGCACGGAGAAGAGCGTCCTGTTCGTCATCCCGTGGGGACGGCACTGGATCGTCGGCACCACCGACACCGAATGGGACCTCGACCGCGAGCACCCGGCGGCCAGCCAGGCGGACGTCGACTACGTGCTCGGTCACCTCAACGCGGTCCTGCGCACGCCGATCACCGCCGATGACATCGAAGGCGTGTACGCCGGGCTTCGGCCGCTGCTGGCCGCGAAGGCGACGTCGACGACGAAGCTGTCGCGGGAGCACGCCGTGGCGCATCCGGTGCCGGGACTGGTGATCGTGGCCGGCGGCAAGTACACGACGTACCGGGTGATGGCCGCCGACGCGGTCGACGTCGCGGTGGAGGATCTCGGTCGTCCGGCGCCGTCGTCCTGGACCGAACGGCTCCCGATCGTCGGCGCGACGGGCTACCACGAAGTGTGGGGCGCGCGGCACGCGCTGGTCCAGCGCACCGGGCTGCCGATCCGCCGGATCGAGCACCTGCTCCAGCGCTACGGCACCGCGATCGAGGACATCCTGGAGTCGATTTCGGAGCGTCCCGAGCTGGGCGAGCCGATCCCGGGGACGGCGGAGTACCTCAAGGCGGAGGTCGTCTACGCGGTCTCGCACGAGGGCGCGCTGCACCTGGAGGACGTCCTGACGCGCCGCACCCGGATCTCCATCGAGGAGCGGGACCGCGGGGTGACGGCGGCGCCGGTGGCGGCCGGGCTGATGGCGCCGCTGCTGGGCTGGGACTCCCACAAGCAGGAGCGCGAGGTCGCCAACTACCTCGCGCGGGTCGAGGCGGAGCGTTCCGCGCAGGCCCAGCCGGACGACGAAGCGGCGAACGCCAGCCGTCTCTCCGCCCCCGCGCTGCTGCCGAGCTGATCTCATCAGTCCGTGAAGGCCTCCTTGAGGGACTCAGGGTCCCTCAAGGAGGCCTTCACGGACTTGCTGCCTACTTGAGCCAGTCGAGGTAGCGGGTCCCGGCGATGCGGGCGCCGTCCTTGGTGGTGAGGACGTCACCCTTGACGGCGGAGAACATGCCCGCGGTTTCGTCATTGGTCACCGAACGCTTGTCTCCCTTGGCGGACAAGGTGATCCGGCCCAGTTCGTCGAGCGGGCAGACGTCCGGGCCGCCGACGTCGAGGGTTCCGTTCAGCGGCTTTCCCGCCGAGACCTCGGAGACGGCGGCGGCGACGTCCGCCGCGGCGATCGGCTGGATCGGCGTGCCGGGCAGGCGGACCGTGGTCTCGTCGGCGGTCCAGGACAGGACCGCGTCGATGAATTCCATGAACTGCGTGGCGCGGACGATCGAGTAGGGGAGCCCGCTTTCCTTGAGGATGTCCTCCTGCAGCGTCTTCGCGCGGTAGTAGTCCAGCTCGGGGACCTGGTCGACGCCGACGATCGACAGGATCACGAAGTGCCCGGTGCCCGCCTTCTTCGCCGCGGCCACGAGGTTGTCCATCGACGTCCGGAAGAACGCGGGGGAGGCGTCGTCGAAGGTCGGCGAGTTCGTGAGGTTGACGACCACGTCGGCGCCGTCGAGCGCGGCGTCCAGGCCCTGGCCGGTGAGCAGGTCGACCCCGGTGGACGGCGAATGCGGCACCGCCTCGTGCCCGGCCTCGTTCAGGTTCCGCACGACCTGCGAGCCGATCAGCCCGGTCCCGCCGATGATCGCGAATTTCATGACCCAGAGCCCCTTCTCGGTGGGCGTCCGCCAACCTGGACACCTCATGTCCGAGATGGTACTCGGATACGTTGTGTCCGAGTCAAGGGGCGGGTTAGAGTAATCCGGGTGAAGATGTCCGGCGGAGTCGAATGGGCTTTGCACTGCTGTGTCGTGCTGACCTCGGTCGACGAACCCGCGCCCGCCGCGCGCCTGGCACAGCTGCACGACGTCTCGCCCAGCTACCTCGCGAAGCAGCTCCAGGCGCTTTCCCGGGCCGGCCTCGTCCGGTCGGTGCAAGGGAAGGCTGGCGGCTACGTCCTCACCCGGCCGCCTTCGGAGATCACCGTGCTCGACGTCGTCGAGGCCATCGACGGGCCCGGCCCGGCCTTCACCTGCACCGAGATCCGGCAGCGCGGCCCGATGGCGACGCCGCCCGAAGCGTGCACCGCGCCGTGCGCGATCAGCCGCGCGATGGCGAACGCCGAAGCCCAGTGGCGGGCCGCGTTGCGCGCGGTCTCCATCGCGGATCTGGCCGACGGCGTCAGGGGCGACTACGGTCCGGGCGCTTTGGCGGGGATCGGCGCGTGGTTCAAAGCCGCCGACGGGTAGCCGAAGGGGACTTTCCCCGCGTCTCATGCGGGGAAAGCGCCCTTCAGCGCTAGAACCGGTCCAGGTGCTCGCTCACCCACTGCGCGAACGTCCGCGCCGGACGCCCGGTCACCTTCTCGACCGTGTCGACCACTGTGCTCGCCTCCGCCGGAGGATCGCCGTACCAGCCGATGACGTACTCGGCGTCCTCGCGGGACACACCGGTAGCCATCAGTCGTTCGATCGCTTGCCCGTGGGGTAGTTCGGCGAACTCGATCTTCCGGCCCAGGGCGGCCGACAGGACCGCGACGCGCTCGCGCGGCGTCAGCACCTCCGGGCCTGTCAGGTTGTAGGCCCGCCCCGAGTGTCCGTCCTCCAGTAGTGCGGTCACGGCGACGGCGGCGATGTCGGCCTCGTGCACGAGAGCGCTGGGGAAGTCGTACGGCTCGCGGACCACGCCTCCGTCGCGGATCGTGTCTGCCCAGGTCAGCGTGTTGGACATGAACTCCTGAGGCTCCAGCCGCGTCCATTCCGCTCCGGATTCGGCCATGGCCTGTTCCGTCGGCCCGACGTGACCGCCCCACACGATGGTCATGCGCCGCACGCCCGCGTCCACGGCGCGCTTGACCAGGTCGGCGCCGACGTCGGCGAGTCCTGCGGTCGCGGTGATGTGCAGCCGGGTGACGCCTTCGAAGCTCAGTGATTCCGGTGCGGTGTGCGTGCCTTGCACCACCTCGACGCCCGCCGGAAGCCGGGCTTCGGCGGGGTTCCTGCTGAGTGCCCGCACACGTTCCCCGCGGCGGACGAGTTCGGCCACCACATGGCGGCCGGTGTTCCCGGTGGCCCCGGTTACCAAGACGGTCATGATGATTCCCTTCGTCTTCCGCGAAGGTAAAAGCTCGATCAAGGTGGAGGTCAAGCGAGCCGGTCAGGAATCGAGAAGCGGTCGCGCCCGCGGAATCCCTAGCGTCTTCGCCACAGGAAAAACGACTCCAGGAGGTTCTCGTGAGCAAGCGGATCCGGACGTTCCACCGGTGGACGTCCCTCGTCTTCGTCGCCACCGTCATCGTCTGCTTCGTCGTCGTGGCGATGGGCAGTTCGGCCCCATGGGTGCTCTACACGCCCCTGCCGCCGCTCTTCCTGCTGATGTTCAGCGGGCTGTACCTGTTCGCTCTGCCGTACACCGCCAAGCGGCGCAACCGGCGGAGCGTGGCCGGGTGACCGGTCGAGTCTTAGTTTATGGCAAAAATTAACGGCCTCCGTACTTGCCCGAAACTCTTGACGCCGCCGCCGGGTCCGGTGAGGATCGGCCGGTCCCGCCTCCCGCAGAATGGACCAGACCATGGCAAGACGTCCTCGCGCGCGCCGAAGTCCGCTCGTCGCCCTGATGAGTCTCACCCTGCTCGGCGGGGCGCTGGTGGCCACGCCCGCCGCCGTCGCCGCCGAGCGGCCCGTGATCGGGAAACCGGCGCTCGACCGGGACGGCTGTGCCCGGATCGAAAAGAGCCTGCCGACGCTCGCCGACTGGCCGAAGGTCGAGAGCCGGTTCAAGGGCAAGGCGGGTGACGAGCAGCGGATCGCCGAGATCCTCAAGGGGATGACCCTGGAGGAGAAGGTCGGGCAGATGACGCAGCCCGAGATCGCCGCCATCACCCCCGAAGAGGTCCGCCAGTACTCCATCGGCTCGGTCCTCAACGGCGGCGGTTCGTGGCCGAACCAGAACAAGCACGCTTCCCAGCAGGACTGGCTGAAGCTCGCCGATTCCTACTGGGACGCCTCGAAGACCAGCCGGACGAAGATCCCGGTGATCTGGGGCATCGACGCCGTGCACGGCAACAACAACGTGTACGGCGCCACCGTCTTCCCGCACAACATCGGTCTCGGCGCGGCGCACGACCCTTGCCTGGTGCGCGACGTGTCCGCGGCGACGGCCCGGCAGATCCGCGCCACCGGCCAGGACTGGGCCTTCGCGCCGACGCTCGCCGTCGTGCAGGACGACCGCTGGGGCCGCACCTACGAAGGGTTCTCCGAGGACCCGCGGATCACCCGGTCCTACGGCTACGAGGCGATCAACGGTCTCCAGGACGGCTCGACCAAACGCATCGGCTACAACGGCGTGATCGGCACCGCCAAGCACTTCATCGGCGACGGCGGCACGCTCAAGGGACAGGACCAGGGCGTCAACCCGTCGTCCGAGGCCGAGATGATCAACCTCCACGGGCAGGGCTACTACGGCGCGCTCGCGGCGGGCTCCCAGACCGTGATGGTGTCGTTCAACAGCTGGACCAACGCCGACCTCGGGATCAACGAGGGCAAACTGCACGGCAGCGACAAGGCGCTGAACCAGATCCTCAAGGGCAAGATGGGCTTCGACGGCCTCGTCGTGTCCGACTGGAACGGCATCGGCCAGGTCCCGGGCTGCACGAACTCCTCGTGCCCGCAGGCGATCAACGCCGGCATCGACATCGTGATGGTGCCGAACGACTGGAAGGCGTTCATCGCCACCACCGTCGCCCAGGTCAACGGCGGCCAGATCCCGGTCTCACGGATCGACGACGCGGTGACCCGCATCCTGCGCGTCAAGCTGCGCTCCGGACTGTACGAGTCGCAGAAGCCGTCGGATCGTTCCTACGCGAACTCCGACGAGGCGCTGAAGGAGACCTGGCTGGCGCGCGACGCGGTCCGCTCGTCGCAGACGCTGCTGAAGAACAACGGCAACGTGCTGCCGCTGAAGCCGAAGTCGAAGGTCCTGGTGGTCGGCAAGAGCGCGGACAGCATCCAGAACCAGACCGGCGGCTGGACGCTGAGCTGGCAGGGAACCGGCAACACGAACGCCGACTTCCCCAACGCCACGTCGATCCTCGCCGGGCTCAAACAGCAGCTCGGCGACGTCAACGTCACCTTCGACGAGAAGGGCGACACCGACCCCAAGGGCTACGACGCCGTCATCGCCGTCATCGGTGAGACCCCGTACGCGGAAGGCGTCGGCGACCTGACCCGCAAGACGCTGGAGGCTTCGAAGCTGTACCCCGAGGACCTGACGGTGCTGGACAAGGTCCGCGGAAAGGGCGCTCCCGTCGTCACCGTCTACGTCGGTGGCCGCCCGCTGTACATGAACAAGGAGATCAACCGCTCCGACGCGTTCGTGGCGGCGTGGCTGCCGGGTACCGAAGGCGGCGGCGTCGCGGACGTCCTCGTCAAGGGCGGCTTCAAGGGCACCCTGTCGTACTCGTGGCCGAAGAGCGCCTGCCAGACGCCGTTGAACCCGGGTTCGGCGGATTACGACCCGCTGTTCAAACTCGGTTATGGCCTCAAGACCGGTCAGCGCGTCACGATCGGTCAGCTGGACGAGACCGTCGGCCCGGTGGCCTGTGGCTCGACCGGTGGCGGCGGCACCGCGACCGAGGACCTCGAGGTGTTCAACCGCACCGATGTCCCGCCGTACAAGGGTTTCATCGGTTCCGCGCAGAACTGGGGCGGCACCGAGATCGGCCCCGACGGCGCGGCTTCGCACGCCGAGATCACCGTCGCGCAGTCGGACGTCAACGTGCAGCAGGACGGGCTCAAGTCGACGTGGACCGGCACCGGCCCGGCGCAGCTCTACTTCCAGAACCCGGCCGGTACCAACGATCTGCGCGGATACCTGAACGCCGACGCGGCGCTGGAGTTCGACACGATCGTGCACGAGGCGCCCGCCAACCGGACGGTGATCAGCATGCACTGCGTCTACCCGTGCTTCTCGGAGGTGAACGCGACCAAGCTGTTCACCGATCTGGCGGGCGCGCCGAAGTCGACGGTGAAGATCCCGGTGTCGTGCTTCGCGAACGGGCTGGATCTGGAGAACGTCAACACGCCATTCCTGGTGTACACCGACGGCAAGTTCTCGGCTTCGTTCGCGAATGTGCGGTGGGTGCCCAAGGGCGCTCAGGATCCCGACGCGAGACCTTGCTCCAGTTTGGGCTGAGCCTCGGGAACCGAAATGTCAGGAAAGGGTCGTTCAGGACGAAATATGTCCTGAACGACCCTTTCCTGACATCGGGAGACCACTCAAGAGGGGCGGTTCATGTCCGGGATCTCGATGTTCACCGGCCTGCCCTCCGAGAGCCACAGCCGGATGTACCGCCGGATCGCCTCGTCCAGCACCCAGGCGGCTTGCGGTACCAGAGGCAGCGGGATGAGCTTCTCGTGGAACGCCACCAGCGCGGGGAAAGCGGTGCCGACCAACGGATCCCAGATCGGCTCGCGCGGGATCCCGTTCCACTCGGAGAACCGATCGCCGATGATGTGGCGGGCCAGCGCGTTGACCATCGGCCGGTCGGCGCGGCCGGGGCTGGTCTGCTCGGCGAGCATGTCGAGCAGGATGTCGGTGAGCTCGACGCCCTCGCGGGTCGGGCCCATCGCCGGGTCAAGCACCTGCTTGGACTGCGCGTGAGCGGCGTCCCAAGTGGACGGCAGGTACTCGTCGCGGATCCCGAGCATGTGCCCGGTCACCTGCCAGCTGTGCAGGTACGCGGCGGAGTGCGCGGAGGAGACCCGGACGCGCCAGTCTGTCAGCTTGCGCATCGTGTACGTCGGCAGAGTGTGCCAGGTGACCAGCATGTCGTTCTGGCTGATCGGGATGCCCTGTTGCCAGTGCGGCGACTGTGGCAGCAGATGCCGGACGGCTGCGTGCACCAGACGGGTCTTCACCGCGGAGACGATCATCTGGCCGTCGGGCCGGTAGGCGTTGAGCGAACCGACGTCGTAGCCGAGTTTGGCCGTTTTCGCGACGCGGTCCTTCATGTCCGCGCCGCCCTTGGAGTAGTAGACCGCCCTCGCCTCGTTGGGGATGGCGGTGCTCAGCATCCCGCCGCCGAGCCCGTTGAGCAGGTTGACGAACCGGCCGCTCACCTTCATGAAGTCCGCCGCCGCGTCCAATTTGGACTGATCGGCCCACGAAGGGAGCCGTCGTGCGTGCTCGACGAACTCCCGCAGGTCCGGCGGGAGCCCGGACGGCGTCGGCTGGTCGTTCCTGGTCCAGGTCCGCAGTGCCTGGTTGACCGCCGCGACCTCGCCTCGGTCGAGCATCGCGGCGACCACCGGATCGGCCTCGGCGTCCCACACCCATTTCGGATCGGTGCCCGCCCCCGCCCCGGCCACCGAACCGCTCGGACTCCACGCCCAGGCGGGCTGGGCCATCCCCATGGCTCCCAAGAGGGTCGCTCCGCCACTGACGATCAGCATCTTGCGTCGATTGAGTTCGGTCATGCGCCAGTACTCCTCCTTGAGTCCCGGACCTGCGGATTGATACTGTGATACAAGTAGTGCAACCGCGTATCTCAAGGAGAGCACAATCATCGCGAAGACGCCAGACCCGGATTCTTTGCTGGAGCGCGCCCTCGCCGACGCGCTCGAACGCGCCGAGGAGAGCGACGAGATCGCCCTTCGGCTGCTCGACGCCGCTTACGAACAGTTCTGCCGGATGGGGATCCGGCGGTCGACGATGGAGGACGTCGCGCGTCGCGCCGGCGTCTCCCGGATCACCGCGTACCGCCGGTTCGCCACCAAGGACGCCCTGGTCGAACAGGTCGTGCGCCGCGAGTTCCGTCGCTACTTCGACCAGTTCCTGCTCGACATCCAGCAGGCCGAGACCGCCGCGGACCGGGTCGTGCTGGGCTTCGCCAGCGCACTGGGCGCGATCCGGCGCAATCCGCTGATCGGCGGGCTGATGGCCGTCGAGCCCGACGTGCTCGTCCCGTCGATGGTCAGCGACGGCGGCGGCACGCTGGCGACGGTCCAGCGATTCGTGGCGGGTCAGCTCCGCCGCGAGCAGCAGGCAGGCGAGGTCTCGGAGGACGTCGACGTCGAACTCGTCGCCGAGCTGATGACCCGGGTCTCCGCCTCGTTCCTGGTCACGCCCAGTCAGGTCGTCGACCTCGACGACGACGAGCAGGTCCGCGAAGTGGCTAGGCGGTTCCTGGTCCCGATGCTGCGGCCGCGACCAGACCGCTGATCAGCAGCTCCAGTGCCCGGATGAAGTCCGGCTCGGGGTCGTGCGCCTTCAACGCGGGGATCGCGCGGCTGAAGTTCGGCAGGACCGCCGGGTCGATTCGCCCGAGAAGTTGCTCCTCCTGCTCGCGTTCGGCTTCGTCCTTGCGCGCCTTGGTGAAGCCGGAGGTCGTCAGCAGCAGTGATCCGAAGACGAGGCTGTTCAAAGCGCCCAGCGCCTGACGGACCCCGTCGTCGTCGAAACCGGCCTCGTAGAGCGCGCCGATGAGATCGTCGAACGACAGCAAGGCTTGCTGCGAGTTCGGGTTGGCCTCGTCGGTGGCCAGGGCCATCGGCACGACCGGATGCTCGGCGAGCGCGAGGTAGGTGTTGAGCACGGTGACCCGCACCCGTTCCGGCCACGGCGAGCCGGGGTCCGCTCGCTCGATCCCGCGATAGACGCGTTCCGCGATGCCGTCGAGGATGTCGTTCTTGTTCTGGACGTGGTTGTACAGCGCCATCGCTTCGACGCCGAGCGTCTTGGCGAGCTTGCGCATCGACAGGCCCTTGAGGCCTTCCTCGGCGGCCAGGGCGAGTGCCGCGTCCAGGACCTTCTCCCGGTTGAGCGGGTCTCTCCGCGTCATCTCACGTCCTCCACTTGACAGGTTTACGGTGTATCTATCATATTTACAGTGTAAATATACGCTGTAAATACCAGGGGGTGTCATGAACGACGTGATCATCGTGGGCGGGGGACCGGTCGGCTTGCTGCTGGCCGGCGAGCTTCGGCTGGCCGGCGCGGATCCGCTCGTCTTGGAGTCGGCGGACGGGGCCGCCCGCCGGAACCGGAGTTTCGGGTTGCGCGGGATCAACGGCCGCACCTCGCAGTCGTTGCGGATGCGTGGCCTGATCGAGGCGTTTTCGGAGGCGCAGAGCGAGCTTTCCGCCGTCGTCCGGCGGCTTCCCGGGCTGATGAAGGGGAACCGGGCGCGAGGGCATTTCGGCGGCCTGCCGCTCGTCGAGAACGAGCCTGACCCGAACGGGGCCGGTGGTTTCATCCTCAGGCAGCATGTCCTGGAAGGGATCCTCGCCGAATGGGCGTCCGGGCTCGGCGTCCGGATCCGGACGAGCTGCGAAGTCGTCGACGTCGTCCAGGAGGATTCGGAGGTCCGCGTGGTGCTCGCCGACGGCGGGATCGAGCGGGCCGCGTACCTGGTGGGCTGCGACGGCGGCCGCAGTGTCGTGCGGAAGCGGACCGGGTTCGCGTTCCCCGGCACGGACGCGACGATGACCGGACGGATCGCCGCCGCGGAGCTCGCCGATCCCGGCGTGGTGGAGTCGTCCGTGCACGGACGCGGCGGGACGGTGCTCGTGTCGACGGTGCCGGGGGAGATCTCGACCATGGAATTCGACGGCGGACCGGAGGACCGGGACGCGCCGATGACGGCCGGGGAGATGCGGGCGAGCATCCGCCGGGTCAGCGGGGTCGAGGTGACGATCACGAGGCTGGACGGCGGAATCCGCTTCAGCGACAACACGCGTCAAGTCACCACTTATCGGCAGGGGCGGGTGCTCCTTGCGGGCGACGCCGCCCACGTGCATTCACCGATCGGCGGCCAGGGGCTGAACCTGGGGCTCCAGGACGCGATGAACCTCGGGTGGAAGCTGGGCCTGGTGGCGGGCGGCCGGGCGCCGGAGTCCTTATTGGACACTTACACCGCGGAGCGGCATCCGGTGGGGGCGAGGGTCTTGCGCAACACCCGGGCGCAGGTCGCGTTGATGCGTCCCGGTCCGCAGGCCGAGGCACTGCGGGAAGTGCTGCGGGAGACGCTGGAGATCCCGGAGGCGATGCGGCACTTCATCGCGCTGGGCAACGGGACCGACATCGACTACGCGCCCGACGCCGTGCATCCGGTGGTCGGCCGCTTCGCCCCGGTGCCGTTGGTGTCCGAGGACGGCCGCGCGCTTCTGGTGTCCGGGACCGAAGGGATCCGGGAGATGGTGAACGGCCGGGTCCGGCACGTCGAGGCGGACTCCGGACCGTCGTTCCTGGTGCGGCCGGACGGGTATGTCGCGTGGGCCACTTCGGACGGCGACCCGGCCGGACTGCTCGAAGCGCTTCGGTTCGTTGCGGGTTCGCGCGAAGCGTGTATAAAGTGAAACGACCGTTCAAAATGTAACGACTGTTCAAGTAGTGGAGAGTGCTGTGGCAGGCCGGTACCGAGAGCTGTTCTCCGCGAAGGGCTCATTGGCCTTCTCCGGCGCCGGGCTGATCGCCAGGATCCCGGTCCCCATGATGGGGATCGGGATCATCACCATGCTGGCGCGGACGCGCGGCGACTACGGTCTCGCCGGACTGGTCTCGGCGGCGTTCACGCTGTCCATGGCGCTGCTCGGGCCGCAGGTCTCGCGGCTGGTTGACCGCCGGGGGCAGGGCAGGGCAGGATCCTGCTGCCGGTGACGGGGATCAGCGTGCTCGCGCTCGGCGCGCTCCTGCTCTGCGCCCGGTTCGGAGCGCCGGCGTGGACGTTGTTCGTCTGCGCGATCCTCGCCGGGTTCATGCCCAGCATGGCGGCGATGGTCCGGGCCAGGTGGTCGGGGCTCTACCGCGACTCGCCGCGGCTGCACACGGCGTTCGCGCTGGAATCGGTGGTCGACGAACTGACGTTCGTCATCGGGCCCGCGCTGTCGGTGGCGTTGTGCACCACCGTTTTCCCGGAAGCCGGACCGTTGGCCGCCATGGTGCTCCTCGCCGTCGGGGTGCTGTTGTTCGTGGCGCAGCGCGAGACGGAACCGCGCGTCCTGCCGTCGAGCGGGCCGGCGGGGAGTTCGGCGATCAGGTTGGGCGCGCTGCGGGTGCTGGTGCTGACGCTGGTGGCGGGCGGCGTCATCGTCGGCACGGTCGACGTCGTCAGCGTGGCGTTCGCGGGACAGGTCGGGGCGCCGTCGGCGGCGGGCATCGTCGTTTCGGTCTACGCGGTGGGCTCCGCGATCTCGGGACTAGTCTTCGGGACGCTCAAGCTGAAGATGGCCCCGCCTCGACTGTTCCTGATCGGTACCGCGGGCACGGCCGCGAGCGCGGTGCCCTTGCTGGTAGTGGAGGGCGTCGTCGGCCTCTGCGCGGTGGTCTTCGTCGCCGGATTGTTCTTTTCTCCCACGATGATCGTCGTCATGGGGATGATCGAGAAGATCGTCCCGGCGGAGAAACTGACCGAAGGGATGACGTGGGCGATCACCGGCCTCAGTATCGGCGTCGCCCTCGGCGCCGCGGTGTCGGGAGAGGCCGTCGACCGCTTCGGGCCGGGCGGCGGGTTCACCGTCGCTGTCGTCGCCGGTGGGTTGATCATCCTGATCGCCCTGCTCTCGTATCCTCTGCTGACCAGGAAGACCGCGATCCGTGAGGAGGTGGCACGCTGAACGAGCCGATCGCCGACGGCCGCCTCGCCAAGGGCGAGCGACGCAAACGGGAACTGATCGAGGCGACCCTGCGCATCGTCGCGAGGGACGGCGTGTCAGGGGTCAGTCACCGCACGGTCGCCCGTGAGGCGGGGTTGCCCGCGACGGCGGCCGCGTACCACTTTCAGGGGATCGAAGACCTGCTGACCGCCGCGCTCACCCGGTGCATGGACGAAGACGCCGAGCGGATGCGCGTCCTCGCCGCGGAAACCGGCGCGGACGCCTTGCCGAAGTTCGCCGCGCTGCTGGCCCGGGTGGCCGCGAAGCCGGGACATCTGCTGGCCGAGTACGAGCTGTACTTGCTCGCGGCGCGGGAGCCGAAGCTCCGCGAGTCGACCGATCGCTGGATGGCGGCTCTGGCGGACTTCGCGCGACGGCACACCGACGATCCGGTGCGGGTGGAGATGCTGGTCGGGTTGGTGGACGGGTTGCTGCTGCAGGGGTTGCTGCGCGACGAACCGCCGACGGCGGAGCGATTCGAGGCCATCCTGCGGACCGCGCTGGGCTCGTGAGTGGCGATTCGGGTTCTAACCCGAATCGCCACTCACGACCAACTGGGCCGAGTCGGCACTGTCGCGTGCCTGAGTGGACGACACCCGTGATCAGATGGACGACACGCGTGACTGGATGGACGACACGCGGGGGACTCGGCCGTGGCCGCGAGTCGTCCGTCGGATCACGTGTGTCGTCCATCCAGTCACGCGAACCCGCCGGTCGCGGGCGGTGACCAGGTCAGCCGGGGGTCCGTCTGCACGAAACTGCCCAGCAGCTGGTCGATCCGCGTCAGCGCGTCGAGGTCCAGCACCACCCCGGACGCCTTCGCGTTCTCGGTCACCTGGGCGGCGGTGCTCGCCCCGGTCACGGCGGACGCGACGCTGGTGTGCTGCAACGTCCACGCGAGCGCCAGCTGGGCCATGGTCAGCCCGGCCTCGTCGGCGACGCCGCGCAGCATGCCGACGCGTTCGAGGAGGTCCGGCAGGAGCAACGGCCGCGCCTCGGCCGACTTCGCGCCTCGCGAGTCCGGCGGGATCTCACCCGGCCGGTACTTGCCGGTCAGTACGCCCTGCGCGAGCGGGACCGAGGCGAACTGGCCGATCCCGGCGCGTTCGCACACCGGCATCACCTGAGCCTCGGCGACCCGCCACAGCATCGAGTAGTGCGGCTGGTTCGCGACGAGCGGGACGCCGTACCGGTCGGCGAGCGGCCTGGCCTCGAGCAACTGCTCGGCGGTCCATTCCGCGGTGCCCGCGTAGAGGATCTTCCCCTGCCGCACCAGATCCGACAGCGCGAGGAACGTCTCCTCCAGCGGGGTGCGGTAGTCGAACCGCAGCAGCTGGTAGACGTCGACGTAGTCGGTGCGCAGGCGCCGCAGCGATGCGTGCAGCGATGTGGTGAGGTGCTTGCGGCTGAGGCCAGCGTCGTTGACACCCGGGCCCTCGGGCCAGAAGACGCCGGTGCAGAGGACGAGATCGTCGCGGCGCGTGTGGCTCAGCGCCGCGGCGAGGTTCTCTTCGGCCGCGCCGCCGTCCCAGGCCGCGGCGGTGTGGAATGTCGTGATGCCCGCGTCGAGCGCGGCCTGGACGCATTCCGCGCCGTCGGGGTGCGTGAGCCAGTTGCCGTAGGAGATCTCGCTGACGGACAGCCCGCTCGCGCCGAGCCTGCGGTACTCCATGGTCACCTCTTCCGAGCGCCGGTTTCGAGGATGGTGCGGTCGATCCACTCGTCGAGGCCCGCCGCCTTGCGGGCGTAGGTCTCCCGCACCGATTCGTGCGGCAGGATCAGGAACTCCTCCGATGCCAGGCCGTGTACGACGGACTCCGCGACGTCCTCCGGTTCCAGCAGCGGCGCCGCGGCGGCGATCGCGAGCGCGGCGGGATGTCCGGCGGCGATCCCCGGCTCCAGCAACGCGGTCCGCACGCCGAGCGGGCACAGCGCGCTGACCCGCACCCCGCGCGGCCGGTAGGTGATGGCCAGCCATTCGGCGAGCCCGACGGCCGCGTGCTTCGTCACCGAGTACGGCGCGTCGCCGGGCGTGCCCAGCAGACCCGCGCCCGAGGCCGTGATCAGCAGGTATCCGTGTCCTCGGCTCAACATCGCGGGCAGCGCGACCTGCGCGGCGTGCACATGCTGCATGACGTTGATCGCCCACGACCGCGACCACTGCTCGTCGGCGGCGTGCACTCCCGTGCCGAACGCGGCCCCGGCGTTGGAACAGAACAGGTCCACCGGACCGAACTCCGTGCGGGCCTCGGTGACCAGCATCTTCAAGTCCTCTTTGGACGACGCGTCGGCGTGGCGCGCGATCGCCGCGCCACCCGCGACCGTGATCTCGGCGACGACCTTCTCCGCCGCTTCGAGGTCGAGGTCGGAGACCACCACTCCGGCGGCTCCCTCGGCGGCGAACCGCCGGGCCATGGCGGCGCCGATACCGTGTGCCGCGCCGGTCAGCACGACGACTCGTCCTGTCACTTCCACATGCGCTCCATGGTTATTTCGTCTGCTTTCGATGACAATTCTTCTGTTTTGTGACGCCGGTGAGTGATGACTTGTCGAAATATGCGATACGGATGATAAAAGTGCAGGTCAGTGACCTGTTCTGATCGTGTCGACATATTTGTTTCCGGCGCCGGACTTTAGCATGTGTTCCCTTGTTTTCCGAGTTTTCCCGCGAGAGTATTGCGCTCTCTGCGGCAAGTAGGTTATTTCTTGGGAATCCCGCCGAAGATCGCCGAACCCGGCGAGGTTCGACCAGCCCAGCCGAACAGGAGGTCCGCCGGTGAGTCATGCGACGGCGCGCACGCGGGTACTCGGCGTCAACCCGCTCGGACGGCCGGATCCGGGGCTGGCGGCCGCCGTCGCCAGGGGCGGCGGTCTCGGCATCCTCGACCTCGGGCAGGCGAAGTCCATAGTGGACGGGCAGTTCCCGTTCGGCGTCCGGATCCCGGCGGGCCGACGCGTGCGGGACGAAGAGGTGAGGGAAAGCGGCGCGGGGCTCGTCCTGCTGGCCGAAGGGGCAGTTCGGCAGGGCGGCGGCGACCTCCCCGTGCTGGCCGAGGTGACCGGCGTCGAGCAGGCCGTCCGGATGCTCGACGCCGGCGCCTCAGGTCTGGTGGCGAAGGGCGCCGAGGCGGGCGGCTCGGACCTCACCACGTTCGTCCTGCTGCAGCGGCTGCTGGAGCGTTTCGGTGACGACGTCCCGGTGTGGGCGTACGGCGGCATCGGGCCGCGGACGGCGGTCGCCGCCCTCGCCGGGGGCGCGGCCGGTGTCATCCTCGACGGACTCGGCCTGTTTCCCGAAGCCGACGTGCCCGAGACGGCCCGAAAAGAACTGCTCAGGGCCGACGACGGGCTCGCCGCGTTGTTCGCGGATCGCTTCGAGGACGCGGAAAGCGCTGTCCGCTCGGTCGTTCGTTCCCTGGCGCGGCACGAGCCGGCGAGCCCCTCGGGCCAAGGCGTACGGCTGTGCCGCACGTTGGGGACCCGGCTGCCGGTCGTGCAGGGACCGATGACGCGGGTGAGCGATCAGCCCGGTTTCGCCGCCGCCGTCGCCGGGCAGGACGGCTTCCCGTTCGTCGCGGTGGCCACCGCGAACGGCGCCAAGACCGCCGAACTGCTCGGCCGCACCGCCGAAGCGCTCGGCGAACGGCCCTGGGGCGCGGGCATCCTCGGTTTCGTCCCGGAGGCCCTGCGCGCCGAGCAACTCGCGGCCGTCCGGGCCGCGCGCCCGCGCTGCGTGCTGATCGCGGGCGGCAAACCCGCGCAGGCCAAGGCGCTGGAGGCCGACGGGATCGCGACCTTCCTCCATGTGCCGTCGCCGATCCTCCTGCGGCAGTTCCTCGACGCCGGTGTCCGCCGGTTCGTCTTCGAAGGCGCCGAATGCGGCGGGCACATCGGCCCGCGGTCGAGTTTCGTGCTGTGGGAGCAGCAACTGGACGTCCTGCGCGAGCACGGCGCCGACGACGTCGAGGTGCTGTTCGCGGGCGGGATCCACGACGCCCGGTCCGCCGCGATGGTCTCGGCCATGGCCGGGCCGCTCACGGGAATCGGCGTCCTCATGGGCACCGCGTACCTGTTCACCGGGGAAGCCGTCACGCACGGCGCCATCACCGAGGTCTTCCAGGACCGGGTGCTCGACGCCGGGGCCACGGTCACCCTGGAGACCGCGCCCGGGCACCTCACCCGCTGCCTGCCCAGCCCGTACACCGACGAGTTCGCCGCGCTCAAGGCCGGGCTCCGCGCGGACGGCGTTCCGCCGCAGGAGGCATGGCAACGACTGGAGGAACTCAACACCGGACGGCTGCGCATAGCGAGCAAGGGCCTCCGGCGGGAAGGCGACGCCCTCGTCGAGGTCGACACCCTCGGCCAGCTCGCCGAGGGGATGTACATGGCGGGCCAGGTGACGGTCCTGCGCGAGCGGCGCACCGACATCGCCGCCCTGCACCGGGAAGTCACCGAAGGCGCGGCCGAACTCCTGGCCGCTCGCACTCCGCCCGAAGAGTCCGTTGTGGACAATGACGTCGCCATCGTCGGCATGGCGTGTGTGTTCCCCGGAGCATCCGATCTCCAGTCGTTCTGGGCGAACGTCCTGCGCGGCTCGGACGCCGTCACCGAGGTTCCGGATCAGCGCTGGGACAAGAACGTCTACGCCGGCCAGTCGACGTCCAAATGGGGCGGTTTTCTGCCTCCAGTGGACTTCGACCCGCTCGCGTACGGCATCCCGCCGAAGTCGATGGGCAGCATCGACCCGGCCCAGCTCGTGTCGTTGCAGACGGCCCGGCGCGCGCTCGAAGACGCGGGCTACGGCGACGGCGGTTTCGACCGCGAGCGCACCAGCGTCATCTTCGGCGCCGAAGCCGGGGGAGACCTGGCCAATGCCGGTGTCCTGCGCGCGCTGCTGCCCAGCTACCTCGAAGACGTCCCGGAGGAGCTGCTCGCGCAGCTGCCGGAACTGACCGAGGACTCGTTCCCCGGCACCCTGGCCAACGTCATCTCCGGCCGGATCGCCAACCGGCTCGACCTCGGCGGCACGAACTACACCGTGGACGCGGCGTGCGGTTCTTCGCTGGCCGCGCTGGACCTCGCGGTGAAAGAACTGCGGGCGGGCACCAGCTCGATGGTCCTGTGCGGCGCGGTCGATCTGCACAACGGCGTCAACGACTACCTCATGTTCACCTCCGCGGGCGCGCTGTCGCCGACCGGCCGGTGCCGTCCGTTCGACGCGACGGCGGACGGGATCGCGCTCGGCGAAGGCGTCGCGTGTCTCGTGCTCAAGCGGCGGGCCGACGCCGAACGCGACGGCGACCGGGTCTACGCCGTGGTCAAGGGCGTCGGCGCGGCCAGCGACGGCAAGGCGCTCGGCCTGACAGCGCCGCGTCCCGAGGGGCAGCGGCGGGCCCTCGCCCGGGCGTACGAGGACGCCGGAGTGTCCCCGGCGGACGTCTCGCTGGTCGAGGCGCACGGCACCGGCACGGTCGTCGGCGACGCCACCGAACTGACCACGCTCACCGAGTTCTTCCTCGACGCGGGCGCCGGACCGGCCACCTGCGCGCTCGGTTCGGTGAAGAGCCAGATCGGCCACACGAAATGCGCCGCGGGGCTGGCGGGCCTGATGAAGGCGGCGCTGGCGCTGTGGCACGAGGTCGTGCCGCCCACGCTGCACCTGAGCAGGCCGAACCCCGCCTGGGACGCCGAGCGCAGTCCCTTCACCTTCTCCACCGGCGCCCGGCCGATGCCGGTTCCGCGCGGACGCGAGTTCGCCGGAGTGAGCGCGTTCGGGTTCGGTGGGACCAACTTCCACGCCGTACTCGCCGCGCCTGGAGTCCCGCCCGGACGGCGGCACGGACCGCGTGACTGGGACGCCGAGCTGGTCCTGCTCCGCGGCTCCGACGTGGACGGCGCCCGCGCCGCGTTGCGCGACCTGCTGGCGGCGAACGAAGGCCGTCCGCTGCGGGAAATCGCCGCCCTCGCTGCAGAGCAGGGCGGATCCGGGCCGGTCCGGCTCGCGGTCGTCGCGAGCGACGTCGCGGAGTTGCGTGAGGCCGCCGAGGGGCGGGGCGGGCTCACCGCGAAGGACACCGAGGCGGGCTCGGTGGCGTTCCTGTTCCCCGGTCAGGGCAGCCAGCGGACGGGGATGCTGGCGGAGCTGTTCGTGCACTTCCCGGAACTGGCCGACGTCCTGCGGCTCGCGCCCGACGTCGCGGCGACCACGTTCCCGCCGCGCGCCTTCACCGAGGAGGCCCGTACGGCGCAGGACGAGGCGCTCAAGGACACGCGGGTCGCGCAGCCCGCGCTCGGGCTCGTCGAGTCGGCCTTGTGCGGGTTGCTGGCCGACCTCGGCGTCCGGCCGGATCTGCTGGCGGGGCACAGCTACGGCGAGCTGTCCGCGCTGTCGGTCGCGGGCGCGTTCGACACCGCGACCCTGATCGCGCTCAGCCGGGCCCGCGCCCGCTCGATCGCGGAAGTCGCGGGCGCCGATCCGGGCGCGATGGCCGCGGTGAAGGCGTCCCGCGAGGAACTGGCCGCCGCCTTCGAGCACCCGGACGTCGTCCTGGCCAACCACAACGCACCCGGCCAGACCGTCCTTTCCGGACCGACGGCCGCCGTCGACGAGGCCGTCAGGGTGCTGCGGGACAAGGGGATCGGGGCCAAACGGATCCCCGTCGCCTGTGCCTTCCACAGCCCGCTGGTGGCCGGCGCGAGCGACGTGTTCGCGGTCGATCTCGACAACGCCGAGGTCGGCGAGCCCGCCCCGCCGGTGTGGTCGAACCGCACCGCCCGGCCGTACGAACCGGGGAAGGTCCGCGCCGAACTGGCCGCGCAGATCGGCTCGCCGGTGCGCTTCGTCGAGCTGATCGAGGACATGTACGCGGCGGGCGCGCGCACCTTCGTCGAGGTCGGTCCGGGGCAGGTGCTGTCCCGGCTGGTCAAGGACATCCTCGGCGACCGGCCGTACACCGTGATCGCCTGCGATCCCGGCGGCCCGGGGCTGCGCGGGTTCCTGACGGCGCTCGCCCGCCTCGCGCTCACCGGCGTCGACGTCCGTACCGAACGGCTGTTCCGCGGACGCGTCCGCGTCGGCGCGCTCCCGAAACCCGCCTGGACCGTGGACGGCCAGACCGTCCGCGCGCCCGGCGGCGAGGTCCCCGCCCATGGGCTCGTGCCCGCCCGACGAATCCCGAGGACGACCATGAACCAGCCCGCGCCCGGTCGTGACCAGGCCGTCGTCGAATTCCTCCGCACCAGCCGCGAACTGCTGGCGGCGCAACGGGACGTGATGCTGGGCTACCTCGGCACCGCGCCGCTCGCCCCGGCACCGGTGGTGCAGGTCCCGGTCGTCCCGGCGCTGCTGCCACCGGTCGAGGCGCCTGTCGTGTCCGCGCCTGTAGTTGAGCCTGAGGCCGTCGTCACGGACGTCCTGGCCACCGTGATCGGCGCGATCAGCGAACGCACCGGCTATCCCGCCGAGATGATCGACGCCGATCTCGACCTCGAAGCGGACCTCTCCATCGACTCGATCAAACGCACCGAGATCGCGGGCTCGCTGCTGGTGGAACTCGGCCTCTCCGGGCGGGTGCACGACGACGCGCAGGATCAGCTCAGCCGGGACCGGACGGCGAACGCGCTGGCCACCCGGCTGCGGAAGTGGCTCGAACCGGCGGCTCCGGTCGTCGCGGCCCCGGTCCCCGCCGAAGCTCCGGCCGGCCGGACGCCCGGGCGATACCTGCTCAGCCGCGTGGCCGCGCCGCTCGGAACGCCCGATCTCGCCAGGGTGACCGGCAAGACGGTCGCGGTGAGCTTCGAGCCCGGCCAGGAGGAGCTGGCCGAGTCGGTCCGCGCGGTGTTCACCGAGGCGGGCGCCCTTCCGGGGGAGCGGGAGGACGCGGACGTCGTCCTCGTGCTGAACCCGTTGTCGGACGCCGAAGAACCGGTCGCGGCGCAGATCTTCGGCCTGCTGAAGGGCGCCAAGGGCGCGGTGGTCGTGGTGGCGAGGCAGGGGGCCGGGCACACCGCCGGGCTGCGCGGCCTCGTCCGCGCCGCGGCGCGGGAACGGACCGAGCCGGCCAGGCTGGTCGAGCTGGAGTCCACTGTGGACCTCGCGCGGATAGTGCTGGAGGAAGTGATCGCCGACGGCCCCGCTGCGGTGCGGTACGACACCGCCGGGCGTGCCGCTTTCGAGCCGTCCGCAGGTTCCCTGGGTTCGATCGCCTACGCGGGCGCGGGTCCCGGTGGTGGCGAGGTCAAGGCACTCGGTCTGGACTCGGACTCGGTACTGCTGCTGATCGGGGGAGCTCGCGGGATCACCGCCCGGGCGGCGGTCGCGCTGGCGGCGAGCGGATGCCGGATCGAACTGGCCGGGCGCACGCCGTGGCCCGCCGAACCCGGCGACGAGGACCTGCCCGGCGACGCGCCGGGGATGCGTTCGGCCCTGGCCGCGCGCGGCGGTTCGCTGGCGGACATCGAACGCCGCGTCCGCACCGTGCTGGCCCAGCGCGAGATCGCCAGGACGCTCGACCAGATCGCCGCCGCCGGTGGCACCGCGGCCTACCGATCGCTCGACGTGCGCGACGGAGCCGCCGTCCGGCAGCTGGTCAAGGATCTGCACACCCGCTACGGCCGTATCGACGGCGTCGTCCACGCGGCCGGGGTGATCGACGACAAGCTGATGGCGGACAAGGACGAGAGCTCGTTCCGCACGGTCTACGGGACCAAAGTGGATGGTGCGCGGGCGCTGCTCGACGCCCTGGAACACTTCGGTGTCCGGCCCGGGTTCGTCACCTTCTTCGGCAGCATCGCCGCCGTGCTGGGCAACCGGGGTCAGACCGACTACGCGGCGGCGAACGACGCGCTGGAAACCCTCGGCGAGCAGTGGGCCGACCGCACCGGCTGCCGGGCGCTGACCGTCCATTGGGGACCGTGGGCGCCATCGGACGACCATGCCGGCATGGTGTCGCCGGAGCTCGCTCGCGAGTACGAACGCCGCGAGGTCGCGCTCATCGATCCGGACGAAGGCACCGCCGCGCTCCTGCGTGAGCTGGCCTACGGCCCGGCCGACGTCCGTTCGGTGCTGTACACGGCCTCGCTATGGTGAACCAAGAGGCCGTCGCGATCGTCGGCATGGGGGTGTTCCTCCCCGGATCGTCCACTGTGGACGCTTATTGGCAGAACATCGTTTCGGGTACGGACGCGATCACCGAGATCCCGCCGCACCGCTGGGACCCGAGCTTCCACGACGGTGACGGTCGCACCCCCGACCGCACCTATGGGCGGCGCGGCGGCTTCGTCGCCGACAGCCTGGACTTCGACGCGACGGCGCTCGGCATCGCGCCCAGCACCATCGACGGGATGGAGCCCGACCAGCTGGTCGCGCTGGCCGTGGCCGCTTCCGCGGTCGACGACGCCGGTGGCCTGCGGCGGCTCGGCGACCTCGAACGCGTCGGCGTGATCCTCGGCAGGGGCGGCTATCTCTCGCCCGGCCTCCAGCGGTTCGACCAGCGAGTCCGGTCGGTCCGCCAGATCACGGGCGCCGTCCGGGAGCTGCTCCCGTCGGCGCGCCCGGAGATGCTCGACAGGCTCCGGGACGCGCTGCTGGAACCGCTCGGCGAATTCCGGCCCGACACCGCGATCGGGCTGGTGCCGAACCTCGCCGCGTCACGCGTCGCCAACCGCCTGGACCTCGGCGGACCCGCGTACACGGTGGACGCGGCCTGCGCGTCCTCGCTGATCGCGGTGGACCAGGCCATCGGCGAGCTCGCCCGCCGCCGCTGCGACGTCGTGCTGGCCGGCGGCGTGCACCACTGCCACGACGACACGCTCTGGTCGATGTTCACCCAGCTCGGCGCCCTTTCGCCGAGCCAGCGGATCAGTCCGTTCTCACGCGACGCGGACGGCCTGCTGATCGGCGAGGGCACCGCGATCGTCGTGCTGAAACGGTTCTACGACGCCCGCCGGGACGGCGACCGGGTCTACGCGGTCCTGCGCGGGTCGGGGACGTCGAGCGACGGCAAGGGCGCGAGCCTGCTCAGCCCGGCCGTGACGGGGCAGACCCTGGCGCTGCGCCGCGCGTGGGCGTCGGCGGGTCTCGATCCCACCGCGCCCGGCGCGCTCGGCCTGCTGGAGGCGCACGGGACCGCGACGCCGACCGGGGACGCGGCCGAGCTGGCCACCCTCGCCGAGGTGTTCGGCCCGCCGGACGGGCCTCGTGCCGCGATCGGCGCGGTCAAGGCGATGATCGGGCACACCATGCCGACCGCCGGAGCGGCCGGGCTGGTCAAGGCGGCGCTCGCGCTGCACCACGCCGTCCTGCCGCCAACCCTCAACTGCGCGGATCCGAGCCCGCTGCTGGACAAGACCCGGTTCCGGACCCTGTCCGCCGCCGAACCCTGGGCGGCAGGCGACGTCCCGCGCCGGGCGGCGGTCAACGCCTTCGGGTTCGGCGGCGTCAACGCGCACGTGGTGCTGGAGGAAGCCGATCCGGCGCCGGCCTGGCCGCGCCGGGCCAAGGTGACCGGGGAACCCGAGCGGGTCCTGCGGCTCGCGGCGTCCACGCCGGACGAACTGCGCGTCCTGCTCGACCGTCCGGAGCCGGAATCCGGCGGGACCGGTCCGTGCCGGATCGGGATCGTCGGGCCGACCGGGAAGCGGCTGGAAGTCGCACGCAGGGTGCTCGCGAAGGTCGCCGCCGAGGGCAAGTCCTGGCACGGCCCCAATGACATCTGGTGCAGCACGGCGCCCCTGCTGGCGCAGGACGGGGCGAAGACCGCGTTCGTCTACCCGGGTCTGGAAGCGGACGCGGAACCGCGTTGCGCCGACGTCGCCCGGCACTTCGGCCTGGAGCGGCCCGAGTGGTCGACGTCGAGCGTGCTCGCGCGCGCGTCGAGTGTGTCGCAGGTCGGGTTGCTGCTCGACACCGCGCTGCGACGGCTCGCCGTCAAGCCGGATCTGCTCGCCGGGCACAGCGTCGGTGAGTGGACGGCGATGCAGGCGGCCGGGATGTACCCGGGACAGTCCACGGAGGACCTGCTGAACCGCTACTGGCCGCGGGGGTTCACCCTGCCGGACGCCGAATTCCTGGTGCTCGGGTGCTCGGCGGAGCGGGCGGAGACGCTGCTCGCCGCCGAACCGGAATTGATGATCTCCCACGAGAACGCGCCGCGGCAGACGATCGTGTGCGGCGACCCGGCGGCCGCCGCCCGGCTCGCCAAGCTGTGCACGCAACACGGCGTCGTCGCCAGGACACTGCCGTTCCGGTCCGGGTTCCACACCCCGCTGATGCGCTCCCGGCTCGGCCCGTTCACCCGGCTCGCGGCGGAACTGGACCTGAAGGCGCCGCGGATCCCGGTCTGGTCGGCGACCACGGCGCGGCCGTATCCCGAGGATCCGGTGGAGGTCCGCGAGCTGTACCTGGCCCATCTGGTGCGCAAGATCCGGTTCCGGGAACTCGTCGACGCGCTCTACGCCGACGGTGCCCGCGTCTTCGTGCAGGCGGGGGCCGGTCAGGTCGGCACGTTCGTGGCGGACACGCTGGGCACGCGGCCGCACCTGGTCATCCCGGCGTCCTCCGGCACGCGGCCCGGCCTCGCCCAGCTGCGCCGCGTGGCGACCGCCGTCTGGGTGGAAGGCGGACGGCCCGCGTTCGACGTGCTGGAGCCACGCCGGACCCGGATCGACACGGCGGGCACGCTGCTCTCGGTCGACGGCGATCTCAAGGGCATGTTCGACGGCGCCGGTGCGGTTCCCGAGCTGGCCGATGGGATACCGGACGCGATCGTCGCGGAGTTCACCGCGCTGCTCGCCGAGACCCGGGAAGCCGCCGCGAGCGTGGCCAACGCGGCGGCCCAGCGAACCGTCGAGTCCACTGTGGACGTGTCGCTCAACACGATGCCTTACCTGGTCGACCATCGGTTCTTCCGTCAGCGCGAAGGCTGGCCGGAGGAGGCGGACTTCCGGCCCACAGTGCCCGCGACGACGCTCGTCGATCTCGCCTGCCGGGAGGCGGAGCGGGCCTGGCCGGGCACGGTCGCGACGGGGGTGAGCAACGCGGCGTTCTCCCGGTGGCTGATCGCCGCCCCGGCGGCGCGAGTGCCGCTGTCGATGACCCGCGAAGGCGATCGGATCAGTGTCCAAATAGGACCGCACGCCAGTATGGACGTCCATCTGGCGCGGCGTTACCCCACGGCGCCCCGGCCGTCCCCGGCGCCCGGCCCGGAGACCGCGCCGCCGTTGAGCGCCGCCGAGATCTACTCGCGCCGCGAGATGTTCCACGGGCCCGCGTACCAAGGGCTCGCCAGGCTCGTCGGACTCGGCGAACGGCACATCCGCGGCGACCTCGTCGTCCCGTCGGCCCCCGGCGCGCTGCTGGACAACGTCGGCCAGCTGCTGGGCTGCTGGCTGATGGCGACCAAAGCGGACGCGCTGCTGGCGTTCCCGACGTCGATGGGCCGGATCAGCTGGTACGGCCCGGAACCGGCGCCGGGCACCACGGTCGGCTGCGTGGTCCGGGTCCGCCTGCCCCGGCCGGACGTGCTGGAGATGGACGCCGAACTGGTGCGGGACGGTGTCGTGCTCGCCCGGATCGAGCAGTGGCGGGACATCCGGTTCCCGTGCGACCGGTCCGCCCACCGGGTCTACGCCTTCCCGGACCGGCACCGGCTTTCGGAGGACCACCAGAGCGGGTGGACGGTGGTCACCGACCGCTGGCCGAGCCCTGCCGCGCGCGACATCTACGCCGGCGTCTACCTCGGCGCCGAGGAACGCGCGGAGTTCGCGGAGTGCGCGCCCCGGCGGCAGCGCGGCTGGCTCCTGGAGCGGATCGCGATCAAGGACGCTGTCCGCGCGAAGCTCGGCTCGGACGGTGTCTACCCGGCCGAACTCCGGGTGAGCGCCGACGGCACCAGGGTGACCGGAGTCCACGGCCGGACGGTGCCGCCGCTCGCGGTGGCCGTCGCGTCGGCGGGAGAGGTCGCGGTCGCTCTCGTCCGGGAGGAGACCACGGCTTCACCCCGGATCGCGGTCCGGGCCGAGGGAGAGCTGGCGGGATTGGCCGAGGAGATCGGCATCGGGGCGGAGTTCGCCGGAATACCCGGGTACGTGGTGGCCTGGAATCGCGGGTAGGAACAGGAGCAGAGCAATGACGATCGAACAGCAGAGCCCGACGTCGGTCTTCGGCACGGTGGCCGAGTTGCTGCGGGAACTGGTCGGGGACGTCGACGTCCTCGGCATCGAGATCACCCCGCAGACCACCTTCCACGAGGATCTCGGGCTGGAGAGCATCGACCTGGTGACCTTCGCGAGCATCCTCGCCGAGTTCTTCGGTGAGGACGTCAACCTCGCGGAGTTCCTGGCGGAGAAGGATCTCGACGACGTGATCGGGCTCCGGGTCGGCGACATCGCCGACTACGTGGCCGCCCGCCTCGGCGAACGGGGCTGAGGCGGTGCCGACGATGACCGTCAACGGGCTGCGCACGAACGTGCAGCTCGTGCCCGGCGGCGGCACCGAGACCGTGGTGTTCCTGCACGGGATGGGCACCGACAGCCTGGCGAGCTTCTACCTCACGCTGGCCCCGCCGGTCGCAGCCGCCGGGGTCGACGTGATCAGCTACGACCTGCGCGGGCACGGCAAGACCGAACGCCCCGAGCGCGGGTACACGATCGCGGACTTCGTCGCCGACCTCGACGACCTGCTGGTCCAGCTCGACCTCGACCGGCCCGTCCACTTGGTGGGCAACAGTTTCGGCGGCACCCTCGCGTACAGCTACGCGGTGGCGAAACCGGAGCGGGTGCGCAGCATCGTGTGCATCGAGTCGGAACCCGCGACCGAGCTCTGGGCGGACAAGATGGCGCAGATCCTCGAACACACCGTGCGCTTCTTGAAGGTCGAGGAGAGCTTCGAGTGGATCGAGGCCAACTACAGCGCCCATCACCGGCGGCTCGCGAGGATGGCGGCCGAACGGATCATGGCGACGTCGATGGCCGAGGAGGTCCCGCTCGGTCCGTTGCTGACGCTGGACCAGGTGGCGGGGATCGACTGCCCCGTACTGTCCATTTTGGGCAGTCACGGCTACCAGGCCGACGATCTCGACGCGCTGACGTCCTTGCTGCCGCGTGGCGAGTTGCACGTGTTCGAGGGACAGGGGCATTCGGTGCTCGTCGAGCAGCACCGTGAGGTGCGGGAGCTGGTGCTGAACTGGATCTCGCGGCACGGGAGGCCGCGCGGATGAGCCGGTTCCTGCTGGTCGTCCCGCCGCTCACCGGACACGTCGCGCCGTTGCGCGCGGTGGCCGGCGAACTG
Source organism: Amycolatopsis sp. NPDC089917 (assembly GCF_040684635.1). Lineage (NCBI taxonomy): Bacteria > Bacillati > Actinomycetota > Actinomycetes > Pseudonocardiales > Pseudonocardiaceae > Amycolatopsis > Amycolatopsis sp. NPDC089917. The sequence continues at coordinate 4,994 of NZ_JBFBGL010000059.1, read as the reverse complement.
GTGGGGCGTGGTCACGACGTCGCCTGGTGCGGCCCGGAACCCACGACGTCGGAGCTGACGCGGGCGGGCCGGGTGTATGTGGCCGGCGACGCGCTGGAGTTCGCCGTCGAGCGCCGTCCCGAGGGGCTGCGCGGGTTCGCGGCACTGAAGTTCCTGTGGGAGCAGTACCTGGTCCCGCTCGCGGACGCGATGGTCCCCGGCGTCGAGAAGGCGGTGGCCGCCTTCCGGCCCGACGTCGTGATCTCCGACCAACAGGCCTTCGCGGGCGCCCTGGTGGCGAGCCGCCGAAGGCTGCCGTGGGTGACGTCCGCGTCGACGTCGACCGAACTCGGTGATCCGCTGGCGGCCATGCCGAAGATCGCCGCCTGGGTCGGCAAGCTGCAGGGAGATCTCCGCACGCGGCACAAGGTGTCCTGCGGCGACCTGCGGTTTTCGCCGGAGCTGGTCCTGGCTTTCACCACCGTGTCCCTGACGGGACCGATCGCCGACGCCGGCACGGTCCGGTTCGTCGGCCCTGCGCTGGCGCCCGCGCCCCCGGTCGGGTTCTCGTGGGACCGGCTCGACGGCCGTCCGCTCGTCGTCGCCACCCTCGGCACCGCAAACGCCACCCTCGGCCGCCGCTTCCTGTCCGAATGCGTCGACGCCCTCGCCGGGATGCCCGACGTCCAAGGTCTCGTCGTCGACCCCACCGGCGAACTGCTCAGCGAAACCGTGCTGACGGCCCGGCGGATCCCGCAGGCGGACGTCGTCCGGAAGGCCGCGGCGGTGATCTGCCACGGCGGGCACAACACCGTCAGCGAGACTCTCGCGTCCGGGCTGCCGCTGGTGATCGCGCCGATCCGGGACGACCAGTCGATGCTCGCTCAGCAGGTCGAGGCGGCGGGAGCCGGGCTGCGGCTGCGCTTCGACCGCGTGAAGGCGCCGGACATCCGCTCCACGGTCACCGAAGTGCTCACCGAGCCCGCCTACGCCGCGGCGGCCGCGCGGGTGCGGGCTTCGTTCGCGGCGGCCGGGGGAGTCGTGGCCGCGGTGGACCACCTGGAGTCCCTGCTTCGCTGAAGCTGCGGCCAGATCTCGCGTGCTCAAACCCGGATCTCGCGTGTTTGAAGGCGTGACTCGCGTGATCAGAGGCGGAACTCGCGTGATTGGAGCCGTACCTTCGAGTGCGGTCTCCAATCACGCGAGTTCCGCCTTCAAGCACGCGAGTCACGTGCTTGATCACGCGAGTCACGCCTTCGAGCGCGCTCACTGCGGCGCGGTCTCCCGGGGTGACCGGAAGGTCCGGGCCGCGACCCACCCGCCCGCCAGCGCCGCCACGGCCGCGATCGCGAGCGACACGGGGATCGACCAGCCCGACGGCCGTCCCAGCGCCAAAGCCCTCGTCGCGTCGATCGCGTAGGTCAGCGGGTTGAGCGCCGAAACGACGCGCAGCCAGGTCGGCATGGTCTCCAGCGGCATGTACGCGCTGGAGGAGAACATCAGCGGGAACATGACGACGAACGACGCCATCTGCAAGGTTTCGGCCTTGCGCAGCCAGGTCGTGATGGCGACGAAGATCCAGCTCAGGCACCAGCCGACGACGAGCGTGAGCAGAAGTGCCGCGGTGACACCGAAAACGCCACCGGTCGGCCGGAAGCCGAGCAGCACCACGCTGGCGAGCGTCGTCACCAGCAGTTGCACGCCGAGCCGGGCGGTATCGGAGATGGTGCGGGCCACCAGGACGGCCGAAAGGCTGATCGGCATACAGCGCAGGCGTCCGGTGAATCCACTGTAGATCTCCGCGAGCAGACCGGCGCCCGAACTCATCGCCGTGGTCATCGCGATGTTCACCAGCGTCGCCGGGACGAGGAAGTTCACGTATCCCTCGTAGGCCGCGACACCGGGCAGCGTGCTCACCCCGGTGAAAACCTGGCTGAACAGCAGAAGCAGCACGATCGGTTGCAGCAGCCCGAAGAACACCAGCCGGCGGTCCCCGAAAGCCGTCTTCAGTGATCGGGCGGCGAGCACCCGGACCTGGGTGCCGAAGGTGCTCGGCGGCCAGGTCGCCGGATCGGTCAGCACCGGTGTTTCCGGCGCGCGGTGCCGTGCCTCGGTCATGACGGGACCGCCGGATTCCGGTGCAGGGAAAGGTAGACGTCGTCGAGCGTCGGCTCGGCGACGGTGAGGTCTTTCATCGGCGCGCCCGCCGCGTCGAGCGCGCGGACCAGCACCGTGATGTCGGAGGGACCGGACAGCGCGACGCCGATCACCAGTCCGGACGCCGACGGCGTGCAGCTCATGCCGAGCCGGTGCAGCGCGGCCAGCGCCCGCCGGGCGGCGAGCTCGGTGCCGAAGGTGAGGGTCGCGGTCCGTTCGCCGAGTCTGGCCTTCAGCTCCGACGGCCGTCCGGAGATCGTGACGTGCCCCAGTCCCAGCACGATGACGTGATCCGCCAGCCTGTCCGCCTCCTCGAGGTACTGCGTGGTGAGCACGACGGTGGTGCCGCGCGCGGCGAGCCGTTCGACGCCGTCCCAGAGACCCGCGCGGCTGAGCGGGTCGAGGCCGGTCGTCGGTTCATCGAGGAACAGGACCTCGGGGGAGCCGACGAGCCCGGCGGCGAGATCGAGGCGCCGTCGCATCCCGCCGGAATACGTCCGCGCCGGCCGGTCGGACGCGTCGTCGAGACCGAACATGGCGAGCAGTTCGGTGGCGCGGGTCCTGGCCTGGCGCCGGTTCGCGCCCAGCAGCCGGGCGACGAGTTCCAGGTTGCCGCGGCCGGACAGCGCGTCGTCGACCGCCGCGAACTGGCCGGTGACCCCGATCCGCCGCCGGACGTGATGCCCGGCGCGGACGACGTCGAAACCGCACACCTTGGCGCTGCCGCCGCTCGGTTTGACCCGGGTGCTGAGGATGTCGATCAGCGTCGTCTTGCCCGCGCCGTTGTGCCCGAGCACCGCGAGCACGGTGCCGCGGCCGACACGAAGGCTGACGCCGGCGAGGGCCGTCACTTCACCGTAGTGCTTGGCGAGGCCGGTCACCTCGATGGCAGCCTGCTCCATTCGCCGAACGTAGCGGGGGTTTCGGCGCGGCAGCAATGAACGCGGGCGGACTCCGGACGCGTGTGACAGTTTCGCGATTCCCGGAGCTGACGGAAGTGACAAAAGCGAATTCCCGCGTGCCAGTTAATGAGTCACCCGATCCCACCCGCATCACAAACGGATTCGGTGTCCTTGCCGGTGCGGAAGGGCACAGGTAATTTACCGCTTCCGTGTCCACACCGTTTCGGTCGTGTCACGCAATTTCTCCGATTCCCCGGGAGTGACCGTTGTGAAGTTCCCACTGAAGTCGAAAAGATCCGTGCAAGCCTTGGCCGCCGGTACGGTGGCCGCCGTCGCGGCCACCCTGGGCGTCGTCGGCGCGGGCTTGAGCGAGGCGGCGCCCGCGTCGCTGACGCTGAAGTACACCTGTCCGTTCCCGCTGATCGGCGACCAGACGCTGGTCGTGAAGATCGACACCGTCCTGCCGGACGACGCCGTGGCCGGGAAGACGTCCACGCCGATCACGTTCGACGTCGACGTCACCGTCCCGGCGGACGCGACCTCGGGACTCACGCTCGTCGGCGCGACCACCGTCGAAGGCAGCGCGAAGGCCGCCGCGGTGCTGAAGTACCCGGTCGACAAGACGCTGAACCTCGGCCTGCCGCTGGCCATCCCGGTCACGCCGGTGCCGGAGTCGGGCGAGTTCCACGTCAAGACGAGCGGCAAGGCGCCCGCGGTCACGTTCCCCAGCCCGGGCACCGCTTCGGTGACGGTCGGGAACTTCAGTACCACCATGACGCCGAAGAACGCGCAGGGACAGCCGACCGACCTCGGCACGTTCACGTCGGACTGCGTCGTCCAGCCGGGACAGAACCAGCAGCTGGGGACGTTCGAGATCAAGCCCGCCGGCGGGGGCACGACGACTCCGACCACCCCGACGACGCCCACCACGCAGCCGACGCCGACCACCGAGCCGACTCCCACGACGGAACCGACGCCGACGACGGAGCCCACTCCGACGACTCAGCCGACCCCGACGACGGAGCCGACTCCCACGACTCAGCCGACACCGACGTCGTCCACGGAACCGACTCCCACCACGGAGCCCACTCCGACCACGGAACCGACGCCGACGACCGAGCCGACCCCCACGACTCAGCCGACGCCGACCACCGAGCCGACGCCGACGACTCAGCCGACTCCGACCACGGAACCGACGCCCACCACGGAACCGACCCCGACCACGGAGCCGACTCCCACGACCGAGCCGACCCCGACGACTCAGCCGACTCCCACGACGGAGCCGACGCCGACGACCCAGCCGACGAGCCCGACCACCGCGCCGACCACCACGACGACGCAGCCGCCGGGCGACACCCAGATCACCTACGGGGTCAAGGGCAAGACGACCATCGCCGGGCTGAACGCGAAACTGCCGCTCGGTCCCGGTGAGTTCACCGCGAAGCTGAACGCGCAGTCCGGCAAGTTCACCGGACAGCTGTCGCTGCCGCCGTCGAACGTGCAGTTCCGCTTCCTCGGGTTCTTCCCGGCCTCGGCGACGGTGAAGATCAACCAGGTCGGCGACGTGACGGGCACCGTCAACGCCGGCGCGGTCAAGGCCGACACGAAGGCCGACGTCAAGCTGCTCACCGTGCGGCTGTTCGGGTTCCCGATCCTGGCGAGCTCGACCTGCAAGACGGCCCAGCCCGCCGACATCCCGCTGGTTTCCGCGCACGGCTTCAACCCGCTGAAGGGCGGAAAGCTGACGGCCGAGTACAAGCTGCCGCAGTTCCGCGGTTGCGGCCTGCTGACGCCGGTGATCAGCGCGATGGCTTCGGGCGACGGGAACAGCCTGGAGATCAACCTCACCAAGAAGTAGGCCAGGTGCCAAGTCCGTGAAGGCCTCCTTGAGGGACCCAGGGTCCCTCAAGGAGGCCTTCACGGACCGGTGCTCACCGACGCCCGAGGGCCAGCCGA
>NZ_JBFBGL010000058.1:17209-54721 GCF_040684635.1 Amycolatopsis sp. NPDC089917 | reverse complement strand
CCCTGACCGGGTCGTGAGCCTGACCGGGTCGTGAGCCCCGGTCCGTGAAGGCCTCCTTGAGGGACTCTGGGTCCCTCAAGGAGGCCTTCACGGACCTAAGCAGCCGTGAAGGGACCGAAACGTCAGCCGGTCACGTCCAGGTGAGCGGGCACCGGGGTGGGCTTCGGGGCCTTCCCGCCGGGCTGGGGCTTGTCGCCGCCGGGCTTGGTCGGCGGTTCCGGCTTCTCGCCCGCGGACTTGGCGCAGGTGGCCGACGCGATGTCCAGGGTCTGCGTCTTGCCGAGCAGCTTGGCCGAAACCGCCGTCACCGTAAGGGTTCCGTCGGCGTTCTTGGTCTGCTTGTTCACCGTCAGTTCGAGCAGCGAGGCCACCGGGACGGTGGTGTTCGGCGCGACCTGGTCGAGTTTGAGCGTCTTGCCGCCGACCTTCAGGTTCGCGATCGACACGGAACCCTTGCCGTCGCTGCAGTCGGCTTCGATCACCTCGGCGCTCAAGCCGGGGAGAGCCGCCCCGGTGGGCAGCAGGCCGAGGTTCAGGGCGAGTCCGGCGACGCTGGATTCGGCGTGGCCCGTCTTCACCGCGGCGTTCAGCGCCTTCGCGCTGACGAGTGAGGGGCCGGGAGTCGGCAGCGCGACCGAGGCGAGGGATTCCTTGCCCGGCCCGGAAACCGAAGGCGTGCGAGGAATCTTGACCAGACCGGACGCGGCGATGGCGTACGCGGACTCGGTGGGGGCGGCCGTCGCGGGGGCGGCGGTGAGGAGCAAACAGGCGGCGGCCGTGCAGGCGAGCACGCCGGTGGTACGCGGGGACAAGGAAATTACCTCCGTGGTTGGGTGTCAGGTGATGTGCACGACGGTGCCGAGCGGCAGCTCGACGAGGCGGTCCAGCGCCTCGCGAGTGACCCGGATGCAGCCGTCGCTGGTGGCCTTGCCGACGAAACTGTCGTCCGGCCAGGTGTGCAGGCCGACCGTGCCGGGGCCGCCGCCGAAGGTCTCGTGCGAATCGGAATGACTGCTCAGCGGCAGCACGATCGGGCTGTAGGTGTTCACGCTCTCCTTGATCGAGGCGAGGATGAACGCGCGACCGGTGGGGGTGGGGTGCTGGGGTTTGCCGGTGCCGATGGTCCACGAGCCGGTCTGTTCGCCCGCTTCGAGGATCTCCAGGCGGAAACCGGCGAGATCGACGCGGACCTCGAAATCGTTCTGCGCCGATTCCACGGTTTCCGGCGTGGCGTGCAGCCAGCCGGTCGCGCCGTTGGGACGCGTGGGAAGCATGACCTGCGCCCAGTCGCCCTGCCGGGCGATCACCGGGACCCAGGTCGGCGAGCCGATCTGGGTTTCCGGAAGCCGGGCGATCGCCTCGGCGCCGGGGGCGCGGTAGATCGCCGCGTCCGCCTTCGGGTGCAGGACTTCGCGGCCCGCGGGGAGTTCGCCGGACGGGTCCGCGGGCGCGGATTTCAGCTCACTGAAGGTGTTCGCCTCGGGCAGCGCGGCGAGCGCTTCGGGAGACGAAGCCTGCGGGGCGACGGGAGCGGCTGCCCCGCCGCCTTCGGGCTGGGTGGAGCCGCAACCGGCCAGCACCACCAGCGCCAAGGTGAGGAGTGCGGCGGCCGCATGAGGGCGTGCGGCACCGCAAGAGGTCTGCGATCGGGTCATTCAATGCCTGTCCATGCGCAGGGTCATTCGCAACGGGATGCGAATCCGGGAGGGATATCTCTAACAGCAGGGCAGTGCGCTGATCAATCTGCGCGCTCGTTCTTCAGAGCGAATCTGCCTGCGGTTTTACAGTATTACCGCAGTTCAGGAGGGTGCTCCGAGTTTCACTCGATCGAGGCGAAAAGACGATTTCTGTAACGCCGGGGAAAACACACTCTGTGTATTTTCGCCTGCGGCCATTCGGTGGAAATGGGACAGTGCGCCGAGCGTGCCGATCACGCGGAGTGTTCGGCGGCGATCCCCGCGGTCAAGGCCAAAGCCGCCGCTTCGCCCCGTGAGCCGACGTCCAGTTTCCTCAGTACGCCCGCGACGTGGAACTTCACCGTGCTCTCGGTGATGCCGAGCGCCGCGGCGATGGCCTTGTTGCGCTGTCCGCGCGCCACGAGCCGCAGTACTTCGAGTTCGCGGCGGTTGAGATCGGCGAGCACGGCCTCGCCTGCCCGGTCCGACCGAGGTTCGAAAGGAAGGTCGACGGTGACGCGGCTGCCCCAGCCGGGAACGGCGTCGACCTCGACCGCGGCCCCGAGTGTTTTCGCGCGGCCGTCGAGTTGCAGGCGCAGGCCCGCGATGTCGAGTTCGCCGGACTCCTGGTCGCGGATGTCGAGGTGCAGGGCCGTTTCGTCGCTCGTCCACGCGATCCGGAGGCGGGTCAGATCCGGCTGGGTGGTGAACGCGAGCACCGCGGTGCACGTCATCGCGCGGGCGGCGTGGGCGACCTCGCCGGGCAGCGGCCGCCCGTCCTTCGACGGCGCGACGAACTCGACTTCGGCGTCGTGATGCCGCATCACCTGCCGGACTTCCCGGCGGAGCCTGCCGAAGGCGGTGTGCGCCGGTTCTTCGGACAGCGCGAGGTCGGTTTCGTGCGCCGACCGGAGCGCCACCAGCGCGGCGGAGGCGGAATCCGTCGCGACGAGACGGGCGCGATGGTCGTCCAGGCGAGTGGAACGCAACGCGGTCAGGATCGTCACGAGCGCGGTCTCGTGCGCCGCGGCCATCTCCACGATCGTGCGCGCGCGTTCGCTGGACGCCGCGCGCGACTCGGCGAGGTAGTCGGGACTGGCCTGGGTGACCTGCTGGCGGATCGACGTCGCGACGATCCCGAAGATCTCCGCCAGCCGCGCGGGCCGGGGAAAGCGTTTGCGGCTGGCGCGCGGAACGAGCACGAGCAGCGTCCCGACCGGGTCGCGCACGGCCCAGACCGTTCGCGCGGCGCCGCCGAGAGCGGCCGTCAGGGTCAGGTGCCCGCCGGGCTCGACGAGTGCCTTGATCGCCTCGAGTTCGCGGATGGCGACCTTGTCGGCGATCTCCTTCGCGCCGGTGACCTTGCGCGGCCTGCCGGTACATTCCAGGGTGAAGATGACGAGCGCCTGATGCGGCCACTCTTCGGCGAGCAGCCGTGAGAACCGGCCGGCGATCTCGGCCAGCGGGCCTTCGACGACTTCGCGCAGCGCTGTCAGATCGGCGGTTTCGGGCATCGCCGTCAGCGTAGCTCTTCACTCGACCTGGTCGAAAGGCCAGGTTTTCTCGACCGACGGTCAGGTCGCGGCCACGGGTGTCCCGGTTTAGCCTCGCGTCAGGCATGCGTCTCCGCGCATGTCCGCGTCGTCGAGCGGAGGAAACAGGGAATGCCACAACAGGTGCGCGGGGTGATCGCCCGGTCCAAGGGGGCGCCGGTCGAACTGACGGAGATCGTGATCCCCGACCCGGGCCCCGGCGAGGTCGTCGTGTCGATCGCGGCCTGCGGTGTCTGCCATACCGATCTGACCTATCGCGACGGTGGCATCAACGACGAATTCCCGTTCCTGCTCGGTCACGAGGCGGCGGGCACCGTGGAAAGCGTCGGAGAGGGCGTCGATTCCGTACAGCCCGGCGATTTCGTCGTGCTCAACTGGCGCGCGGTGTGCGGGCAGTGCCGGGCGTGCAAGCGGGGGCGCCCGCAGTACTGCTTCGACACCTTCAACGCGACACAGAAGATGACCCTGACCGATGGCACGGAGCTGACGCCCGCGCTCGGCATCGGCGCTTTCGCGGACAAGACGCTCGTCCACGCCGGACAGTGCACGAAGGTCGACCCGGCCGTGGATCCCGCGGTGGCCGGTCTGCTCGGCTGCGGCGTGATGGCCGGTCTCGGTGCCGCGGTCAACACCGGCGGTGTCGGCCGGGGCGACTCGGTGGCGGTCATCGGCTGCGGGGGAGTGGGCGACGCGGCGATCGCCGGCGCCCGCCTTGCGGGCGCGGGGACGATCATCGCCGTCGACCGCGACGGGCGGAAACTGGAGTGGGCGCGGGAACTCGGCGCGACGCATACGGTCGATGCCTCGGAGACCGACGCCGTCGCCGCGATCCAGGACCTGACCGGAGGCTTCGGCGCCGACGTCGTCATCGACGCTGTCGGCCGTCCCGAAACCTGGAAGCAGGCCTTCTACGCGCGTGACCTGGCGGGCACCGTGGTGCTGGTCGGCGTGCCGACGCCGGACATGCGGCTGGAGATGCCGCTGCTCGACTTCTTCTCGCGCGGCGGCGCGCTGAAGTCGTCCTGGTACGGCGATTGCCTGCCGGAACGGGACTTCCCGGTGCTGATCGACCTGCACCTGCAGGGCAGGCTGCCGCTCGACCGGTTCGTGACCGAGCGGATCACGCTCGGCGACGTCGAAAAGGCGTTCCACACCATGCACGCGGGCGAAGTGCTGCGTTCGGTGGTGATCCTGTGAGCGACCTGCGGATCGACCGGGTCGTCACGAACGGGGTCTTCGAACTCGACGGCGGATCGTGGGAGGTCGACAACAACATCTGGCTCGTCGGGAACGACGACGAGGTCGTGATCGTGGACGCCGCGCACGACGAGCGCGCGATCACCGAGGCCGTCGGCGGCCGCCGGGTGGTCGCCGTCGTGTGCACGCACGGGCACAACGACCACGTGACCGTCGCTCCGCAACTCGGCGAGCACCTCGACGCGCCGGTCCTGCTGCACCCCGGCGATCAGGAACTGTGGGAGATGACCCACCCCGGGCGTAAGTTCCGGAGCGTGGAAGACGGCGAGCGGATCGTCGTCGCGGGCACGGACCTCGAAGTGATCCACACCCCGGGGCACTCGCCGGGGTCGGTCTGCTTGCACCTGCCCGAGGCGAAGGCCCTGTTCTCCGGTGACACGCTGTTCTCGGGCGGGCCGGGGGCGACCGGACGTTCGTTCTCCAGCTTCCCGACGATCATCTCGTCGATCGAGAAGCGGCTTTTCGCGCTGCCGGAGGAGACCCGGGTCCACACCGGCCACGGCGACGGGACCACCATCGGCACGGAGGCGCCGCACCTGGCCGAATGGATCGCGCGCGGCCACTGACCTCGTGAGTGGCAAGGCTGGTTCTAGCGGACTCGTATTTACCTACCCACTGGGTGACTGGTGATCGTGTGACGCTTGCGCTGGATGCCGGTGCGGTCGAGCGGGGAGGATTCCGGACGTTGAACGTCCGGAATCCTCATCTGCCACCGGTCGTGACCGGCACGACCTTTGATCCGCGACCGGACGCCCAGCCCCGTGCAGGTCAGCGGCAGGCAGGCAAAGACCAGTCCGCCCTAACGACACTTACCACTCACGACGCTTTTCGCTGAGCCCGCTGAGAATCGCGTCGACACCGAACAAGAACGCCTCGCCCGATTCCCGTTCTTGCGCGGGCTCGTCGTCGACGATGCGCGCGCGGACGAGTTCGGCCCGGTTCTGTTCTTCCGCGACGAAGCCGAGTACATAGTGGACGATCGTGCGGGCGGCCCATTCGGCTCGGCGGGCGTCGAATCGCTCGGCGAACAACCGGTTCAGCGCCCGGGTCGGGGTCAGGACGTCCGGCCGGTACGCCTGCACGAACGACACGACCTCGGCGCCGTCGCGGACGCGCAGCAATGCCGCCCGCAGGTCTTGCGCCGCGGTGCGGGGATCGGCGGGTGACGCCGGGAAGTCCGCGAGGACGCGGGCGGCGACCACGGCGAGCAGTTCCTGTTTGTTGGCGACGTGGTAGTACAGCGCGCCGGGCTGCACGCCGAGGTCCAGGGCCAGCCGCCGCATGGACAGGCTGCTCAGCCCCCGCTCGCGCAGCAGCTCGTACGCGCCGTCGACGATCTGCGCTCGCGTCACCTTCACGGGGCCATTGTGCCCGTCCGGCACCGGGGGCCTTGCGCGGCCCTGGTCGTCCACCTAGGATTTGATAGGTGTTCAAAACAGTGGATGACCTGGCCTCGCGCCAGCTGGCAGGCGGCGTCCTCGATCGCGACGACGCCCGGATGGTCCTGAAGACACCGGACGACGAGGTGTTCGGCCTGGTCGCCGCGGCCGGGCGGCTCCGGCGCGCGTACTTCGGGGACCGGGTCAAGGTCAACTACCTGGTGAACCTCAAATCCGGGCTGTGCCCGGAAGACTGCACGTACTGCTCGCAGCGGCTCGGCTCGTCGGCGCAGATCCTCAAGTATTCCTGGCTTTCGGCCGAGGAGACGGTCAAGCAGGCGACGGCGGGGATCGAGGGCGGCGCGTCGCGGGTCTGCCTGGTCGCGAGCGGGCGCGGGCCGAGCGACCGCGACGTGGACCGGGTCGCCGGCGTCGTCGAGGCCGTCAAATCCGCGCACTCCGGCGTGGAAGTCTGCGCCTGCTTGGGAATCCTGAAGGACGGCCAGGCCGAGCGACTCCGCGACTCCGGTGTCGACGCCTACAACCACAATCTCAACACGAGCGAGTCCCGGTATTCGGAGATCTGCTCGACGCACGACTACGAAGACCGCGTGTCGACCGTCGAGAAAGCCAAGCACGCCGGCCTTTCCCCTTGCTCCGGGCTGATCGTGGGCATGGGGGAGAGCGACGACGAACTGATCGACGCGATCTTCGCCCTGCGGGACCTGGACAGTGACTCGATTCCCGTCAACTTCCTGATGCCCTTCGAAGGCACACCGCTCGCGGGCACCTGGGAGCTGACGCCGTTGCGTTCGCTGCGGATCCTCGCGCTGGCCCGGTTCGCCTGCCCCGACAAGGAGATCCGGATGGCGGGCGGCCGCGAAATGCATCTCCGCTCGCTGCAGCCGCTCGCGTTGCAGGTGGCCAATTCGCTGTTCCTCGGCGACTATCTCACCAGCGAGGGGCAGGCCGCCAAGGCCGACCTCGACATGATCGCCGACGCCGGGTTCAAGGTCCTCGGCGCCGACGAGAGTCCACATCGGACGGACGTCGCGGTCCGGGCGCGTGGCGCCGGTACGGCTGTCGCGCCCAACGCATGAACGCTCTGCTGGAGTGGATCGCCGGTGCCGAAGCGGACCGGCGGCGGGCGGGTCTGGTGCGCGGGACCGACGCCCGCCGCAACCCGGGATCCCGCGGCGGGCTGCTGGACCTGGCCTCGAACGACTACCTCGGGCTCGGCGGCGACCCCCGTGTCCGCGCGGCCGCGACCCGGGCCATCGAGACCTACGGCGCCGGAGCGGGCGCGTCGCGGGTCGTGACCGGGACGACGGCGGGTCACGACGAACTGGAACGGGAACTGGCCCGCCTCACCGGCCGGCCGTCCTGCTTGGCGTTTTCCAGTGGCTACGCGGCCAACATCGGCCTGCTCACGGCTTTGGGTTCACCGGACACGCTGATCGTTTCCGACGAGCACGTGCACGCGTCGCTGATCGACGGCGCGCGGCTGTCCCGTTCGCCCGTGCGGATCTGCCCGCACAACGACGTCGTCGCGCTCGAAGCGCTGCTCCGGGACCGTGAGCAGACCCGGGCGGTGGTCGTCGTGGAGTCGATCTACTCCGTGCTCGGGGACGCCACAGATCTGGCGCGCGTCGCGGCGCTTTGCGTCACCTACGACGCCCTTCTGGTCGTGGACGAAGCACACGGGATCGGCGTGGCGGGCCGGGGGAGGGGCGCGGTCCACGCCGCCGGTCTGTCCGGCTCGCCGCACGTCGTCGTGACGGCGACGCTGTCCAAGGCGCTCGGCACCCAAGGCGGCGCCGTGCTCGGACCGGGGCCGGTGCGCGAACATCTGGTCAACACCGCCCGGACGTTCATCTTCGACACCGGACTCGCCCCCGCCGCGGCCGCGGGGGCCGCCGAAGCCTGCCGGATCATCGAGGCGGAACCGGAACGGGTGGGCGAACTCCATCGGATCGCGGCACTGATCGCCGACGCCGCCGGGGTCCCCCACGCGCCCGGCGCGGTCCAGTCGATTCCCGCGGACTCGGCCGATCAGGCGGTGGCCGCCGCCGACACGCTGTTCGACGAAGGAATCGTGGTCGGCTGCTTCCGCCCGCCCAGCGTCCCCGACGGCGTCTCCCGGCTGCGGCTCGTCGCCAGGGCGGGCGTCGATCCCGGACAGGCCGAGCGGGCGGCGCGGCTCGCGGCACGCTTGTCCCGCGCGGAAGTTCGCGTCGGATGACCTGGGAGCGTCAACGCAGTTGGTCGCGACGGCGGGTCAGGTAGGCGGTCTCCGCGGTGTTGCCCGCCAGTTCGATCGCTTTGTCGTAGGCCGCTCGCGACTCGGCGCCGCGGCCCAGCCGACGCAGCAGATCGGCGCGGGTCACGTGGTACGGGTGATACCCGGCCAAGCTGTCGTCGAGCCGGTCGACGGCCGCCAGCGCCACTTCCGGACCGTCGAGTTCGGCGACGGCGATGGCCCGGTTGAGGACGACGATCGGCGAGGGATCGACACGGACGAGCTGGTCGTAGAGCGCGAGGATCTGCGACCAGCCGGTGTCCCGGATGTCGCGGGCGGACGTGTGCACGGCGTTGATCGCGGCGAGGATCTGGTAGCGGCCCGGCGCCACTCCGGCGGCGAGGCGTTCGCGCACCAGCCGATGCCCCTCGGCGATCAGGTCCGTGTCCCAGGCGCCCCGGTCCTGCTCGTCGAGGGCGACCAGTTCGCCGCTCGCCGAGATCCGCGCGGTGCGGCGGGCCTCGGTGAGGAGCATCAGCGCCAGCAGCCCGGCCACCTCACCGTCGTCCGGCAGGAGGCCGCGGATCAGGCGGGTGAGCCGGATCGCCTCGGCGGTCAGGTCGTGGCGCAGCGGATCGGTGTCGGCCCCGGTGGCCAGGTAGCCCTCGTTGAACACGAGGAAAAGCGCGGCGAGCACCCCGGACACCCGGGCCGGGAGATCCTCGGCTGACGGCACCCGATAGGGGATGCGAGCCGCTTTGATCTTGGCCTTCGCGCGGGTGATCCGCTGCCCCATGGCGCTTTCGGCCACCAGGAAGGCGCGGGCGATCTCGGGCACGGTCAGCCCGCCGACCATGCGCAGCGTCAACGCCACGCGGGTTTCGAGCGCGAGCGCCGGGTGACAGCAGGTGAAGATCAGCCGGAGCCGGTCGTCGTCGATGACGCCGAGCGGCTCGGGCGGGTCGTCGTCGTACGCCATCCGAGCCTCCTTCTGCTTGTCGTCACGCTTGTTCTCCCGCCGGATCCGGTCGATGGCCTTGCGGTTGGCGGTGGTGGTCAGCCAGGCGCCGGGCCCGGGCGGCACGCCGTCGGACGGCCATCGCTCGACGGCGGTAGCGAACGCCTCGGCAGCCGCTTCCTCGGCTAGGTCGAGATCGCCGAAACGCCTGGTCAGGGTGGCGACCACGCGCGCCCACTCGTCGCGGTGGGCCCGGGTGATCGCCTCCTCGACGCCGCTCACAGGAATGGCCGCACCTCGATCTTCCGGTCGCAGATCTTCGACGCCTCGGTGGCGAGTTTGAGCGCCACGTCCAGATCGGGGGCCTCCCACACCCAGACGCCGGCGAGGTACTCCTTCGACTCCACGAACGGCCCGTCGCTGAACACCGGCTGCTCGCCCCGGTTGTCGATCACCGTGGCCGAACCGGTGTCCGCCAGCCCGCCCGCGAAGACCCAGTACCCCTCGGCCATCAGCCGTTCGTTGAACTCGCTGATGGCGGGCTGCCGGTCGGTGCTGCCGGGAGTGCTCTTGTCGTCGATCACGGAAACCAGGTATTTCATCTGAGGATCATCTCCCGGGGTGTCAAGGACTTCACCTCTGCTACGAACGCGACCACGCCGATCCGACACCGGCTCCCGGATTTCTTTCGAGAAGTTTCCCGGCCCGGTTCACAGCGACACCCGCACGGCCGCGCCGACAGCGCCCACGTTGAGGTCCACGACCACTTCGTCGTTCTCCCAGCGGCCGCGTTCCGAGATCGCCAGGCCGATCAGGGCCAGCTCCCCGGCCTGATCCCGCAAGGCGTACTGCTCGTGGGTCTCGTCGCCGACCTCGCCCAGCTCGTCGCGATCCCACGCCGCCGCGGCGGTCTGCGCGAGGGCCTTCGGCAGGCGCACCGTGATGGGGTCGACGTGGGCGTCGAGGCATGCCCCGATCGCCGCCAGCACCTTCGAGTCTTCCCGATACCTGGCGTATTCCTCTTGATCGTTCACAGAGGGCGAGGGTAATCACGAGCCGCTCGAGCCGCACCGGCATTTGAGGGCGTGAGAGTCGGCCCGCGGCTGTGACGAGGACGACAGAGATACCCCATGGGGGTACTTGTGCCCGCGTGTCGACAGGCATAACTTCATCTCCGTCATATACCCCGTGGGGGTATCAAAACGGAAAGGAAGTTCGTCATGGCGGAGACAACCCCGGACCCACGACGGTGGTGGGCACTGGGACTCATCGCATTGGCCCAGTTCATGGTCATCATGGACACCTCGATCATCGGCGTCGCCCTGCCCGCGATGCAGCGGGACCTCGGGTTCTCCCCGGGTGACCTGTCGTGGGTGTTCAACGCCTATGTCATCGCGCTCGCCGGGCTGCTGCTCCTCGGCGGGCGTCTCTCGGACCTGTTCGGCGCGCGGAAGATGTTCACCGCCGGCTGGGTGGTGACCCTCGGCGGTTCCGTGGTCGCCGCGGTCGCGGGCACCGCGTGGATCGAACTGCTCGGCCGGGTCCTGCAGGGCGCGGGCGCGGCACTGATCGCGCCGTCCGCGCTGACCCTGCTGATGATGCTGTTCGGCGCGCGTCCTCGTGAGCTGACGAAGGCGCTCGCGCTCTACGGCGCGGCCGCCCCCGCCGGTGGCACCGCCGGCGTGTTCTTCGGCGGAGTGATCACCGAATGGCTGTCGTGGCCGTGGATCTTCTGGCTCTACGTCCCGATTTCGCTCGTCGCGGTGCTCGCCACCGGCAAGCTGATGCCTCCCGCGCCCGTCCGGCGTGGTTCGGTCGACGTCGCCGGCGCCGTCGCGGTGACCGCGGGACTCGGCCTGACCGTGTTCGGCGTCGTCCGCGCACCGGAAGCGGGCTGGGGCTCGGCGGGCACCTGGGGCGCGCTGGCGGGCGGCGTCGCGCTGCTCGCGGTGTTCGTGGCGATCCAGCGGAAGCGCGAGATCCCGTTGGTGCGGCTGGGGATCTTCCGGACGCCGAACCTCGGCGGGGCGAACCTCGCCCAGTTCCTGCTCGGTGCCGCGTGGATCCCGATGTGGTACTTCCTCAACCTGTACCTCCAGCAGGTCCTGGGTTACGGGGCCTTCGCGAGCGGGGCGGCGCTGCTGCCGATGACCGTGCTGATCGTCGTGCTGATGGTCGCCGTCGCGCCCCGGCTGATCGGCCGGTTCGGGCCGAAGAAGATGATCATCGGCGGGCTGTGGGCGCTCGCGGCGGGACTGGTGTGGCTGTCGTTCGTCGGCCCGACCGGCAGCTTCCTCGTCGACGTCCTGCCCGCTTCGCTGGTCGCCGCGCTCGGCCAGGCGCTGGCGTTCATCCCGTCGCTCGGCACCGCGATTTCGAGCGCGAAACCGGAGGAAGGCGGGCTCGCGTCGGGGATCGTGAACACGTCCTACCAGATCGGCTCGGCACTCGGTCTCGCCGCGATGACCGCGGTCGGGGTTTCGGCAGGCGCGGGACGGATCGGCGACGCGGTCGCGTTGACCGGCGGGTATTCGGCGGCGTTCCTCGGGGCCGCGGGGATCGCGATCGCCGGTGGTTTCCTGGCCATGGCCACCCTGCGCACTCCGGCGCCCGAGCCGGGTGAGGCCCGCGGAGGTGACCCGGCGGTGCTGCGATGACCGGCTGTACGACCGCGTGGAGGGCGAGACCGCCCTCCACGCGGCGTTTCAGTGTTCGCGGTGGCCGAGGCCCGCCGAAACCTGTTGCGCCGCACGGCCGACGACGCGGTTCAGACCGCGCATCCGGGCGGCGGGCATGTACGGCCGCGTCGCCGAAACACTGATCGCCCCGGCGATCGCGCCGGTGGCGTCCCGGATCGGCGCCGCGACACAGCGGATCCCCGGTTCGTTGTCTTCCAGATCCATCGCCACCCCGGCCTCCGCGTACTCGCGCATGCGCGCCAGGAACGCGTCGAGGTCCTCCGGGTGCACCCGCCCCGGCTCCACCGGCGTCTCGGCCAGATACAGATCCCGCCATTCCGTCGTGGAATCCAGCAGCAGCGCCATCCCGACGCCGGTCCGGGTCAAGGGCATCCGGTGCCCGATCCGGGAGCGCATCTCCGCGCCCCGTGAGCCCGGCAGCTTGTCCAGGTACAGCACCGAGTCGCCGTCGCGGACGGCCAGGTGCACCGTGTCGCGCAGCTGTTCGGCCAGGTCCTCCAGCACCGGCCGGGCGACGACCGGCAGCGGGCTGCCGTGCAGGGCCTGGAAACCCAGTTCGATCAGGGTGGGCCCGAGCGCGTAGCCGTCCCGTCCGCTGCGCAGGTACCCCTCGCCGACCAGCAGCTGGACCAGCCGGTGCGTGGTGCTGCGGCCCAGCCCGGTGTACTCGACCAGGGTGCGGAGATCGGTCGCGCCGTTCGCGACCGCGCGGATCACCGCGAGGCCGCGGGCGAGGGTCTGGGTGCCGGGCGGTGCGGTCTCGGACATGCTGGAATCCTACATATAGGGACGCCGATCGCATTATCGGGAACGCGCCCGCACGATGTCGCTCGTGACGGACACCGAACCCGGCCTCATCGCGCTCGACTGGGGAACCTCCGGTCAGCGCGCCTGGCTGCTCGACGCCGAGGGGGAGATCCTCGACGCCCGCCGGGCCTCTCGCGGGCTGCTCGCGATCACCGAAGGCGTCGGCCCGGGCGGCAGAGCGGCCGCCTACGAGTCGGCCTTCCGGGAGATCCGCGGCGACTGGCCCGTGCTCCCGGCCATCGCGTCCGGGATGGTGGGCAGCGCGCAGGGCTGGATCGACGCCGGTTATCGCACCGTCCCGGCGAGGCTCGACTTCCCCTCGCTCGTCCCCGTGTCCCACCGCGACGGCGTGCTCCACGTCGTCCCCGGACTGCGGATCCCGTCCGGGGAGCGCCCGGGCGACGTGATCCGCGGCGAGGAAACCCAGCTGATCGGCGTGCTCGAAGCGCTGGGCGACCCCGCAGGCCCGGTCACGGTGGTTCTCCCCGGTACGCACAGCAAATGGGTCCGCGTCGAGGACGGGATCGTGACGGGTTTCGCCACCGCGATGACCGGCGAGCTGTACGGATTGCTGATCACGCAAGGCATCCTCGCGCGCACGGCCGCAGAGGCGGTCCCCGACGACGCGGCCTTCTCACGAGGTCTGGCCGCGGGACGACGTTCGCGAGGGATCGCCACCGAGGCGTTCGGTGCCCGCCCGCTCGTGCTCGACGGCGTCCTCGACCCCGCTTCGCTCCCTGACTACCTCTCGGGCGTGCTCATCGCCGACGAGGTTTCGCATCTGTTGCGCGACCTGGATTCCCCGCTGGTGTTGTGCGGTGACGGCGAACTGTGCCGCCGCTACGCCCTCGCCCTGACCGGCAGGGGAGTGAAGGCCACCGTGCTGTCCGAGGACGTCGCCGCGCGGGGGCTGTGGCGGATCGCGACATCCGCCGGACTGCTCGAAGACCGTCTCGAAAGGACACTGAAGCCGTGACCGGTTTGATCGCGATCCTGCGCGGAGTGACCCCGGCCGAGGTCGTCGGCGTCGGGCGGGCGCTCGTCGACGCGGGCTTCCCCGCCATCGAAGTGCCGCTGAACTCGCCGGAGCCGTTCGAGAGCGTCCGCCTGCTCGCCGACGCGTTCGGGGAGTGGTGTGAGATCGGCGCGGGCACCGTGCTCACCACCGAAGACGTCGGGAGGGCGCGCGAAGCCGGGGCACGCATGATCGTGGCGCCCAACAGCGACCCGGCGGTCATCTCCGCCGCCGTGGCCGAGGGCATGACGCCGTACCCGGGCGTGGCCACGCCCACCGAGGCGTTCGCCGCGCTCGCCGCGGGCGCCCGGCACCTCAAGCTGTTCCCCGCCGACGCCGTCGGGATCGGGGGGATGAAGGCGTGGCGAGCGGTGCTGCCGCGCGAGGTCGAACTGCTGCCGGTCGGCGGCGTCGACGAAACGAACCTGGCGGCCTGGGCCGCCGCCGGGGCGGCCGGAGCGGGACTGGGTTCCTGTCTCTACCGGCCGGGTGACAGCGCGGACGCGGTCGCCGTCCGTGCTCGCGCGCTTTCCGAGATCTGGCACCAGGAATAGGAAAACCATGAAGATCACGTCAATGACGACATATCAGGTGCCGCCGCGCTGGTCGTTCCTGAAGATCGAAACCGACGCGGGCGTCACCGGCTGGGGAGAGCCGGTCCTCGAAGGCCGCGCCTCGTCCGTGGCCGCCACCGTGGAGGAGCTTTCCGACTACCTGATCGGCAAGGATCCCGCGCATATCGAGGATCTGTGGACGGTCCTCTACCGGGGCGGGTTCTACCGCGGAGGCGGGATCCACATGAGCGCGCTGGCCGGCATCGACCAGGCCCTGTGGGACATCAAGGGCAAGGCGCTCGGCGTGCCGGTCCACGAACTGCTCGGCGGCCGGGTGCGCGACCGGATCAAGGTCTACTCGTGGATCGGCGGCGACCGGCCCGCCGAGACCGCCCGCGCCGCGCGCGAGGTGGTGGACCGCGGATTCAGCGCGGTGAAGATGAATGGGACCGAGGAACTGTCCTATCTGGACACCTGGGACAAGGTCGACCGTTGCGTGGCCAACGTGGACGCGGTGCGCCAGGCGGTGGGTCCGGACGTCGGCATCGGGGTGGACTTCCACGGTCGCGTGCACAAGCCGATGGCCAAGGTCCTGCTGCGCGAACTGGAGCCGTACCGGCTGATGTTTGTCGAGGAACCGGTGCTGTCCGAACACGTCGACGGTTTCGCGGAGGTCCTGCGCAACTCGCCGATCCCGATCGCGCTCGGCGAACGGCTGTTCTCGCGGTGGGACTTCAAGGCCGTGCTGGCCTCGGGCGCCGTCGACATCATCCAGCCGGACCCGTCGCACTGCGGCGGCATCACCGAAGCGCGCAAGATCGCGCACATGGCCGAGGCCTACGACGTCGGCCTCGCCCTGCACTGCCCGCTCGGCCCGATCGCGCTGGCGGCCTGTCTGCAGATCGACGCGGGCTGCTACAACGCGACGATCCAGGAACAGAGCCTCGGGATCCACTACAACACGAGCAACGACCTGCTCGACTACGTCACGGATCCGGCGGTGTTCGCCTACAAGGACGGACAGGTCGCCATCCCGGCCGGGCCCGGGCTCGGCATCGAGATCAACGAAGAGTACGTCGCCGAGCGGGCGGCCGAGGGGCATCGCTGGCGGAATCCGGTGTGGCGGCACGCCGACGGCTCGTTCGCCGAGTGGTGAGCGCGATGACGACGTCCGTCCACTCGGGACTCGCGCCACGCCCGTCCCGGTATCGCGTGCTCATCGCGGTGATGCTGTTCATCACCGTCGTCATCAACTACCTGGACCGTTCGAACCTGTCGATCGCGATGCCCGCGATCGCCGGCGAACTCGATCTGTCCAAAGCGGAACAGGGGCTGCTCCTGTCGGCCTTCGGCTGGACCTACGCCGCGTTGCAGCTGCCCGGCGGCTGGCTGGTCGACAAGATCCCGCCGCGGCTGCTCTATCCGGCCTGCCTGATCCTGTGGTCGCTCGCGACGCTCTTCATGGGCGTGATCGGCGGATTCGTGGCGCTGATCGCGTTGCGGCTGATGGTCGGCGTCTTCGAAGCACCCGCCTATCCGATCAACAGCAAGATCGCGACCGTCTGGTTCCCGGAACGCGAACGCGCCACCGCGATCGGTTTCTACACCTCGGGCCAGTTCATCGGTCTCGCGCTGCTGACGCCCGTGCTTTCCTGGTTGCAGGCGATGCTTTCGTGGCATTGGGTGTTCATCGCCACCGGTCTGGTCGGCATCCTCTGGGCGGCGCTCTGGTACGCGAAGTACCGCGAGCCGCGCGACTCGCGCGCCAACGAGGCCGAGGTGAAGCTGATCCGCTCCGGCGGCGGCCTGGTGGATCTGGCGCGAGAGCGCCCGGAGCGGGCGCGGATCACCAAGGCGGACCTGGCGACCGTGCTGGGCAGCCGGAAGCTGTGGGGGATCTACTTCGGGCAGTTCTGCCTGACCTCGACGCTCTGGTTCTTCCTCACCTGGTTCCCGACATACCTCGTCGAGTACCGCGAAATGGACTACATCAAGTCCGGCTTCCTGGCGTCGCTGCCGTTCATCGCGGCGCTGGTGGGTGTGCTGGCTTCCGGTGTCCTGTCGGACTTCCTGGTCCGGCGCGGGGTTTCGCTCGGCGCGGCCCGCAAGGGCCCGATCATCGCCGGTCTGTTGCTGAGCACCGTGATGGTCGGGGCCGGGTTCACCGACTCGACCGCGGTGGTCATCGTGATCCTGTCGGTGGCGTTCTTCGGGAACGGTCTCGCGTCGATCACCTGGTCGCTGGTGTCCGCGCTGGCGCCGCGGCGGCTGCTCGGGCTGACCGGCGGGATGTTCAACTTCATCGGGAACCTGTCGTCGATCGCCACCCCGATCGTCATCGGCCTGATCGTCACCGACGACAGCTTCGCCCCCGGGTTCGCCTACATGACCGTGATCACGGTCGCCGGGATCCTTTCCTACGTCTTCCTCGTCGGCAAGGTCGAACGCGTCACCGAACGACCCCCTGGTCATTCCTTGGAAAGGAAGAAATACGCGTAGCGTTCGTCGAGTTCGTTCCGCGGCACCAGCCGGACCGCACGCGGGACGAACCCGCAGCGCTCGGCGAGTTCCCAGAAGTCGTGGATCGGATAGGTCGTCATGTTCGCCAGACCGCGCCGGTACGAACGCCGCCGGGGTTTGGTGCGCCATTCGCCGGTCTCGTACTTGATCTGGATCAGGGCGAGGCCGCCGGGCGCGAGGAGATCGTGGGCTATCCGCAGCAGCCGTTCGCCGTATTCCGGCGAGGGGATCAGTTCGAAGACGTAGAACGACAGGAACACGTCGCAGACGCCGTCGATGTCGCCGAGCGCGGATTCCGGGTTGGCGACCTCGACGGCGACCGGCCGGAATACCGTGTCGCAGACGCCCGCGATCTGCCGGTCGCACTCGTCGAGCGAGTCGCGGGATATGTCGACTCCGATGAATTCCTTGGCACGTGGTGCGAAATGCACCGCGTTGGCGCCCCCGCCGCAGCCCCACTCGACCACCCTGTCGGCGGACCGGGAGAACCCCGCCATCCGTGCCCCGTCCTCGAACAGGGCGAGATGGTCCGCGCCGATCCGGTCCCAGAGGTCGGTCTCCCGGAAGCCGGGGGCGTTCCGCCAGTGCGAGTTGGCGGCCCACCGTGAGCCACTCGGACGCCGCCAGTAATCCTGCGCGTCGGCGGCGATCGTCGAGTCGGGTTGCCGGAGGCCCGCGGTCACCAAGGCACGTTGCAGGAGGTCTTCCGCGATGACGGCGAGGCGTTTGCCGTGGTCGACGACGACTTCCCGGGGGTTCTTGCTCGTGCCGGTGGAGCCGGGTCCTTCTGGCATGGGAAAGCCTTTCGCTGAAGGGACGAGGCGCGGATACCGGACCTGCGATCCGCGTGGTTCGGTGGTTCGGCACGCTTCTCTGACCCGGTCCGGGTCGAAATCCCGTGCCACACAACCATCTTACGGGTCGGCGGGAGCAGGCGGTTCCGCGAAGGCTTGCCCTGGAAGGCTTTCTGTTGGGCAGTAACCACGGGACGGGCTCACATTTCGCGGAACCGCTTCGTCGGTAGGGCAGAAACACCTACAACGACAAGGAGATCGCGATGGACGCGAGGCTCGACTACTTCGGCAACCCGGTCGGCGGAAAGTTCATGAGAGGCATCATCTCCGCCGGGAGGACGCTGCTCGACTCGTCGCTGCCGGTCCAGATCCAGGAACTGGTGCGGATGCGCGCGAGTCAGATCAACGGATGCGCGGTGTGCCTGGACATGCATGCCAAGGAGGCCGCGGCCGCGGGCGAATCGGCCGTGCGGATCAACCTGGTCGCGGCGTGGCGGGAGGCGACGGTCTTCACCGAGGCCGAACGTGCCGCGCTGGAGCTGACCGAGCAGGCCTGCCGCATGGCCGACGGCGGCGAGGTCACCGACGAGGCGTGGGCGAACGCCGCCCGGCATTTCGACGAGGACCAGCTCGCCGCGCTGGTGGCGGTGATCTCACTGATCAACGCCTTCAACCGGGTCAACGCCATCGTCCGGAACCCGGCGGGCGACTACCGGGCCGGGCAGTTCGCCTGACCCCGTCCGAAGGGCCGGGCTCCGCGTCGCCCGACGCGGAGCCCGGCTCGACGGGTCAAGCGTCCGTCCACGGCCGGAGTTTCTCCGGGTTCCGCACACCCCAGATGTGCCGGATGCGGTCTTCGGCGACGTCGAACGCGAACACCGCGACGGTCAGCCCGGCTCGCGCGAGCACGAGGCCGGGCCGGCCGTTGACGGTCCGCTCCAGCAACTCGTGGCCGGACGTCTTGTGCGCCACCTCCAGAAGGTAGGACGCGACCTGTTCGCGGCCTTCGAACGGATGGAGCGCGGCGCTGACGAGGCCTCCGCCGTCGCCGACCGCCTTGACGTCGGGATCGAGGAGACCGATGAGCGCTCCGATGTCCTTGGCCTCCCAGGCTTTCTTGAATTCCTTGATCAGGTCCGCCTGCCGGGCGACCGGGGCGGGGGAGACCCGCGTCGCGCGGATGCGGCGGCGCGCGGAGGAGGCCAGCTGGCGGCAGGCGGCCGGGGAACGGCCGACGATCTCCGCCACCTCGGCGAAGGGGTAGCGGAAGACGTCGTGCAGGACGAACGCGACCCGCTCGGCCGGGGTCAGCGACTCGAGCACGACGAGGAACGCCATGTTGATCGACTCGTCGAGGGTGATCCGGTCGGCCGGATCGACGGCGGGCGGGCGGCCGGTCGTCCACGTGACCTGTCCCGGCAGCGGTTCGGGGAGCCATTCGCCGACGTAGCGTTCCCGCCTCGCGCGGGCCGAGCCCAGGAGGTCCAGGCAGATGCGGCCGGCGACCGTCGTCAGCCAGGCGCCGGGTGAGTCGATCGCCGCCCGCTGGGCGGGGGGCAGGGCGTACCAGCGGGTGTAGGTCTCCTGCACCACGTCCTCGGCCTCGGAAAGCGAGCCGACCAGGCGATACGCGAGCCCGATCAGCTGGCGACGCTCACTCATGATCGCCCGCAGGCCCGGGTCGAGAGGTTCGCGGGCCTGCTCGGATGGGTCGTTCATGGGATTGCCGCCTCCGGGTCGCGTGCGTCGTCCCCGGTACGACGAGAGAACGCCGCCGGATGTGAGGTCATCTCATCAGGCTTGAGGAAACCTTGAGAAAGGGCAGAGGGAGGCCAGAGGTGGCCGCCGCACTCTTGTCCCATCGCACCGCATCGGGCGGAGCCGATACGACAAGGACCTCGACATGGCGAACCACTCGACCTCCACCGGCCGCCGCCGCTCCGCCTGGCGCCCGCTCGCGCTCGCCGCCGTCGTCGGCGCTGTCGCGGTGGCGATGGGCGCGGGGGTGTGGGCCACGCTGTCCGCGACCGCGACGGCCACCCCGGAGACGATCTCGAGCGGCACGCTGAAGCTGACCATGGCGGCCAACGGAACCGGCTTCGACCAGGCCATCACCAACCTCGCGCCCGGTCGCGATCGTCGCGGGTCTCCAGGTCGGCGCCGGCGTCGACGGCCTGCCGGACGAGGTTCGCGTCGGCTGAGAAGAGGTGACTCACGGGGACTCCTTGGCGGGGCGGCTGGGACTCGGTGGGCGAGGACGTGGTGCTCGACGCCGCCGGGGGTGGAGCGCTCGGTGCCTGCGGG
Organism: Amycolatopsis sp. NPDC089917; assembly: GCF_040684635.1. Lineage (NCBI taxonomy): Bacteria > Bacillati > Actinomycetota > Actinomycetes > Pseudonocardiales > Pseudonocardiaceae > Amycolatopsis > Amycolatopsis sp. NPDC089917. Next base: position 34,966 of record NZ_JBFBGL010000058.1, on the reverse strand, counting down.
GCGCAGGCACCGAGCACGAGGGCGGCGAGCAGCGCCACGATCGCCCGTCCACCGATCATCAGCGAAGTTCCCCGATGGCGCGCAGGCCCGCCGCGGCGAACTTCTCGTCGAGGTCGCCGCTGGGCGCGCCGCCGACGCCGATCCCGGCGATCGGGCCGCCGTTCACGGCCACCGGCACACCGCCGGCGAGGAAGAGCGTGCCGGGGATGTCGCGGACCGTCGGGCCGGTGCCCTGGGCGTTCTTGTTCAGCGCGGACGTCGGCTGTCCGAAGGAGACCGCGGTGAAGGCCTTGCGCTTGGCCGACTCCTCGGTCTGCGGTCCGGCGCCGTCACCCTTGAGCAGGGCGCGCACGTCACCCGACCGGTCCAGCACGGCCACGGTGACCCGCTGCCCTTCCTTCTCCGCGGCGTCCAGCGCGGCCTGCGCGGCGCGGGTGGCGGCGTCGACGCCGAGCACGCTGGTCTGCACGACGGCCGGCGAGGCGGGCGGCTGCGGCTTGCGGTCCTGCGCCTGCGCCGCGCCGAGCCCGGTGGCGAGCGCGACGGTCGCGAGACCGGCCGTCATACCCAGGACGAGGCGGGTACGGGGGAGCTTGGCGTTCATCGGATTTCCTTTGCCGTGGAGGGGTGTTTCGTTCTCCTTCGACTCTCCCGCCCGGCGGGGCCCGGCGAATCGGGAGAGCGGACGTGGATCGGACGCCGTGCGATCGGTGCGGGCATCAACCGAACGATTGATGCGGGAGGACCCTCCCACCCGCATACGATCATCGGCGACGAAGGGAGGACCGAGATGAAGCCGCGCATCGTGCCGGTCACGCGGTTGAACGCCGCCATGCACGCCGGGTTCTTCCTGTTGCTGGCCGCGTCGGTGGCCAGGTTCGTCGCGGCACACGGGCTGGCCGGCGCCACCCCGGTGATCCTCGTGCTCACCGGCGCGCTCGCGCTGGTCTACGTGGCGGGGGTGCTGAGCTGGGCGGTGCTCGGGCGGTGGCGTCCGGTGTGGCTGGCCGCGGTGATCGCGGTCTGGCTGGCCCTGGTGGTGGCCGCGCCGAGTTTCGCCTGGTGTGCCGTTCCGCTGTTCTTCGTCTGCCTGCAGGTGCTGCGCCCGCGGATCGTGATCGTGGTGGTCGTCCTGCTGACCGTCGCGACGATCCTCGCGCAGCTGAGGATCGCCACCGAGTTCGATCCGAGCGTCGTGCTCGCGCCGATCGCGGTCGCGTTGATGGCCACGATGACGTTCCTGCAACTCGCGCGGGACCGGAAAGAGCTCGTGACCGCCGTCAGCGCACTGTTGGACGCCAGGGTCGATCTCGCGCAGAGCCAGCGGCTGGCCGGGATGGTGCAGGAACGGGAGCGGCTGGCGCGGGAGATCCACGACGCGCTCGCACAGGGGCTCTCGAGCATGCGGATGCTGCTGCAGGCCGCGCAGCGTTCATGGGACACGGATCCGGAGCTGGCCAAGGGGTACGTGTCCCGCGCCGCCGAAGCGGCGGGGGACAACCTCGCCGAAGCGCGCCGGTTCGTCAAAGGCCTCGGATCGCCCCGCCTCGATGTCATGGACCTCGGCGAAAGCCTGAGGGGGCTCGCCGACCAGTTCACGTTCGCCGCCACGCAACCGGTGCGCTTCGAGAGCAGCGGCGATCCATATCCCCTGCCGCCCGAGGTGGAGGCAGGTCTGCTCCGGGTCGCGCAGGGCGCGCTGGCGAACGTCAGCGAGCACTCCCGGGCGACCAAGGCCGCCGTCACACTGACCTATCTGGCCGAAAAGGTCGTCCTCGACATCCGCGACGACGGTGTCGGCTTCGACCCGGCTTCGAATCGTGTCGGCGGCTTGCGGGGGAACGGGCTGCGGATGATCAGGGAGCGGCTCGCCGAACTCGGTGGTGAGATGGTGATCGAGAGCGCGCCGGGAAAGGGCACCGCGCTCGCCGTCGCCGTGCCCACCAAGGGGGTGCGATGACCGTCAGGGTGCTGATCGTCGACGATCATCCGGTGGTGCGGGCGGGAATCGCCGCACTGCTCGCCGGGGAACCCGACTTCGAGGTGATCGGTGAATGCGCCGGCGCCCACGAAGCCGTGCTGTTCGCCGAGGCCCGGAAACCGGATGTCGTGCTGATGGACCTCCAGCTCGGTGACGGCCCCGACGGCGTGAACGCCACCGAGCGGCTGACCGCCCTGCCGGACGCCCCGAAGGTCCTGGTGCTCACCACCTATGACGCCGAACTGGACATCACCAGGGCGGTGGCGGCGGGCGCCACAGGTTACCTGCTCAAGGCGGGACCGCCCGAGGACCTCTTCCGCGGCATCCACGCGGCGGCGCGCGGTGAGACCGCGTTGGCGCCCCAGGTCGCGGCCCGGCTTTTCGGCCACATGCGGGCACCGGCACCCGCGCTGAGTCCACGTGAGACGGAGATCGTTCAGCTACTGGCGGAGGGCCTGACCAACCGGCAGATCGCCGCCCGCCTGTTCATTTCCGAAGCGACGGTGAAGACACATCTGGTCCACATCTACGACAAACTCGGCGTCGACAGCCGCGCCGGTGCGGTGGCCGTCGCCACGGGACGGAGGATCATCCGCACCTGACGGCTGTTCCGGTCAGGGCTTGCGGCCCACGGCGGCGACGATGCAGTTGCCCGCGGCCGGCATCGGCTCCGAACGGGGGCCGGTGGGCCACCACTGGTCGTTGACCACGATGCCCGGGTCCATGAGTTCGAGGCCGGCGAGCATCTCCTCGAGCTCGCCCCGGGTGCGGAAGAAGCCCCGGCTGATGCTCTGGTTCAGGATCGCCTGCACCCGGTGGGCGATGGGGCTGTGCTCGTTCTCCGGGTCGAAGAAATGCGAGAAGACCACATAGGACCCGGAAGGGATCGCTTCGATGTAGGCCTGCAGGACCTGCGCCGGAGGCATCCCTTCGGCCTCGCTGTGGTGGTGCAGCGTGGCCACGTGCATCAGGGCCAGCGGACGGCTGAAGTCGAGAGTGGTGGTGACGACGTCGTTCTTCAGGACCTCGTCCGGCTCGAAGATGTTGGCGCCGATGAGGCGTGTCCGGTCGTTCTCTTCGAGCAGCGCGCGGCCGTGCGCGAGCACCACGGGATCGTTGTCGACGTACACGACCTGCGCGTCGGAGTTGATCCGCTGCGCGACCTGGTGGGTGTTCTCGGCCGTGGGCAGACCGGAGCCGCAGTCGAGGAACTGGTCGATCCCCGCCTTGCCGGCGAGGAAACGGACCGCGCGGGTCAGGAAGGCGCGGTTGCTGACCGCGATGATGTTGACCTCGGGCACGGCCTGGTTCAGCTGCGCGAGCAGTTGCCTGTCGACCTCGTAGTTGTCCTTGCCGCCGAGGGCCGCGTCGTAGGCGCGCGCCACGCTGGGCACGGTCGTGTCGATCTTGTTCGAAGGAAGATCGGCGGTCCCACGGTCCTGGCCCACGGCATACCCCACAGGTGATCAGACGGTCACTCAACGTCGGAATGGATGCTACCAGCGAGTCGCTTCCGCTCCACGACGAGGATGCCGCGCCTACGGGGCCCGGTCACGAGCCGGACGTAATTCCAGCGTGCAGCGATCTGTTCGGCGACGTCGTCAGGTACGGGCGGGGCGGTGCTCACGGCCTGCTCGATCGCGGTCCATTCAGGATCGAGCAGGGTGAGTCCCTGCTCGGCGTAGAACGCCTCTGTCCACGCGCGATCCAGACCGGCGCTCATGCCGCGTCCCTGCGGGTGTAGGGGCTCACCAGGTCGACGTCAGTGAAGACGAACAGGGTGCCCCGCTCGACGCCGAGCGCGTCCTCCACGCGGGCGGCCGTGTCGACTCGGACAGTGTCGCGCCTGCCTTGTAAGAGCAGGTTGATCGCTGTGGCGCTCATCCCGATCCTCGACCGTCAGCTCGACGTGGAAGCCGTGCCGCTCGGTCCAGCCGCTCGACGTTGGCTCCCCGTCCTCTCGCATGAACTCGTCGGTCAGAAACACCCGCGTCCGCATCCACACAGGACAGGGCGCGAGACCTAACTCAGTAGACCGATCGTCTAGTCAGCGACACACGTTTGCCACCTAATCTTGAAAGACCAATTCCTCGGATCCTTTCACTCTGTCCGAGCCTATATCCAGGGAACCTCTGGACCGGAAAGAGTGTCCCGCTAACCCGCGTTCTAGCTCCTCTGTCACGCAAGAAAAGTCTTCGCTGGCGAGTAGAAAAGCGACTAGGGGACTTGTCCAGCTAGCGCCGCATCGATTACCGGTTCAACGGAGAACAAGGCCCGTGGAACACGGCGAGCACGATCACTCAAGCGCGCTTCAGGTCTGCGACCTGGTCAAACCCACGCCCTGGAGTTAATCGAGTTCGACAATTCTCGCTCGAAGTACAGGGAAATAACACCAGGGAATCCTTATGGCAACAATCCCTTGAGGGCAACTGACAATCCGACTCCTTTGGCATGACGGATTCGCCTCCCTGGTTCCCGGTTTCCCCAGAACTTAGTTCCGTTCCCGGAGAGGCTGTGATCGTATCGTTTGTCAGCGAAGTCGAGGCGAAGAATGTCTTTCTCGGCCATCAGTTTTGCCGTGCACTCTTTCTCGAATCGCGTCATGCCATTATCCCAGCGGGTGAACTCTTCCCAATCCCAAATCATTAACAGGCTTCCATCGTTCTGAAGCGCCCAGTAATTCTGTTCACCAAACTCGACGAACTTGCCTCGATCATGGGACTCGATTCGATGAGTCGTGTGATGAAGAATCCAATGGGGGCCGATTACGGTTTCGTTGACTTGGATTGATTTCGTAACCTTAACTAGCTCGGTTCGAAGTCCAAGAAATCCACAACGACGCGTTTCAGTAGATGGAATCGATTTGGACACTTGGCGAACAATCTTCGGACTCGGGGGCGACTTGCTCTCAGCTGAAACGCGGTTGGCGTATCGGCGCAGTCGCTCCAAGTCTAAGATCGACTTATCGTAGGAGTCTACGGCATCACCGCCGCCGGTTCGCTGACGATCACGAGGTTTGACCACGGCGACAAGCTACCCTCCGGGCCGGGCTTTTCCAAGGAGTTGCAGTGTAGTAACAACTTTGTTATCCCGGCGAGTCTTGCGGCTAGTTCGGCATCTGTGGCAACTGCCCGTTTTCGTACGCACGACCTGTAACGCTAGTCGGCAGCCGTGCGACTGGATGAACGAACAAGCATCACATGCTTGCAATTTCTGTCTAGGAACCTAGTTTGCAGCGGGTTAGGAGTGGGTGGAAAGTGTCGGACTACATTCAGAACGCGGCTTCTGCCATCGTAAAGAAGGTGGAAGATGTCAACTCCACGCCGACCAACAGTCAGCAGAATCGTGTTTTGAAAGAGGAGGCACGGGCTCAGCTGGATGCCGAGCTTCGTCGAAAGAGTGAGCCAAGCAACGACTAACAGTGGGGACTCGGGAATAGTTGGGAAGACTGCATTGTGGTTTCGCAATCTCAGGTCGTCGATCCCGCGCCGCGAAGCCGACTTTCGCCCACTCTGGCGAGTAAAGCAGTTTTCGCCGATGATCAAGAAGGCGGAGGTAGCCGGTCTTGTCCGGCTACCTCCGCCTTCTTGATCATCAAACGAGCGAGCTTGAAGATCACCTGGAACAGTGGGTGCAATCAGCCATGCTCACTGCACCCACTTTATGTCCTCGACCTGGCCAAGCCCGCCTTCCTAGGCCATATGGGTGCTTGTGTGTCCTGATCCTGGGTTCGTTAGAACGTCACTTGCCACTCACGACCCACGTGCCCCGACGCTCAGCGGCGCGCTTCGATCGTCATGTCGCCCCGTGTCATCGCGAGCGTCGAGTCGCGGGCGAGTACCTCGTGCGGGAAGCCGAGTTGGATGGCGCTCGCCTCGTCGAGACGGGCCAGCTGCGAGGCGGTGAAGTCGACGTCCAGCGCGCCCAGGTTGTCCTCCAGCTGAGCGGGCGTCCGGGCCCCGATGATCGGCGCCGTCACGCCGGGGTTCCGCAGGGTCCACGCCAGCCCGACCTGGGCGGGGGTGCGGCCGATTTCCGCGGCGACCTCCTTCACTACGTCCACGATGGCGAAGTTCCGTTCGGTGAGCGTGCCCAAGGCGAGGTTGTGGTTCCTTCGGGTGCCGTCCTCGGCGGGCGCCAGGTCGTCGCGGCCGTACTTCCCGGTGAGCACGCCGCCCGCCAGCGGTGACCACGGGATGACGCCCAAGCCCATTTCGCGGGCCATCGGGATCAAGTCGCGTTCACCGGTGCGCTCGATGAGGTTGTACTCGATCTGCAACGCGACCAGCGGTGACCAGCCGCGCAGATCGGCGATCGCCTGCATCCGCGACACCTCCCAGGCCGGGGTGTTGGAGATCGCGATGTACAGGAGCTTGCCCTGCCGGACCAGATCGTCCATCCCGCGCAGGATCTCCTCGGCGGGCGTCGTGAAATCCCACAGGTGCAGGTAGAACAGGTCGATGTAGTCCGTGTTCAGCCGCCGCAGGCTGGCTTCCACCGACGCGAACAGGTTCTTGCGGTGGCCGCCGCCCGAATTCGGGTCGCCGGGCCGGCGCAGTGTCGTGTACTTCGTCGCCAGCACGAGGCTTTCGCGGTTTTCCCGGGTGAATTCGCCCAGCAGCCGCTCGGAGCTGCCGTTCGTGTAGGTGCCGGCGGTGTCGATGAAGTTGCCGCCTCGCTCGACGTAGGTGTCGAACAGCTTGCGTGCCTCGTCCTGCTCGGCGCCCCAGCCCCATTCGGTGCCGAAGGTCGCCGCGCCCAGCGCCAGCGGGGACACCCGCAGCCCGGACCGGCCCAGCAGCCGGTAGGTGTCGAGGGTGAGCGACATCGTGTCCTCCTGTGCTCGTGATCCGTTGTCGAAGACGAGTCTGCGACCGTCGTGAGCAGGGGATAAGGGAGGAAAGATCCTGGGAACACCAATCCCACCCAGGCTGTTGGACCGATCATGACGACCCGCACCGTGGACACGACCCAGGAGCTGGCCGCGTTCCTGAGGACCCGGCGAGAGCGCCTGGACCCGGACGATTTCGGCCTGCCGTCGCGCCGCCGGTCCCGGCGGACACCCGGGCTGCGCCGGGAGGAGGTCGCCGAACTGGCCGGGATCAGCATCGACTACATCGTGCGGCTGGAACAGGCCCGCGGGCTGCGGCCCTCGGCGGACGTGGTCGAGGCGCTGGCGGGGGCCCTGCGCCTGGCTCCCGACGAACGCGCCTACCTCTACGATCTGGCGAGGCAGCGTCCCCGCGACGCCGACAAGCTCGCGACCACCGCGGCGCCTTCGCTGGCCCGGCTGGTCGCCGATCTGTCGCCGTTGCCCGTCATGCTGATGAACCACCGCTACGACATCCTGGCCTGGAACGACGAAATGGCGAGGTTGCTGGTGGATTTCGACACCTTGCGGCCGCCGCAGCGCAATTCGATGTGGTTATGCCTCAAACATCCGGAGATCCGCGATTTCTCTGTGGACCGTGAACGCGTGATGCGGGAAGCGATCGCTCATCTGCGCGCCGCGTGGGCCGCGCATCCGGATGATCGGGCCTTGATCGAGCTCATCGCCGATTTCACCGCGGACGAAGAATTCGCGCGCCTGTGGGCCGAACGTGACGTCAAGGTCAAGGGCAGGGGGAGCAAAGTGATCCGGCATCCCGAAGCGGGCCTGCTCGAACTGCATTTCGAAGTGCTCACACCACTTCAGGATCAAGATCAGCTCTTGGTGATCTACCGCGCGATGGACGAGGAAAGCCAGGCGTCGCTGGACGGCCTGTTCGCCCGCCGGATGTCATAAAGCGGTCACGACCTGAAACGAAATATGTCTCGTGGCCGTCGCCACGCGTAACCATCCTCCGGACGCCGGCGACTAAGGCAGGAACGGCGTGCCGGAGGGTGGTGAAAGCGCGATTCTCGACATCGGTCAGGAACGTCCGCCGCGATTCCCGGAACGTGGCTGTTCGTTCTCGCGTTCCGCGAGCTGCGTGGCGACGGCTTCGCCCCGGGGAGTGGCGTACCAGCCCTTCGAGCGGCCGAGCCGCGTCTTGACGACCAGGCCGCGCTCCATCAGCGTTTTTCCGCTGCGGCTGATCTGCGCCTCGTGCGCGCCGAGCCGGGAACAGACGTCGGAACTGGTGATGTGCGGCTCGTCGTGGACCAGCACGAGCATCTTGGCCGCCCACGACTTCGGGTCCAGGTCATCGGCGAGCGCCGCCTGCTCCGCCCGGTCGAGTGAAGATCGTGCCACCTCGGCCAGCGCCGTCACGACGGCTTCGAGACGTGTCGTCGCGCCGCCCGGCTGCAACCGCATCCCCGCGGCCTGGAAGGCCCGCAGCGCGGAACGCAGTGCCGGGATGTCCGCGAGCAGGGTGGCGTCGACCAGCCATCTGCCGACCGCCGCCGCCCAGCGGTCGACCGCCGCGTGGTCGCCGAGCACCTTCCCTTCGCCGGTCTCTTCTTTCAGCTTCGCCGCCCATGCGTCGAAGCCCCGGGAAAGCCCCTCCGCGTCCTCTGCCGTGATGTCCGGCGCGGGCGCTACGCCCGCCGATGTCGTGTCCGCTGCGGCTGTCGCCATCGAGGGCATGGGCTCCCCACCTCCAAAATCAAGGAAGTGTTAAGTATGGATCCTGCCGACGCGTTCGTCAACCTGTACGACGGGCTCAGGAACGTCCCCGGGGACAAGCTCACCGACTGGTCCGAGGACGAGAGAGTGCGGGACGTCGAGAAAGCCGTCCGGGACGAGGTGCGGGCGACCGGGTTCCTCGCCGAGGAGTGGACCTCCGGCTTCCCGTTCGGCCAGAAGGACTTCGGCGTCCTGCTCGGTCTGGATCTCGCGCTTCTCGACGCCAACGCCGACACGTGCCATCTGGGCGCCAGGGCGCTCGACTACCTCCAGGTGCGGCTCGAGATGAACGGCAGGCTCAACGACGAGACGGGGGGCACTCTCGTGCCTCGCCGCACTTTCCCGCTCCGGCCGAACACCGACCGGGAAAGTCTCGACGACTTCGTGCACCTGCTGCGCATTCCGCCGCACGTCAGCGTCAATCTGCAGCTTTCGCGGGTCGCCGCCGTCCGTGACCTGCCGCGCTCGCCCCTCAAGATCGCGCAACTGCCCTTTCTGGCCGAGCCGGACGATCTGCGCTGGGAACCGGATCATCCCGATGGCGGGTTCTACACCGTCGCGCCCGACAGCGCGCGCCTCGGCGGCCGGATCGCGAAAGCGCTCGACGTTCTCGACAAGAGCGGCGCGGTGCTGGCCGTCCTGCCCGAGGGCTGCCTGGACGACAGCATTCTCGAACGATGGCGCGAGCAGCTCAGGGCCACGCCCCGGCCCGAGGAAAGCTCGCTCACGTGGCTTCTTCTGGGGACCGGCCCGGTGTTCGGCGCCGGGCCCGCGCCGGGCAGCAACCGGCCGCCGAACCGCGCCGTTCTCGTCCATCGCAACGGCTGGGTCGAGCCGATGCTCACCCAGGACAAGATGTCGGGTTTCTGCTTCACGGTGGAGAAGCAGAAGGAGTACGAGATCGAACTCGGCGGGGTCAAACGCGACGAGCGCATCTCCCACGATTCCCTGATAACCGTGCTCGAGTCCGGCGCCGGGCGATTCGCGGTCCAGGTGTGTGAGGATTTCACCCGCCCGGAGCGCCAAAATCATCTCATCGCGATGGGGGTCACCCACATTCTCGTGCCGGTTCTCGCGGCTCCCATGTGGAAGAAGGGATGGCAGGCGGAAGCGGGGCAGAGATTGACCGTACATCTCGGCGCGAAAGCGGCGGTGAGCAACGGCCTGGCGATCACGCGTTTCTACCGGGAGGAGAAAGACGGGGAGAAAGGTCTTCGCGGGATCGAATACCCGGCGACCACTTTGCTGACCGCCGGCGGCCCTTCGAGCAGGCCCGACGAGTATCTGACGACCGACATCATGGTCAAGGAGTACCAGAACCCGGAAGCCAAGCGGCAGAACGCACTCGACGACGCCCTGACGCCACGAGTGGCCGATTGGTAAGGCATTTTCGCTGGTCTTCCGAGATCGTCGGGAATTCGCGAACCGTCCCGGCTTCGGGTGGCGTCGCGACGAAGACGGTGGTCGATCTGACGACCTGGTGCGTACACGGAAAGTGTTTGGGCCGATCGCGTGATACCTCCGCCGGGTCCCGGATACGCATAGGTGATGACTGGCGTCGGTGGTACGTTCCTTCGCGTTCGAGAAATCTCATCGAGTGATCCTTGCCCGGTATCGGCTTCACTGAATCGAGTTCACGCGGAGTGGCGCCGTTCATCGCGGAATCTCTGATGGGCCCTCTGAAACAGGAAGTATTGAGTAGTGGATTTCGATGCGCTGATCGCCGAACTGCGGACCCTGCGGGACAACGTCGCCGGAGTGACCGACACGGTGATAGCCGCGGTCGACGGAATACCGATCGTCGCCGACGCGGCGAGGAGTATCGACCCCGCGGAGGTCTCCGCGCTCGCCGCGGCGAATCTCGGGATCGCGCGTCAGGCCGCCGAGGTGACCGGCAAGGGCACGCTCAGGCAGACAGTGGTGTTCAGCAGTGACGGCTACATGGCCGTGTACGCCATCGATCGGATGGCACTCATGGTCATCATGGGCGACCGGCAGTTGAATGTCGGCCGCCTTCTTTTCGAATGCCGCCCGGTCATCGACCGGATCAGCTCGATCCTGGCCAGTTGAAAATCGATCGAAACAAAGAAAGTGGAATTTGATGAACATCGAAAACGCCATGAAGGAGTCCATGTCGATCGCCGGGGCCGTCGGCGTCGCACTGGTCGACTACGAGAGCGGGATGTCGCTCGGCACCAGCGGGGGCGGTGACTGGCTCAACCTGGAGGTCGCGGCGGCGGGCAACACCGACGTCGTCAGGTCGAAGCTCCGGGTCATGTCTGCGCTCGCGCTCAACGACAGCATCGAGGACATCCTCATCACCCTGCACCGTCAGTACCACCTGATCCGCCTGCTGGATTCCGTGAGTGCCAGGAGTTCGCTGTTTCTGTACCTGGTGCTGGACCGGGACCAGGCGAATCTCGCGCTGGCGCGCCATTATCTCAAGCGCATCGAGACGGAGTTGCAGATCTGAAGACAGGCGTGGGTGCGGCGGCGACCACCCGGATCGGAGGGAGCCGGCGATGACCGGAGGAGCGTCCAGCTATAGCGCACTCGTTGTCGGCTCGGCGCTCATGTGCGGTCTCGGATCGCTGTTCCCGGCCGGGTTGAAGCTCACCGGCGATCGCCTCGAATTCGTGTTCGTCCTCCCGGACGGCCGGAACGGCCGGCACGCGACGGGACCCGAACCGTCGGACCACCCGTTCGTCGCGGTGAAGGAGCGGCTCCGGCTCGGCGCCGAGAACTCGGTGCCGCTGCCGCGGTTCTTCCTGGACACCGACGGCCGATGGACCCGGCTCCACGTCGAGCTCACCGGCACCGCGGTCCGGGCGGTGATCGTCCTGCCGGAGGAACTCACCGCGCAGTCGCTGAACGCGCCGTTCCTCGGCTGGTGGCAGGACCAGGTGCCCGGCGCGGTGCGCCTGGCGGTGGACGAGATCGCCCGGATCCTCGCGCGGTGCGGCCACCGCGCCGGCGGCCCGGATCCGCTGATCGACCTGGAGCTGAGTTACGTGCCGGACCGGAACTTCGACGCCGTCTTCGCCCGCGCCCACGAACCGGTCAGGCCGTTCATCGCGCCGGTGCGCCCCGCGTTCAAGATGCGCTGGCACGCGGTGACCCCGGCGCAGCGCAAAGCGTTCACCGACGATCTGATCGACGTCACCACAACGGGGTGGTGGCCTCGTCGCAGGCCGACCGCGACGATCATGGGGCTGGAGGTGGAACTGCCGCCCGGGCTCTTGCTGAGGTCCCGCGCGGACCCGGCGCGGTGAAATGACCGGGCTCACCGCGGATCCCGGGGCGAATGCGGGGCCGAAGCCCGCGGGCGGTGGCCCAGCGTGGCGAGTTCGAGGGCCCTGGCCAGGTCGCCGGCGCCCACCACCCCGGCGAGCGCGCCTGCCTCGGTGACCAGGACGAGATCACGGCCGTGGCGAAGGAAGACGCGCTTCGTCAACTCGGTCACCTCGGCGTCGGCACCGACCACGGTGACCGTTTGGTCCTTGCGCGCCACGTCCTCGATCCTGGTCGCGCGGCGGGCGTCGGCCGGAACCCGGATCAGATCCCCGAAACCGACGATGCCGACGGGAACGCCGTCGAACGACAGCACGGGGAACACCCGGTCGTGACCGGCGCCCGCCGCGTGTTCGGCGAAGGCGTCCACCGTCCACCAGCCGGGCGCGATCGTCGGTGACGGGTCCATGATCTCGCCCACCCGGACGCCGCCGAGCCGTTCGCGCAGCGGACCCGCGGCGAATTCGGCCTGCGCGGCGAAGAGCAGGAAACCAGCCGAGCAGGACGAGCCACAGACCGGTGAACCGACCGAGCAGAAGCAGTTGCGCGAGTCCCGCGATGCCCAGGGCCGCGCCGAGGACCAGACCGCCGCGCGCAGGATCCGGCCGCCGTCCAGCGGTGCGCCGGGCAGCAGGTTGACCAGCGCCAGCAGGAGATTGCCGACGCCGAGCCACGCCAAACCGCCCGCTGGCAAGGGATGCACGACGTCCGCCACGAAGACGGCGGTCCCGAGTCCGGCCAGGCCGAGCAGCGCGCTGGCGATCGGGCCCGCCATCGCGATCTGGAAGTCGGCCCTCGGGGTGGCGGGTTCCTCCTCGAGTTCGGCGGTCCCGCCGAGCATCCACAGCGTGATCCGCTTGACCCCGACATCGTGGCGCCGCGCGACGGCGGCGTGTGCCAACTCGTGAAGCAGCAGCGAGGCGAGGAAACCCAGGGCGGTGACCGCGCCGGTGACCCAGTATCAGCCGGGGCTCGCGCCGGGCGCGGCCCGGGGGAGTGAGGCCGAGGCCAGCAGATCGGTGATCAGGAAGAGCACGACGAGGACCGACCAGTGGGCCCGTACGGCGATTCCGGCCCACCGGCCGAGGGGGAGGGCGGTGCGGAACATCGGATCCCCTTTCCCCGGGCGCCGCTGACCGGTGTTTCGCGGGAATGAACCGGTTCCACGGTTCTCGGGGAGGGAACGGGCGACTAGGGCCGAACAGCCTCGATCGGAGGGCCGTTCGCAGGAGCGGCCTAGGGCCGGGTGAGGTTGTCCATGATCAGGCCGAGGGTGAAGTCGAACCGGTCCTGACCGCTGCCCGACGTCAGTTCCGCGGCATGACGGCGGGTGTTCGGGAACGCGTCGGCGGGCAGCGCGGCGAACCGGCGCAGCAGGTCCTCGCGGCTGACGACCCATTCCTGGTCCGGGTCGTCCTGTCGTTGCCGGACCAGCGACCGCTCCAGGGCGTAGGCGCTGACGTAGAGCGACAAGGCGTCGAGGGCCCACGCCGCTGTCCGCGGTTCGACGCCACCGGCGAGCATGATCGCCAGCAGGCCTTCGCGTACCTGCAAGGTGACGAGGTTGGTCGGGACCGTGCCCAGCACGGCGCGGGAGATACCGGGATAGCTCAGGTACTGGTCGCGGATCTGGGCGTAGACGTCCCGGATCTGCTCCCGCCACCGGGCCGGATCCGGTTCGGGGAGCACGATCCCGGAATACAGCCTGCCGACGAGCAGGTCGTCGATGTCGTCCTTGTTGACGATGTGCGCGTACAGCGACGACGGCCCCGCGCCCAGCACCGCGGCGACCCGGCGGATGGTCAGGGCGTCGTAGCCCTCGGTGGCGACGACCTGCAAGGCGGCGTCGGTGATGCGGTCGACCGTGATGGGCTTCTTGCGTGCCGTAGACGTCGCCGGGTCCTCGCCGGGCTGGGCGTGACGGGCTGCTCGGCGTTGCCGTGGATCGGAGGGCATGCCGATCACTCTAGCTTGACACGAACTTAGTTCGCCGAGTAGAACTTAGTTCGTGAGCGACGAACTAAGTTCGTTCACGACGTCCAGGAGGTGTGTGATGCGGATTTCAGTGGCCGGAGCGGGTCTGGGAGGTCTCGCCTTGGCGCAGGGGCTGCGCGGGGCCGGGATCGAGGCCGACGTCTACGAACGGGATCCCGCGATCACCGCCCGGTTCCAGGGCTACCGGCTCGTGCTGAACCAGGTGGGCTTCGACGCGGTGCGCGGTTGCCTGCCGCCACGCTGGCATCCGCTGCTGGACGCGATCGTCGGCGACGCCTACGGCGAGCGGCTGGTCCTGGACCCGCTGCTGAACACGATCGGCGAGCTCGGCCCTGGCAGGACCGGGACCGTGGTCGACCGGCACGTGCTCCGGCATCTGCTGCTGTCCGGGCTCACCGTGCACACCGGGGCCGCGCTGACCGGGTACGACGTTCTCGCCGACGGCAAGGTCGGCGCCCGGTTCGGGCACGGCGACCCGGTCGTCACCGACCTGCTCGTCGGGGCGGACGGGGCCGGCTCCGCCGTTCGCGCGACGCTGTCGCCGCGGACCACTCCGACCGACACGGGTGTCCGGTTCGTCATCGGCCGCACCACGCTGACAGAGCGTTTCGCCGGACTGTCGAAGGCGTTCGGCTCGAAGATCGCCGGGAACGGTGTGAGCCTGCTGCTCGGGGCGATGCGTTTCCGCACCCCGCCGAAGGAGGCCGCCGAGCGCTTGGCGCCCGAGGCGACCCTTCCCGACGTCCGTGACTACGTGCGCTGGGCGATGATCCTGCCGCCGGACGGTTCGCTCGGCGCGTCTACCCCACAGGAAGCCGCTCTGTCCAGAATGGACGGTTGGCATCCGGAACTGCGGGAGCTCGTCGAACAGTCCGATCCGGACAACAGCACGCTCCTGTCCATCCGGGTGGTCGAGCCCCGCGAGCGCTGGGCACCCGGCCCGGTCACGTTGCTCGGCGACGCGATCCACGCCACCTCCCCGACCGGCGGCAACGGGGCGAACACCGCCCTGCGCGACGCGGATCTGTTGCGCCGCAGCCTGATCGAGGCCGACGAGGGGCGCCGGAGTCTTCTCGACGCCGTCGGCGACTACGAGCGGCAGATGTTCGCGTACGGCGCCGAGGCCGTGCGCCACAGTCTCGACGCTTTGCCCGCCTACGTCCCGTCGGGCTCCGGGCCGCAGAGCCCGACGGGCGTTCCGGGTCAGGCTGTGACGAGCGACAAGCCGTAGCGCTGCAGGATCTCGTTGACCGGCTGGAACCAGGTCTCACCGCCGGAACCGCAGTTCCCCCAGCCGCCGGAGGTGACCCCCTGGGCCTGGTCGCCGGTGATGAAGGAACCGCCGGAGTCGCCGGGTTCCGCGCAGACGTTGGTGCGGGTCATCTGGTGTACCGCGCCCTGCGAGTAGTTGATCGTCTCGTTGTGTCCCAGCACGGTGCCGCAGTGCCAGTGCGTCGTCGAACCGGATCGGCACACCGAGGTGCCGACGGGCGCGACCCAGGAGCCCCGGACCAGCGCGTCGCTCACCGTGCCCCAGCCGAGGACGACCGGCGCGGTCCACCACCCGTTGCCGATCCGGATGAACGAGTAGTCGTTGTCGGGGAAGGAAGAACCGGCGAAGCTGCCCATGGCCGAGCCGTCCCAGCCGACGACCGAGCTGCCCGTGCCGCCGCAGTGCCCGGCGCTGACGAATCCACCCTGGACCGAGAATCCGATCGAGCAGCGGGTGTTCCCGTTGATGTAGTACGGGTCGCCGCCGACGGTGCCCGCCGCGAACGGCTGGGCCTTCGGCGCGGTGACCACGGTGACCGGACCGGATTTCCTTGCCCGGGCGAGGAAGTCGTCGACGTCGGCACCGTGCGCGCCGGGCCGCAACGCCACGACGACGCTGCCGCTGCGCGGGTCCGCGCGCCAGCCGCTGACGGCGGCGGGAGCGGGCCGGCTCTCGGCCGACATGTCGATTTCGGCCTTGGCGGCGTCGAGTTTGGCGGCGCTGATCGCGACCGTGGTGGGTTCGGCGCCCGCCTGCCGGACGGCGGTCGCCGCGGCGGGATCCGTGACCCCGACGACGAGCTTGCCGCGTGCCGCGTCGAACCAGGCGCCGCCGAACGCCGCGCCTGCCGCCTGCTGGGCGGCCGGCATCACGCGCGAAGCGGTCATTTCCTGGGTGAGACGGGTCGAGGCCTGCGCGGCGGTGAGCCCCAGATCCCGCTGCATGGCGGCGATGAGTCCGGGGGAAGCCTGGGCGATCGGGGCGAGGGCGGCGGAAGCGAGGCTCGCGGTCAGGACGGCGGCGCCGCCGAGTGCCAGGGCGATTCTTCGACGCATGGTGACTCCTCCAAGGCCGGGGGAAAGAAACACACTGCCCGCCGAGTGTGCGGCCGAGGTGCGGAAATGGCGAGAATTGTCCGGTCTTCTGTCCGAAATTAACAAGAGTAAACGACTTCGAACGGACCGGGTCGGATCGGCATCGAGCGAGGCGACGTGATCGGTGCGATCGTGGGGGATGGCCGGACGGTCGGCACCGCGCCGGGAACTGGAACGGATCCGGGACGGAAACGGTCCCGGGGCCGATCATGCCCGGGTCGCCTTGACCGCTGAGGCGCCGCCGGAACGACTACGGTCCGCCATCCTCGCGCTGGCGGCCGCACGCGGCGAGGACAGCAGCACCTGCCCTTCCGACGCGGCCAGAGCCGTGGCCGACGAGTGGCGTCCCTTGCTGCCGATCGCCCGGGAAGCGGCCCGTGCGCTCGCCCGCGCCGGGGAAGTGCGGCTCACCCAAGGAGATCGGCCACTGGATCCGGACGGTGCCTGGCGGGGTCCGATCAGGATCCGTCACTCCCGGAGTCCCGATGGCTGAGGTGGGAGCAGGGATCGGGCCAGCCGCGCGGAGAGTCCGGTTAGGACCATGACGGAGCTGGCAATAGTCCGGCGGGGAAATCGTCGCCCGATGACAAGAACAAGCGGGGTCCGGTCGCCTGAATCGATCCGAGCACGATGGTGTGTTGTTGACAGGATCGTTGCGCCGTAACGTTTTTTCGGCCTTCGCCGTTCCATTCCGCATTCTCGACCGGAGGAATCCATGACGCGCTTTTCGTCCCTGAGACCCCTTGCCCGGATCGCCGCCGCTCTCGTCTTCGCCGGCGCCATGGTCGCCTGGCCCGCCAGTGCCACCGCCGCCCCGCTGCCCGGGCCGGTGACCAAGAACCTCACCTTCACCTGCGAAATGCCGCTCATCGGCGCGCGCCAGGTCGCCGCCACGGTGACGGCGACCTTCCCCGAGGCGGTGACCGCCGGCTCGCCGATCGACGTCACCGGCTTCTCGGTCGCGGTCTCCCTCGACGGCGACATCGTCTCCGCGCTGAACCTGATCGGCGCGGCGACGATCGACGGCACCGCGTCCGCGACCGTCGGCGTCGACTACAACGGCACCGAACTCGGCGTCACGCTCAACGGACTGGGCTTCCCGGTCACCGCCGTGCCGCAGGACGGTCCGCTGGGGATCGTCATCACCGGACCGATCCCCGGGCTCACCGTGAAGAAGCCCGGGTCGATCGTGTTCACCGTGGGCGGCGGCTTCACCGGGAAGGTCACGCCGAAGCGGGCCGACGGGACGCCGACGGACCTCGGCACCTTCGACCTGCCGTGCGGCATGGACCCCGGCCAGGATGCCTCGCTCGCGACCGTCACCGTGAACTGACCCTCCGGGCCTCTCGCTCGTCAAGTACATGAAGGCCCCCTTCCTAGCGCCAGGCGCAAGGAAGGGGGCCTTCATGTACTGCAAGCGACAAGGGCGGTGGTGGCCGTTCGGTCGGGGTGGTCGGGGGTGGGGGGGGTTGTGGGGTGGTTACAACAGCACCCCACAACGCACCCCCGCCCC
>NZ_JBFBGL010000058.1:0-17199 GCF_040684635.1 Amycolatopsis sp. NPDC089917 | reverse complement strand
TGGGGGGGGTTTGTTGTTGTTTTTTTTCCTCTTTATCACATACACAACCACCACCCACACCCCCACCCCCAACCACGGCGACCAGGTGCGGCCCGTCCCGGCGGGCACCTGCCGGTTCCAGTAGGTTGCGGGACATGAGCGCGTCGCCGGTGGATGTTCCGGACCAGGTGCTGCGCACCTCGATCGTCGAGCGGTTGTTCGCTCGCGAAGCCGACCAGCGACCGCTTTTCACGCACCAGGACCACAGCGCCGGGGTGGACGACACGGTGACCTGGGCGGAGTTCGTTTCCCGGGTGCGGGTGGTCGCCGGGGCGCTGCGACAGGTCACGCGGCCGGGTGACCGGGCCGCCGTGCTCACCGGCCAGGACCTGAACTATCCCTTGGCGTTCTTCGGCGCGCTCGCCGCCGGGCTGGTCGCCGTCCCGCTGATGGCGCCCGCCAGTCCGTCCCAGCGTGGCAGGCTCACCGGAGTGCTGGCGGACTGCGGCGCGCGGGTCTGGCTGACGTCCTCGGCCGCCGCCGCGAAAGTGCGCGAGGCCGGGACACCCGACCACCTGATCGTGGTCGACGAACTTTCCGGGCCCGGTGTCGATCCGCTTCCCGCCGACCCCGAAAGTCCCGCGTACCTGCAGTACACGTCCGGGTCGACGCGGGAGCCCGCCGGTGCCGTGATCCCGCATCGCGCGGTCGCCGCCGCCTGCTGGCAGGCGAGTCGCGCCTACGCCGTCGACGAGGGCACGACCTGCGCGGGATGGATCCCGTTCTTCCATGACATGGGCCTGATCCAGCTGCTGTGCCTGCCGGTCCACGCGGGCGCGCGGTCGGTGTTCATGTCGCCCGCCGAGTTCGTGCACCGGCCCGTCAGGTGGCTGCGTCAGCTCGCCGATCACCCGGCCGTGTTCACCGCCGCGCCGAACTTCGCGTTCGACCTGGCCGCCGACGTCGCCGGTCAGGTGGGGGACGACCTCGACCTGTCCGACGTGCGAGTCGCGCTCAACGGCGCCGAGCCGGTCCAGCCGCGTACGGTCGCGCGTTTCCTGGAGGCCTTCGGCCCGTACGGCTTCCGGCCCGAAGCCCACCGTCCGTCCTACGGCCTGGCCGAGGCCACCGTGTACGTCGCGAGCGCGGGTGAGGAAGGACCGCGGGGCGCGGTGTTCGACAGGGAAGCCCTCGCGCAGGGCCAGGCGATCGAGGTACCCGACGGTCAAGGACTCGTCTCCGTCGGCCGTCCCCTCGGGCAGCGGGTCCGGATCGTCCGCGACGGGGCCGCGCGGCCCGACGGCCTCGTCGGCGAGATCTGGATCCACGGGCCCAACGTCGCGTCCGGGTACTGGGGCCGGGGCGACGCCGCCGCGTTCGGCGGCGAACTCGACGGCGTCGGCGGCTGGTTGCGCACCGGCGACCTCGGCGTGTTCCATCGAGGCGACCTCTACATCACCGGCAGGCTCAAGGATCTGATCGTCATCGACGGCCGCAACTTCCACCCGCAGGACATCGAGGCGGTGGCGGGGGAAGCGCATCCCGCCATCCGCCGGGATCGCGTCGCGGCTTTCGGCGTCGCGGACGAAATGGGTGAAGGGGCCATGGTGGTAGCCGAATGGGCAAAGAACGCCGAAACGGATGTCAAAGAAGTCACCCGGATGGTATTGCGCGCGGTGTCACGTGAACATGATCTGACGTTGCGATCGGTACGTATGGTTCCCTCCGGTGACCTTCCGCGCACTTCCAGTGGCAAGGTTGCGCGAGCGGCGGCCAGGGCGCGTTATAGTCGGCCCCGTGGGTGATCACCGCGCGGAGGTCGTGAAGGTCGTCAGCGAGACTTTTCGGCTTGATCCCGCCGAAATCGAGTCGGACGCGACGCTCGAAGAGCTGGGTATCGACTCCAAGGGACGGATAAAACTCCTGTCGGCGCTGGAGATCTACCACGATGTGAGGATTGATCTGGACCTGCTTGACCGGTTCATCGACATCGGGTCGGTGGCGGAAGTGCTCGCAGAGGCACTCGACGGTAAGGCTGACGGATCCGACGAAAGGCGCTGAGAAGAATGAGCGGGGGCTTCACCGCGGCGACCGATGCGCTTTCATCGGCGTCCAAGGACATCGGAAAGCTGACGGAGCAGTTGCTCGACGACAATCCCGATCTGTCGAGCACGCCCGTGAACGCGGCAGGTTTCGGCCAGGCGCACGGTGACCACTCGAAGAAGTACACCGACGGTGTCGCCGCGCTGTGGGCCTCGGTCCAGGGCTACAGCACAACGCTCGGTTCGTTCGGCACGAACCTCGGCACCGCGGGTACCACCTACGGCAAGAACGAGGACGAGCAGAAGAACAAGATCACCGAGACGGGGATGCGGTAGTGGCCAACGAACCCACCTGGACCGACGTCAAGGCCGTCCTCGACAACCCGAGCGTTCCCCCCGAGCAGAAGACCAAGCTCATCGGTTCGTGGATCAAGACGCATCCGGCGCCCCCGCCGTGGGCGGACCAGGAGCCGGAGGAGATCAAGGAGAAGCGCAAGGAAGCCGCGAAGTACGCGGCGTCCTACAACGCCTTGCCCTTCCTGCCTTACGACGACGACATCAAAAAGGTCTACGGCGGCGCGAAAGCGGCCGGCGAGCAGGCCAATTACAACCAGAGTCAAGAGACGAAGGCCGTCAACGACGGCGACAAGAAGCTGGACGGCGCGAAGGAACCCACTCCCGAAGGCGGTGGGACCAAGACGTCGGACGAGATCTTCGACGCCGCCGAACCCGCGCTCAAGGTGTTCCAGACCTTCGGCTCCCTGCTGGGAAAGCTCCCGGAAGACTGCCGGGGCACGACCCGCGCGCTCGACTTCGACAAGGACATCAAGAAGCCCTTCGACGAGCAGCGCGGCATCAACTTCAAGAACTTCGTCGACGACGCCGCGCACTTCAAGACCGGCTCGAAGACCGTCGACAAGACCATGGACGACACCGGATCCCAGCTGAACACCCTTTACGGGACCTGGACCGGGGACGCCGCGGACGCCTCGTCGGAGAATTACAACGAGAAGATCCTTCTCAAGGCCAAGAAACTCTCCCAGACGCTGAACGGCGCGAGCGAAGCGACGCTGCACACCACGACCACGGTGTTCAAGCTCTGCAAGGAAAAGGCCGACGAGGTCGTCAAGCTGTACAAGGAGATCGTCGGCAAGGCCGACTTCCCGATGGCGCAGAAGGTCATCGCCATCGCCTCCGGCGAGAAGAGCGGAGCGGAGGACCTCGGCGCCATCGCGGGCTGGATGGACGTCAACTTCGGCTCCAACCTCGTTCAGCAGCTGAACAACGACGGCTGCTGCGACGACGACGAGTTCAAGAAGGCCGGCCAGAAGCTCGCCAAGGACTGGATCCAGAAGCAGTTCATCCCTGAGATGTGGACGATCATCTACCAGGGCTTCGAGAAGACCTGCAAGGAGACCAAGGACTTCGTCGACCAGGCCTACGACGAGCTCGACAAGGTCATGGGCAAGGTCAAGAACGAGTTCGAAGGCGCGGGCGCGGGCGGCAACGGCGGCCCGGGTGGCAACGGCGGCGCGGGTGGCACGGGCGGCGGACCCGGCGGCCCGGGCAACGGCGGTCCGGACTTCACCGGCGGTCAAGGCGGCGGGAACGGTGGCGGCCAGGGTGGTGGTCAAGGCGGTGGCTCCGGTAACGGTGGCCCCGGCGGAGGTTCGGGCGACGGCACCGGTCCGTCAGGCCAGAAGCCCCCGCCCGTCCCGGACGTGAACATCCCCGAGGGCGGTTCCGGTGGCGGACCTGGCGGCGGCCCCGGCGGCGGTCCTGGTGGCGGCCCCGGTGGCGGTTCGGGCGACGGCCCGCCCGGCCAGCAGAAGCCGATGCCTGTCCCGGACGTGAAGATCCCCGAAGGCGGAACAGGCGGTTCCGGCCCGGGTGGCGGAGGACCCGGTGGCGGTCCCGACCCGAGCAAGGACCAGACGTCGCCCTCGGGCTCGGCTCCGCCGTCGTCGTCCGGCGACGAGCAGAAGGCCGCGGCCGAAGAAGCGAAGAAGCAGGCCGCGGCGGCCGCCGAGAACGCCAAGAAGCAGGCGTCGGAAGCGCTGAACAAGATGGGCGACGGTCCCACCGGTGGCGACCTCGGCGGTGGTGGCTCCGGTCCGGGTGGTGGCGGACCCGGCGGCGGACCCGGCGGTGGCAGCACGGACGCGGCTTCGGAAGCCAAGGCAGCAGCCGAAAAGGCCGCCGAGGACGCGAAGAAGCAGGCGTCGGAAGCGCTGAACAAGATGGGCGACGCCCCCGGCGGCGGCCTGGGCGACGACGACTCCAAACCCGGCGACTCCAAACCCGGCGACCCCAAGGACCCCGACTCCAAGGACGGCGATTCCAAGGAAGCCGCCGACAAGGCCGCGGAAGAGGCGAAGAAGAAGGCCTCCGAAGCGCTCGACAAGCTCGACGACGACCTTCCGGGCGAAGACGGCGACAAGCTGACCGGTGACAAGCCCGGTGAGGACGGCGACAAGGACAAGGACGGCGACAAGGACAAGGCCGAGGACGGCGAGCGGGAAACCCTCAAGGTCAAGCAGGGCGACAAGACCTTCGAGATGACCGAGCCGGACAAAGACGGCGAGATGGAGATCAAGGTCGGCGACGGTTCCGGACCGGCCAAGGACTTCAAACTCGACTGGACCGACGACGAGTCCAAGCTGGGTGACGCTCCCGACGGCGACGGAAAGAAGGACGACGTCCATCGCCCCGGGGCGGACGGCAAGATCCACATCCAGGACGGCGATGTGAAGATCACCGCCGAACGGCCCGACGGCCCGTCCGGGCCGACGGTCGTCACCGTCGACGACGGCACCGGCAAGCCGACCACGTACACCCTCGGCGAAGACAAGGACACCTCGGACCCGGCCTCACATCCGGCCAAGCCCCTCACCGGGACGGTCCAGCCCGAGCCCCGTCCGGCGTTCGTCCCGCACCACGGTGGCGGCGGCAGCGTTCCCGACGGCCTCGGCGGCGATATCGGCGGTGGTGACGTCAGCGGCGGCAGCAGCGGCGGTGGTGGTGGCGGAGGCGGGGGCGCCCACGGCTTCGGCGGCTCGACCGGGGTCTCGCTGGAGACCGCGAGCCCGGCGACGGGCCAGTCGCTGACCGAAGGCGTGCACACCGGCGGAGGCGGCGCGGCGCACCAGCCGCAGGCGGTGCCCGCGGGCGCGCCGTCCGCCCCGATGAGCGGATCGACCGGTCAAGCTCCCATGGGCGGGATGCCGATGGGCGGCATGGGCGCCGGTGGTGGCCAGGGCGGTGGCGGCGACCAGGAGCGGACCAACCGCGCGTACCGGATCGAGGGCGAGGTGTTCGACCAGATCAACGAACCCACCGGCCGGATCACCGGTTCGTTGCTGGACGATGAGGATCAGCCGTCCACCCGCAGGCGGTAATCCGAGGCAGGGGAGAAGCAGATGAGCGTCGATGAAACCTCGGCCATGAAGGCGACCCTGGACGGTCTCGTCCGCGAGCAGGCGGAGCGCCGGGGACTGCGGGACAAGAAGGCCGGCGAGATCAAGGCCGCCTCGCAGGAGTTCATGACCAAGCAGGTCATGACCGCCCAGCGCTACGTCGAACACCGACGCGAGCTGGGTGAGCGCAAGACGAAGTCCGGCTGGAGCACCGATCGGTCGCACGCCCAGCCGGAGGCCGCTTCGGCCTTCGACGACGCCCCTGCCTTCGAAGACCCCGCGGCTCCGTTCGCCTCCTCGGAGCCGCCCGCCCGCGCGGGCCGGGACACACCTCGGCGCGCTCCTCGTCGTCCGGCACCGGTGGACGACGAGGACGACGCCTTCCTCAACAACCGCTGGCGCGAGTGACGTCGCCGTCAGACGACGAGGCCGAGCACGAGCACGATCGGGAGCGAGATCACCGAAGCCAGTGACATGGCGACGGTGTGGGTCTTGAACGTGCCTCGTGTGCTCAGCCCCAGCAGCGACTGGAACATCCAGAAGAAGTTGCTGCTGACGTGAGGGAGGAACAGCGCGCACGGCTCGGCTGGGCGCCCTGTGGTCCGCGACCATGATGCTCGACCACTGGGGACACCCCGAAGCGAGCGAGGAACTGCTGGCAGCCGCTTTCGGTGCGCTGGCCGACGGCGCCGGGTACACGCGCGCGGTGCTCGACAGGGTGGGCTGCTGACGCATCGGAAGGGAGCGCGACCCGTGATCACCACCATCGCCCTGCTCAAGGCCCGCGAGGGGCTCAGCCGGGCCGAGTTCGTCGACTACTACGAGAACAAGCACGTTCCGCTGGTCCTCGGCCTCGCGCCGGCGCCCGCCCTCTACACCCGCAGCTATCTTCCGGAGAGCGGGGAGCGCGGGTTTCCCGCGGACTTCGACGTGCTCACGCATCTGAAGTTCGCCGACGAGGCGACTCGCGACGCTTGGCTCGCCCTGGTGCTCGCCGAAGGTTCCGGGGTCGCCGAGGACGAAGCCCGATTCCTCGACCGCTCCCGGACGCGGTCGTGGACGGTCGAGGAACACGCGAGCAGCTGATCACGCGCGGTGCCAAGCGATCCCGCGATAGGTGGAGCTGTCCGGGTCGAAGCCGTATCCGATGATGACGGCGCCGCTCGCGGTGATGTGCTGGGCCATGATCGCCGTGAGCCCGCGCGGCGACGGCAGCGGGAACGGCGTCGCGTCGGCGTCCCAGCGGACCGGCCGCACCGTCCCCTTGCTCACGGACTCGCCGACGACCGTCCCGGCGTCGTCGAGGTCGTAACACGTGCTGGCGACGTCCGAAGGCAGCGGCGGGAGCAGAGTCGGCCGTCCGTCGCGATCCCAGCGCGCGCACGTGCCGTGCCGGTCCGGGGTCACGCCCCAGCCGATCGCGACGCCTTTCGCGGTGATCCGGACGACCTGTCCGGCCGAGAACTCCGGTCCGCCGGTCAGCAGGACGGTGCCGCCGTCGCGGTTCCACACGACCCCGTCACCGAGGATCGCGCCGGAATCGGTGATACCGCAGGCGGTCGCGCGGCGGGGCGGGGGCAGTTTGCTGATCTTCCCGGAGGGATCCCAGCGCACCGCGGTCCGCCCGCCGCCCGCCCCGTTCTTGGCCGAGCCGACGACCTCGTCCAGCCCGTTCAGGTCGTGCCCCTGGGTCTCGCCGCCGCCGGGCAGCGCGCCGAGTTCCACCGCCTCGCCGCCGGGTTCCCAGCGCAGCGCCCGCCAGCGATAGCCCGGCCGCATCGCGTTCCCCAGTATGGATCCGCGTTCGTTCACCCGGCACGTCGTACCGGAGATCGCACCGAGGGGAAGCTCGAGCGCGTGCACCCGGCCGTCGGGGCGCCAGCACACCGGCCGGAGATGCTCGCCGGTGTAGAGCGAACCCGCGATGACGCCGGCGGTGTTGGCGCCGACGGCGCGGCCGCCGGAACAGCCGTCGAGAATCGGCAACGGCGTGGGGTTTCCGTCGGGATCCCAGCGCACCGGCCGCGATCCCGACTCGCCCACGATCATCCCGGCGTCGTTGACGAAGTAGGCGCTGGTGCCCTCCCCGGCGGCGAGCGGTCGCAGGTCGACCGCCGTGAAACCGGATCCCTCGGGCATCGGCGCCGCCTCTGGTCTGGACGGTTCGGGCACGAGTGGGCAGCCTAGTGCGAGCGCGCACGCGATGGGGAAAAGTGCACTGACCGGGTGACGCGGTCTCCACAAAGGACGCCGTCTACGGAGTCAGCACGATCCGGCCGAACACTTCGCCGTCGTCCATCTTCCGGTGCGCCAGTGCGGCTTTCTCCAGCGGCAGCAGTTCGTGCACCACCGAACGCAGCTCGCCGCGCGCCGCCGCGTCGAACTGCGCCGCGGTCACCGCCCGCCGATCCGGCTCGGGGATCGAGTCCGCGCTGAAGGCCGCGAACGACAGGGACTTGCGGAACGCCGCCAGCAGCTTCGTGCCGAAGTCCGCGGGCGGCATTCCCGCGACGACCCCCACGGTCACCAGGCGGCCGTTCGGTGCGAGCCGGTCGAAAAAGGACGGCATGTCCACACCGGACACGATGTCGATGATGACGTCGTACCCCTCGGGACCGTCCCCGTCACCGGAGCGGTCGAGGACGTGGGTCGCGCCCGACTCGCGCAACCGTTCGCCTCGTTCGGCCGAGGACGTCGTGACCGCCACCGCGCTCGCGCCGCCGGCCGCCGCGAGCTGCACCGTCATGATCCCGATGCTGCCGGCCGCTCCGCGCACCAGCACCGATTCACCGGCGGCGAAATGGGCGTGCGCGAGCGCGAAACGCGCCACCATGCCGGAAGTCCCCAGGGCGACCGCCGCGTCGGCGGGCAGGTTCCCGGGGAGGGGCACGACCTTCTCGACGGGGATCGTCGTGCGCTCGACATACCCGCCGCCTTCACCGGTGAACGCCCAGACGCGCCGCCCGGTCCAGGACGGATCGACGCCGTCGCCGACCGAGCCGACGGTGCCCGCGATCTCGTTGCCGGGAATGAATCCCTCCTGGAACCCGAAGCCGGCGAGAGCACCGCTCCGGATCACCGTGTCGACGCCGCCGACGCCGATCGCTTCCACGTCGATCAGCACTTCTCCCTCGGCGGGAACAGGCTCGGGGAGATCGACGACGGCCAGTCCTTCGGGGGCGCCGAACTCGCGGATTTCGACTGCGCGCATTTCTGTCTCCTGGGTCTTCGGTCGCTGGTCCGGCGGACGTTAACGGACGCCTCCGTCCGTTTTGGCTAAAGTGAGAGTGGTGACCCACCGTTTGTCTCGGATCCCGCGCTCCGACGCCCTGGACAACCGCGAGCGCATCCTCGAAGCGGCTCGTGCGCTGTTCGCCACCGAGGGCCTGAACGTGCCGCTGCGGGAGGTCGCGCGCCGCGCCGATGTCGGTCCCGCCACGCTGTACCGCCATTTCCCGACCAAGGAGATCCTGGCGACGGAGGCCTTCGCCGACCAGATGGCCACCTGTCAGCGCGTCGTCGACGAAGGGCTCGCCGACCAGGATCCGTGGCGCGGTTTCCGTTCCGTGATCGAGAAGATCTGCGAACTGCACTCACACGACCGGGGGTTCACCGCGGCTTTCGTTTCGGCCTTCCCCAAGGCGGTGGATTTCACCACGAGCCGGGACAGCGCGCTCAAAGCGATCGCGGACCTGGCGAGCCGGGCCAAGGCCGCCGGGAAACTGCGTCCCGACTTCGTCATCGACGACCTGATCCTCATGCTCATGGCCAACAACGGCATCCAGGCCGCTTCGCCCGCCGCGCAGGTCGCGGCGTCGCGCCGGTTCGCCGCGCTCGTGATCCAGGCGTTCCAAGCCGTCCCGGAACGGGTGTCGTTACCGCCGGTGGGACGGCTGGCCCTCGTGTCGCCGGGGATGATCCTCTCGGACTGAACCCCGAGCCGACCCTTAGTACCGTGGGGGTAGCGACATCCGTCTCGAAGCCGATGCCGGGGGTGCCGATGCTTCGTAGTTTTGGCGTCATGAAAAGAACTTCAGTGGTCATCGCGGCGGTTTGCGCGGCAGCGCTCGGTTCCCCGGCCGTCGCGTCCGCGGCACCCGGGACACAGCGGACCTTGCAGCGCGACGCCGACGTGCTCGTGGCGAACGGTTCCCCGGGCGCTCTCGTGGAACTGAGCACGCCGCGCGGCAGCGTCAAGGTGCGCAGCGGTCACGGCGATCTGCGGACCGGGAGCCCGATGCCGTGGAACGCGCATTTCCGGATCGCCAGCTTCAGCAAGACCTTCCTGTCCGCGACGATGCTCCAGCTCGTCGGCGAAGGACGGCTTTCCTTGGAGGACACCGTGGATCGGTGGCTGCCCGGGGTGGTGAGCGGAAACGGCAACGACGGCCGTGCGATCACCGTCCGGCAGCTGCTGCAGCACACCAGCGGCCTGCACGACTACATGGCGGAACTCGATCTCTTCACCGAGAAGGGCTTTCTGCGCCACCGGTTCGACAAGCTCAGCGCGTCCGAAGCGGTGAAACTCGCGGTCGGCAAGCCGCCGGAGTTCGCGCCGGGGACGAGCTGGGGATACTCCAACACCAATTACGTGCTCGCCGGGATGGTGACCGAGAAGGTGACCGGCCGGGACTGGCAGCAGGAGATCGCCGCCCGGATCATCCGCCCGCTGGACCTGCGGGAAACGTCGCTGCCGTACACCTCACCGTTCCTGCCCACCCCGCACGCACGGGGCTACGACCGGTTCGTGGTCGAGGGCTCGAATCCGCCGCGGCTCGGACGTCAGGTGGACGTGACGCTGATGAATCCGTCGGCGGGCGGGGGAGCGGACGGCTCGATCAACAGCACCACCGAGGACGGTAACAAGTTCCTGCGGGCGTTGCTGGGCGGCAAGGTGCTCAAGCCCGCGTTGCTGGCCGAGATGAAGAAGACCGTGCCCGCGCCGGGACTCGGGGAATACGGGCTGGGGCTCGTGAGGCTGACCAGCTCCTGCGGCGCCTACTGGGGCCACGGCGGCTCGCTGCCCGGAAACTCGACGGGCAACGGCGTGACCGAGGACGGCAAGCGCAGCGTGATGGTCTCACTGAACACGCTGACGCCATACCACCCCGATGCCGAACTGCCCTCGGGTAATCCGTTGGACCCGGTGATCGACCACGCGCTCTGCGGTCGTGAGTGACTGTTTCCACCCGAATTACGCGCCTTCCGCGCCCCAGGACCGGGCCGCCTCGACCAGCGCCGCGACGCATTCGGCGACCGCGGGCCGCGTCTCGCCCTGGGGCTGGACGGCGTAGAGCTGACGGTGCAGCACGGGTTCGAGCGGCGCGCACACCACGGTCGGCGGTGCGATCGTGGTGGCCATGCTCGGAACCACCGTGACGGCACCGAGCCCGGCGACGACGGCGAACTGGGTACCGAATCCGCTGACCGTGTGCCGCACCGTCGGTTCGATGCCGCGTTCGCGCAGGGTCTGGCGGATCCAGGCGTTCGCCAGGGTGGGGCGGGCCCAGGCGACCCAGATCTCGTCCGCCAGGTCCTCGGCGCGGATCGAACCGGCTCCCGCCAGGCGATGTCCCGCCGGGAGCACGATCGTCGCCGCGTCGTCGCGCAGAACGGTCCAGCGGGTGCTCGGCGGCCGCGTGAGCGGCAGGTTCTCCCAGCTCTCGACGACCACGACGTCGAAGACGCCGTCGGCGAGCGCGGGAAGCGCCTCTTCCGGTTCGACCTCGTGCAGCCGCACCTCGATACCCGGGTAGCGCACGGCGAGGCCGGTCAGCGCGGGCGTGATGAAAGTGTGCACCCCGGACGGGATGGCGCCGATCTCGACGACGCCGGTCGTCTCCCCGGTCAGCGAGTCCAGATCGGCGCGGGCGGCCCGGAGTTCCGCGAGGACCCGCTCCGAACGCTGCGCGAGCAGCAGCCCCGCCGGGGTGAGCCGGACGCCGCGCCCGTGCCGGACCAGGAGCGAGGTGCCCGCCTCCCGCTCCAGTTTGGTCAGCTGCTGGGAGATCGCCGACGGCGTCACGTGCAGCACCTCGGCCGCCGCGGCGAGCGAGCCCCGCCGCCACACCGCGTGCAGCATCCGCAGCCGCTCCACATTGGACAGGTCGCCACTCATTAGCCGAGCTTAACCCTCGGGGTAAGAGGATCTCGCTGGTCCTGCCCGCCTTCCTGCGGTCGAATCGAAAGCATGTCCCAGCACAGAATTCTCGCCGATCCGCGGGCACAAGGAGTCCTCGGAGCCCTCGCGATCGCCCTGTCCGCCCCGCTCGTCGCGCTGTCCGGCGTGAGCTCGACGACGGCGACGTTCTTCCGCTGCCTGTTCGCGTTGCCGATCCTCGTGTTGCTGGCCCGGACGCGGGAGCGCGGGCAACGGCCTGCCCCGGCCGCGCGGCGGCGGCACGTGCTGGCCGGAGTCCTGCTCGGGATCGACATGGTGCTGTGGAGCGAAGCGATCTTCTCCGTCGGGGCGGGCGTCGCCACGGCACTGGTCAACGTCCAGGTTGTCCTCGTCCCGCTGGCCGGGCTGCTGTGGTTCGGCGAACGGCCGTCGCGGTCGTTCTGGCTGTCGATCCCGGTGATGCTGGCGGGGACGGCGCTGGCCGGGGGACTGGCGGACGGCGGGACCGCGGGCAGCGACCCCTGGTACGGCACCGTCATGGCGATGCTGGCGGGCATCGCCTACGCGGGTTATCTGATCCTGCTGCGCCGCGCCGGGACCGAAGGCGGCGGCCACACGACGATGCTCGCGACGGCGACCGCGGCCTCCGCGAGTGTCGGCGGCCTTTCGGGACTGGTGACGGGAACCCTCGACGTCACGCCGTCCGCGTCGTCGCTGCTGTGGCTGCTCGCGCTGGCCGTGACCGCGCAGGTGTCCGGCTGGCTCCTGATCGGGAAGGCCCTGTCCGCCCTGCCGGCGAGCGGCGGGTCCGCCGTGCTCATGCTGCAACCCGCCGCCGCGATCCTGTTCGGGGCACTCCTGCTCGGTCAATGGCCGACGTCGTTGCAGCTGGCGGGCTGCGCGCTCGTCGTCGTCACGGTGGGAGCCGTCTCATTCCTGGGCACCCGGACGTCACGGGACGACGAGCACCGGCCAGTGCCCGGTCTTGATGAGCTTGGTCGCGACCGACCCCGCGAACCGGTGACCGGCCTTCTGTGACGCGCCGACCACGACCGTGTCGGCCTGGCTGCGGTCGGCGGTGTCGCGGAGCACCGTGTACGGATCGCCGAACGTCTTCAGGAAGCTGACCGGCACCTCCAGCTCTTCGGCCGCCTCGCGGATCTGATCGCGGAGTTCGGCGTAGAGCTGGAGTGTCGTGTCGTGTTCCACCGTCGCGGCGACCGCCGGTCCGAGGTTGGTCAGCGCCGTGCGGCAGGCGACGAAGGCGACGATCAGCCTGCCGCTTTCCCGCCGTGCCATGCCGAAGGCGAAGGCAGCGGCCCGCATCGCGGTGTCGGAGCCGTCGACCCCGGCCAGGATGGCCCGCCCCGAATTGTTCCGGGGCGGGCCGAAACGCTCCACAGTGGACTCGAAGGCCCCGGCGGCGTTCCCGTTCATCGCGCGCCTACCGCGCGACCGCGTCGGAGGCCGGGGCTTCCGTCTTCGTCTCCACGTCGAGGGTGGTGCGCAGGGTGAGCGGCTTGAGCAGCAGCGCCGCGATCACGCCCACGACGCCCACCGCCGCGGAGATGAGGAAGATGTGCGCGGTCGCGTCGCCGTACACGGTGTGCACGATCGTCTGGACCTCGGGCGGCAGCGCCTTGAGGTTCAGCGCGCTGACGCTGCCCGTCGACGCCTGTCCCGCCGGCACGTGCAGCGCGGTGGACAGATCGGCGGTGACCCGGTTCGCGAGCACCGCGCCCAGCACCGAGACCCCGATGGTGCCGCCGAGCGACCGGAAGAACGTGACCGACGCGCTGGCCGCGCCCAGATCCCGCAGCGGCACCGTGTTCTGCACGGCGAGCACGAGGTTCTGCATCGTCATGCCCACCCCGACGCCGACGACCGCCATCGCGATGCCGACCAGCCACAGCGGCGACGCGTGGTCGACCGTGCCCAGCCCGAGGAACCCGATCACCAGGGTGATGGTGCCCGCCACGATGTACGGCTTGATCCGCCCGGTCCGGCTGATCAGGCGTCCGGAGACGGTCGAGGACACGAGCACGCCGCCCATCAGCGGGATGGTCAGCAGACCGGCTTCGGTGGGGGAGTAACCGCGGCCGACCTGGAAGTACTGGCCGAGGAACACCGCGCCGCCGAACATCGCCATCCCGACCGCGAGGCTCGCGACGATCGCGAGCGCCGGGGTGCGCTGGGTGATGATGTGCAACGGCACGACGGGTTCGCGGACCTTCCGTTCCACCATCAGCGC
This sequence comes from Amycolatopsis sp. NPDC089917, assembly GCF_040684635.1. Taxonomy (NCBI): domain Bacteria; kingdom Bacillati; phylum Actinomycetota; class Actinomycetes; order Pseudonocardiales; family Pseudonocardiaceae; genus Amycolatopsis; species Amycolatopsis sp. NPDC089917. The sequence goes on along the minus strand of NZ_JBFBGL010000058.1, from coordinate 3,390 downwards.
GAGCGCGAGGAGTACGACACCGCCCGCCACCATGACCGCGGTCTGCCACGAAAGCCAGTCGAAGCTGTTGCCGACGAACGAGACCCAGATCAGCAGGACGCTCACGCCCGCGGCGATGAGGCCCGCGCCGAGGTAGTCGACCTGGACGTTCTCGCGGCGCGCGGTCTCCAGCTTCAGGGTCCGCTGCAGCACGATGAACGCCGCCACCGCGATCGGCACGCCGACGAAGAAGCACCAGCGCCAGCCCAGCCACGGCACGTCCACGATCAGGCCGCCGAGCAGCGGGCCGCCGACCGTGGCGACCGCCATGACCGCGCCGAGGTAACCGTTGTAGCGGCCGCGTTCACGCGGCGGGATGATCGCCGCGATCACGACCTGGACCAGCGCCTGCAGACCGCCGACGCCGATGCCCTGGAACGCCCTGGCGGCGATCAGCTGTCCGGTGTTCTGGCTGAACCCGCTGATCATCGAGCCGATCACGAAGATCACGATCGCGACCTGGACCAGCGTCTTCTTGTTGAACAGGTCGGCGAGCTTGCCCCAGATCGGGGTGGTGGCGGTCGCCGCCAGGAGGGTGGCGGTGACCACCCAGGTGTACTGCGTCTGCGAGCCGTTCAGCGAGCCGATGATCAACGGCAGGGCGGTCGACACGACCGTCGAACTGATCATCGCCACGAGCAGCGCGAGCAGCAGCCCGGACAGCGATTCGAGCACCTGGCGGTGCCCCATCGCCTCGGACGGTGCCTCCGCCGTTCCTTCGGTCTTCATGGCGTCCTTTCAAGCGTTCGGGGCAATTATTGCCCACTGTGCAAACTTGCACAGTGAGAACTTTATTCCCGTCGCTACGCTGTCCTGGTGGACACCCTCGACACGCTCCGCACCCGCAAGAAGGCGGCGACGCGGCAATCGCTGCACGAGGCCGCGCTCCGCCTGGCGATGGAGCACGGTCTCGACGGCGTGACCGTCGAGGACATCGCCGACACGGTGGGGGTGTCCCGGCGGACGTTCTCGAACTACTTCGCGAACAAAGAGGACGCGATCCTGCACGCCGACCGCGAGCGGACCGGGCTCCTGGTGTCGCTGGTCGAAGGCAGGCCGCCCGCCGAAAAGCCCTGGCAGGCGTTGCGCGCGGCGTGCCAGGACCTGTACCGGGCGAACCCCGTCCCGGACCGCGAATGGGTGGCGCAGCTGAGGCTGCTGCGGCGGCATCCGTCGCTGCTCGCGCGGCAGGCCGGGGACCAGTTCGCGCTGGAACGCGACCTGATCGCGGTGCTGCTGGACCGCGGGCACGGCCTCGACCAGGAGCTGGCCCGGCTCACCGCGGCGACGTTCCTCGCCACCTTGCGGACCGGGAACATCCTGTGGCTGGAAGGTCCGGACGACGAGCCGCTGCCCGCCGTCGTGGACAGGGTGCTGAGCCGCGTTCAGCTCCGCTGAGCGAGGGCGTAGGCGCTCGAAACCACCGTGGTGGCCGCGCGGACGAAGGCGGCGACGGCCGGTGAACGCGAGTCCTGCGGCCACATCACGGCGAGGGTCGTGGGCTCGACGTCGTCGACGGCCAGGTAAGCGATGCCCGGCCGGTGATAGCGATCTGCGACCGACACGGGCAGGAAGCAGACGATGGTGCCCAGTTCGACCAGTTTGAGGATCTGCGTGAGGTCCGAGACGGGGCCGTGAGGCGCCACCGTGGCGGGCGGACCGGTCGACGGGCCCTGGTCGGCGGGGGCGCCGTCGGGCAGGAGCCTGCCGTCCAGGTCGGCCAGCGTCAGCCGTGACCTGGCCGCCAGCGGATCGTTCGCCGCCACCGCCACCAGCCGGGGTTCGGTCAGTAAGGGTTCGAAGTCGAGGCGGCGCGCGTCGAAGGGGGAGGGGACGAGCGCGACGTCCGCCCGTCCGTCGCGGAGTTGCCGCGGCTGTTCGCCTCGGCCGCCGAGGATCAGTTCGATCGGCAGCGCGCCGTCTTCGGCTTCATAAGCTTCGACGATCTTCGGCAGCATCCCGGCGTCATGGTCGGCTTTCAGCGCCAGCCGCAGCCGGGGATCCGGGCGACCGGCCTGCCGTACCCGCCGTTCCGCCGCGGCGACCGCTTCGAGCGCGGTCCTGGCGTCCCGCAGGAACACCTCGCCCGCGCTCGTGAGCGTGACCTGGCGAGTGGTGCGTTCGAGCAGCCGGACGTCCAGCCGTCGTTCCAGGTCCCGGATCGCCCGGGACAGCGGCGGCTGCGCCATCGAAAGCCGCTCGGCCGCGCGTCCGAAGTGAAGCTCCTCCGCGACGGCCACGAAGTAGCGGAGCTGCCGCGTCTACAGATCACTCATATCTCCAGGGTATCAATGGCGACCGAGCCGATCCTTCAGCTCGGCGGCGCTCCTGGCTTGACTGGAAGACGTCGAAAACCCCCTATCACCTCGGAGTCTTCATGATCGTCGTCACCGCGCCGACCGGACAGATCGGCAGCAGGCTGCTCGGCACCCTCCTCGAAAACGGCGAGCAGGTCCGCGTGATCGCCCGCGATCCCGCCCGGCTGGCCGATCACGTCCGCGAGCGCGTCGAGGTCGTCAAGGGCTCGCACAGTGACGCCGCCGTCGTCGACGAGGCCTTCGCCGGCGCCGACACCGTGTTCTGGCTGGTCGCCGCGGACCACCGCGCCGAGAGTCTCGAAGCCGCCTACCTCGACTTCACCCGCCCGGCCTGCGAAGCACTCAAGAAGCACGGCGTGGCCCGGGTCGTCGGAATTTCGGCCCTCGGCCGCGGCGTCGCGGAGAACGCCGGGTACCTGTCGGCGTCGTGGGCGATGGACGACCTGATCGCCGCCACCGGCGTGCGCTACCGGGCGCTGACGATGCCGACGTTCATGGACAACCTGTTGTGGCAGGCCGCGTCCATCGGCAAGGACGGCGTCTTCTTCGCCCCGGTTTCCGGCGACCGCAAGGCCCCGACCTGCGCCACACGCGACATCGCCGCCGTCGCCGCCGGGCTCCTGCTCGACCGGTCGTGGGAAGGTACGGCCGACGTCCCGGTGCTCGGCCCGGAAGACCTGTCCCAGAACGACCTCGCCGGGATCATGTCCGACGTCCTCGGGCGGCCGGTGCGATACCAGCGGGTCTCCATGGACGCTTTCCGTGCGACACAACGTCAAAACGGCTGGTCCGAGGCGATGGCCCAGGGCATGGTCGACATGATGATCGCCAAGGAAACGGGTATCGACAGCGCCGCGCCGCGGACGCCGGAGGGCACCACGCCGACGACGTTCCGCCAGTGGTGCGAGGAGGTGCTCAAGCCGGCGGTCACCGCTTAGGTACCGGGTCGGTCCGGTGGGTCGTGAGTGGCGATTCGGGTTCTGGGGTGTAGAGAACCACCAAACCACAGACCCCCCCGCCCCCCCCCACACCC
>NZ_JBFBGL010000057.1:0-54874 GCF_040684635.1 Amycolatopsis sp. NPDC089917 | reverse complement strand
TTCGGGTTAGAACCCGAAACGCCACTCACGACCACCGGCACCGAACACCCCACCGCGTGGTCTCACTGTCCACTTCTGTCAGTGATCCAATGAGCCTAGTGGTGGACACCCATTTGAGTTAGTGGCCCGGCACTCTGCGCGTTAGTGGAGCGGAATTGATTACACTAAGTGCGGAATTGTGGACACTTTGCGGTCGTATTGGCCTTCGTGTAGCGCGATCGTAACCTCGCGTGCTTAAGTGCGGGCTGAGTTCCCGCTAGTGTCGGCGGGCACACCGATCGTCCGCGGAGTTCGAGTTCCCGATCGACGCCGGCGGTGCCTAAACACCGAAATTCTCCTCAAGGGGTGCCAGATGCAGCAACTGCGGGTGACCCGAGCACGCCGTGTGGCCCTGATCGGGCTTGCCGGCGCACTCGCGGTCTCCATTTCCGCCTGTGCCGATTCGAAGCGTGAAGAAGGCGCAGGGGGTGGCTCGGGAGGCACCATGGTCTTCGGCGCCGCCGGTAACCCGAAGACTTTCGACCCGCTCTTCAACGACGACGGTGAGACCTTCCGCATCATCCGCCAGATGATGGACACCCTGATCATGAACAAGCCCGGCACCGCGGACCTCGAGCCCGGCCTGGCGGAGAAGTGGGAAGGCAGCAACGAAGGCAAGACCTGGACCTTCACCCTCAAGAAGGGCGTGAAGTTCCACGACGGCACCGCGTTCAACGCCGAAGCGGTCTGCTTCAACTTCAACCGCATGTTCAACATGAAGGGCGCGGCGGCCCAGAGCCAGATGATCTACTACGGCGACGTCTTCGAGGGCTTCGCCAAGAACGAGGGTGACGCCTCCGGCGACCCGGTGTTCAAGGACTGCCAGGCCAAGGACGAGTCGACCGCCGTCCTGAACCTGAACAAGGCCAAGGGCGCGTTCCCGGCCGCCTTCACGCTGCCGTCGTTCTCGATCCAGAGCCCGGACGCGCTGAAGAAGTACAACGCGGACCAGGTCACCCAGAGCGGTGACTCGTTCCAGTACCCCGAGTACGCGCTGAAGCACCCGACCGGTACCGGCCCGTTCAAGTTCGAGAGCTGGGACCAGGCCAAGGGTGAGATCACGCTGTCCAAGGCGACCGACTCGCCGACCCAGACGGCCAAGCTCGACAAGCTGATCTTCAAGGTCATCCCGGACGAGAACGCCCGCAAGCAGGCGCTCAAGGCCGGTGACATCCAGGGCTACGACTACCCGTCGCCCGCGGACTACGGCCTGCTGCGCAACGACGGCGAGCAGGTGCTCATCCGCCCGTCGTTCAACATCCTGTACCTGGGCATCAACCAGGCGAACAACCCGAAGCTGAAGGACCTCAAGGTCCGCCAGGCGCTGGCCTACGGTCTCAACCGCGACCAGTTCGTGAAGTCGAAGCTCCCCGAGGGCGCCGAGACCGCGACGCAGTTCGTGCCGAAGGCGATCGACGGCTACAACGAGAACGTCACCAAGTACCCGTACGACCTCAACCGCGCCAAGCAGCTTCTGAAGGAAGCCGGCGCCGAGGGCATGACGCTGAAGTTCTACTACCCGACCGAGGTCTCCCGGCCGTACATGCCGAACCCGGCGGACATCTTCACGTCGCTGTCCGAGGACATGAAGGCCATGGGCATCAAGGTGGAGCCGGTCGCCAAGCCGTGGAACGGTGGCTACAAGGACGACGTGCAGAAGGCCGGCAAGCAGGACGTCCACCTGCTCGGCTGGACCGGTGACTACAACGACGCCGGCAACTTCGTCGGCACCTTCTTCGGCCGCAAGAAGGCCGAGTTCGGCTTCGAAAACCCCGAGCTGTTCTCGGCGCTGGGCGCCGCGGACGCCGCGCCCGCCGGTGAGGCGCACACCAAGGCGTACCAGGAAGCGAACCAGAAGATCATGGAGTACCTGCCCGCCATCCCCATCGCCTACGGCCCCCCGGCGATCGTCGTCGGCCCGAAGGTGAAGGGCCTGGTGGCCAGCCCGCTGACCGACGAGCGCTTCTACACCGTCACGGTCAACTGATCCACCACCACTAAGCCACCAGGGGGTGGGCGCTACCGCGCCCGCCCCCTGTGGCCCATTCCCGGGCTGGCAACAAAGGAACGCACGTGCTCCGTTTTCTCGTGCGTCGGCTGCTACAAGCGATACCGACGCTCTTGATCCTGTCCATTTTGATCTTCGCCTGGCTCCGGTCTCTCCCCGGCGGCCCCGCCGGCGCCCTCCTGGGTGACAAGGCGACCCCGGAGAAGATCGCCGACCTGAACCGGATCCTCGGCCTCGACGATCCGATCTTCGTCCAGTACTTCAAGTTCCTCGGCCGGGCCATCACCGGCGACTTCGGCAACTCGCTGGTCTCCGCCCAGCCGGTCATGTCGGAGATCGGGAACTTCCTTCCCGCCACCATCGAGCTCGGCTTCTGCGCGATGCTCATCGCGGTGGGTCTCGGCATCCCGTTCGGCTACCTGTCCGCCCGCTTCCGCGGCGGGGCCGTCGACAACGTCATCATCGTGCTTTCGCTGGTCGGCGTCGCCGTGCCGGTGTTCTTCCTCGGCTACATGATGCAGGACCTGCTGGCCGCCCCGCTGGGACTTCCTTCGCAGGGCCGTCAGATGGCCGGTCTCGACGCCACCACCGTCACCGGCTTCGCGGTCTTCGACGGCATCATCACCCAGGAATGGGACGCCGCCTGGGACGCGATCCTCCACCTGATCCTCCCGGCGTTCGCGCTGGCCACCATCCCGCTCGCGGTGATCGTGCGGATCACCCGCGCGTCGGTGCTGGACGTGCTGAACGAGGACTTCATCCGCACGGCCAACTCGAAGGGCCTGACCCAGCCGATCGTCCGGCGCCGTCACGTGCTCCGCAACGGCCTGCTGCCGGTGGTCACCACCATCGGCCTGCAGACCGGCGCGCTGCTCGGTGGCGCCGTGCTGACCGAGCGGGTGTTCAACTTCCGCGGCCTCGGCTTCCTGCTCGCCGAAGGCATCGAACGGCGTGACTATCCGCGCCTGCAAGCGCTGCTGCTGTTCGGCGCGCTGGTGTACGTGCTGGTGAACATGCTGGTCGACGTCTCGTACGGGCTCATCGACCCGAGGGTGCGTGTCCGATGAACACATTGCTGAACAAGAAGAAGGAGCCGATCGACAAGCTCGCCGCGTCGACGGCGAAGGGACACAGCCTCGGCGGCGAGGCGCTGCGCCGGATGCTGCGGAGCCCGGTGGCCATCACCGGCGCCGTGATCACCGGCCTGTTCTTGCTGGTGGCGATCTTCGCGCCGCTGCTCGCGCCGAAGGACCCCTACGAGCGGTATCTGCAGGACCAGGTCGCGCTCGGCCAGGGCATCATCCCCGGCGCGCAGCCCGGTTTCCCGCTCGGTGTCGACGACTTCGGCCGTGACTACCTTTCGCGGCTGCTGGTCGGCGCCCAGAACACGCTGCTGGTCGGTGTGCTCGCGACGATCATCGGGGTCGCGGTCGGCATGATCATCGGCGGGCTCGCCGGCGCGTTCGGCGGCTGGGTCGACACGGTGCTGATGCGCCTGGTCGACGTCATGCTGTCGGTGCCTTCGCTGCTGCTGGCGATCTCGGTCGCCGCGCTGTTCCAGAAGCCGAGCCAGTGGACCGTGATCGTGGCCGTGTCGATGGTCGGCGTGCCGATCTTCGCGCGGTTGCTGCGCGGTTCGATGCTCGCGCAGAGAAACAGCGACCATGTGCTCGCGGCGACGTCACTGGGCGTCAAACGCGGGACGATCGTGTTGCGGCACATGCTGCCCAACTCGCTCGGCCCGGTCATCGTGCAGGCCACGCTGACCCTGGCGACCGCCATCCTCGAAGCGGCGGCGCTGTCGTTCCTCGGTCTCGGCGACCCGGACCCGAACCGCGCGGAATGGGGCATCATGCTGAGCCGCAGCGCCCGGCAGTTCCTCGACATCCGCCCCGAGCTGGCGTACTACCCGGCCATCGCGATCATCATCGTCGCGCTCGGCTTCACGCTGCTCGGCGAGTCCTTGCGGGAAGCCCTCGATCCGAAGAACAGGCGGTGATCTTTCATGGCTCTCCTTGAAGTACGCGACCTCAAGGTCGTTTTCCAGCGACGCGGCGAGAAGCCGTTCACCGCGGTGGACGAGGTCAGTTTCGACGTCGAACCCGGCCAGACGGTCGGTCTCGTCGGCGAGTCCGGTTGCGGCAAGTCCGTGACCTCGCTGGCGATCATGCGGCTGCTCGCGAAGCGCGGCAACAAGGTCAGCGGTTCCGTGTCGTTCGAAGGCACGGATCTGCTTCGCCTGTCGGACAAGGAAATGCGGGACCGCCGGGGTCGTGACCTCGGCATGGTCTTCCAGGACCCGCTGTCCTCGCTGAACCCGGTCATCCCGATCGGGCTGCAGATCACCGAGGTGCTGGAACGGCACCGCGGAATGTCGCGCAAGGTGGCTTCGGTCGAGGCGGCCGAGCTGCTGGACAAGGTCGGCATCCCCGACCCGTCGCGGCGGCTTTCCGAGTACCCGCACCAGCTTTCCGGCGGGATGCGGCAGCGCGCGCTGATCGCGATCGCGCTGGCGTGCCGTCCGCGGCTGCTCATCGCCGACGAGCCGACCACCGCGCTCGACGTGACGATCCAGGCGCAGATCCTCGCGCTGCTGCGCGAACTGGTGCAGGACACCGGGACCGCGCTGATCATGATCACGCACGACCTCGGTGTCGTCGCCGGTCTCTGCGACGAGGTCAACGTGCTCTACGGCGGCAAGATCGTCGAGCGCGCGGAACGGCACGCGCTGTTCGCCGAACCTCGGCACCCGTACACGCACGGCCTGCTCGCCTCGATCCCGCGTCTCGACGCGGGCCGCGGCGAGAAACTGATTCCCATCAAGGGATCCGTCGCCGACAACATCCCGTGGGAGGGCGGCTGCGCCTTCGCGCCGCGCTGTCCGAACGCTCTCGGCGTGTGCCGGGAGGTTTCACCGCAGCTGACCCCCGATCGCGGTGGGCTGCTGCGCTGCCACAACCCGGTGATCCCGGCCGTGGCCGCACAAGGAGGGACCCGATGACGCACGCGGTACCGGCGCAGGAAGTGCTCCTGGCGGTCGAAGACCTCAAGGTCCACTTCCCGATCAAGCGCGGCATCGTGGTCGACAAGACGGTCGGGCACGTGTTCGCCGTCGACGGTGTCGATCTGTCCATCCGCAAGGGTGAGACCTACGGCCTGGTCGGGGAATCCGGCTGCGGGAAGTCCACTCTGGGCAGGGCGATCCTCCGGCTGACCGAGCTGACGGCGGGCAAGGTCGTCTTCGACGGCACCGACGTCGCCGGGCTCAAGGGCGAGGAACTGCGCAAGGCGCGCCGCCGGATGCAGATGGTCTTCCAGGACCCGATGTCCTCTTTGGACCCTCGGCAGTCCGTGGAATCCATTCTGACGGAAGGGATGAAGGCGCACGGCCTCGACAAGGACAAGGAAGCGACCGCCGCGCGGCTGCGTGAACTCCTTGCCGCCGTCGGGCTTCCGGAGTCCTCGCTGCGGAAGTACCCGCACGAGTTCTCCGGCGGCCAGCGTCAGCGCATCGGCATCGCGCGGGCGCTCGCGGTCCAGCCGGACCTGATCGTCGCCGACGAACCGGTGTCCGCGCTGGACGTCTCGGTGCAGGCGCAGGTCGTTAACCTCCTGGAGGACCTCCAGGAGAAGCTCGGGCTCACGTATCTCGTGATCGCGCACGACCTCGCGGTGGTGCGGCACATCTCCGACCGCATCGGCGTGATGTACCTCGGCTCGCTGGTCGAAGAGGCCGACGCCGACACGCTGTACGAGAACCCGCTGCACCCGTACACGCGGGCGCTGCTCTCGGCGATCCCCGTGCCGGACCCGACGGTGGAGGACACCCGGGAGCAGATCCTGCTCGCCGGTGACCTGCCCTCGCCGGCGCGGCCGCCGTCCGGCTGCCGGTTCCACACGCGGTGCCCGTGGAAGCAGCAGAGCCTGTGCGACACCGATCGTCCTCAGCTGCGGGAGATCGGCGCCGGTCACCGGGTCGCGTGCCACTACGCGGAGGACATCCGCGACGGGCGGATCCAACCGCACGCGGTCGAGGCGGAACTCGTCGGAGCCGGGGACCTGAACCCCGACGTCGGCGGCCTTCCGGACGTCGGCTCGGCGGCGGAGATCCTCTAGTCCCGCTTGAAGTACGTGAAGGCCCCCTTCCTTGCGCCTAGGTACAGGAAGGGGGCCTTCATGTACTTCCCGCATGAAGGAGCCCTTCACCGACTTCGCCTCGGCCGGGCCGCCGTAGCGAAGGCCTCCTTGCCTACCCTCAAGGTAGTGAAGGGGCCCTTCACGGACCCTAGGTCCCTCAAGGAGTCCTTCACGGACCGCCCGACCGACTCACGCGCCCCAACTGGGAAAGTCGCCCTCCGTGGCGGCGGCACCTGCGCCACCCAAGCCCGCATTCAGAGGACGAAACGCGGAGGGAGGGCGCGTGAACGGCGGGGGCGGCCGTGATCAGGCAGACTCGTGTCATGCGGGTCACAGTGCTGGGTGCGTCGGGGCGGACGGGGATTCACGTGGTCCGGCTCCTGGTGGGGCGGGGACATCAGGTGCGGGCGGGGTTGCGCAGCCGCCGTCGCGCCGAGGAGGTCGCCGGGCTCGGCGCCGAAACCGTGGTCGCGGACGTCACCGCCGACGCGGACGACCTCGTCGAGGCGCTCGCCGGGTCCGAGGTCGTGATCAACGCTATCGGCGCGCCCGATCCGGAGCAGGCCTCGGTCGACCTCGTCGACCGCGACGGCGTGATCACCGCGATCCGCGCGGCGGAGAAGGCGGGGGTCTCGCGGTTCGTGCAGCTTTCCGCGCAGTTCGCGGATTCGCCGGATCAGGGCGACCGGCTGGTGCGGTCGATCCTGATGGCGAAACAGATCTCCGACAGCGTCCTGCGCCGGTCGAGCCTGAACTGGACGATCGTCCGCCCCGGCACGCTCACCGACGAGCAGCCGACCGGTCGCGTCAAGCTCGGCGGTCACCTCGAACCCGGGCACGTCTCCCGCGCCGACGTCGCCGGGGTCCTGGTCGCCGCCCTCGACGAGCCGCTCGCGGAGAACCAGGGGTTCGACGTCATCGGCGGCGAGATCCCGATCCCGTCGGCGCTCGCCGCACTCAGCTGAGCGCCTTCTTCCGTTCCCGCGACGCCCGCAGGTTCGCGACGTTCCCGCAGGTCCGCACGTCGTGCCAGACCCCGCTGTTGTTGCGCGAGACGTCGTAGAACGCCGAACGGCAGCCGTCGAGACGGCACAGTTTCAGCCGCGGCCAGATCCCGGCCTGCTGCGCGAGCAGCGTCTCCGTCCACAGCGCCGAAGCGAGCCACTGCCGTCTGGCGCCGGACGGGAACAGCCGGACGACGCCGTCCCGCACGGCCAGATCGGCCTTGACCGGTTTCTCGACGGTGGCTTCGTCGCCGTCCAAGAGCGCGACGAACGACTCCCGCAGATCGCGAAGCGCGCGAAGGTCACCCGTGCCCAGCGAGATCTCGGGCACTTCGGAGTCCCGGGTCTTCGACCATTCCGCCAGCGTCCCGGCAAGCCACGGCCGCGCCAGATCGACGTCGCTCAGCAGGTCGAGGCCGTGCGTCTTGATCGCCTTCGTGTTGAGGAAGTCCTGAACGAGCGCCAGCCCCGAGGGGGCGGTGCGTAACCGGTATCGGTCGGTCGCGGTCCATGACATAAGTCAAGGGTACTTGACTCTGTCATCTCGCGCCGCCATCCTGACGACAGAATCAAAAGTCGAACACTTCTGTCAGAGGAGCGAGTCATGACCTCCAACGAAGGTGCGGTCGTCCTGGTCACCGGCGGACAACGCGGACTGGGCAAGGCGTTCGTCGCCGAACTGCTCGACCGCGGCGCCGCCAAGGTCTACGCGACGGCCAGGACGCCGCGCGAGGAGACCGATCCGCGGATCGTCCCGCTTCCGCTCGACGTCACCGACCCGGAGTCCGTTCGCGCGCTGGCCGCCGAAGCGAGCGACACGACGATCGTCTTCAACAACGCCGGCGTCCTCGGTCTCGGCTCGCTGCTGGCCGAAGACGTCGACGCGCACCGGCCGGTCTTCGAGACGAACGTCTTCGGGGCGCTGCGCGTCGCGCAAGCGTTTGCGCCGCTGCTCAAGGACGGCGGCGCGCTGGTCAACGTGCACTCCGTCCTGTCCTGGGCGGCGGGCTCGGGGTCCTACGGCGCGTCGAAGGCGGCCTTCTGGTCGCTCACCAATTCGCTCCGCATCGAGTTCGCCGAGCAGGGCACCCGGGTCGTCGGCGTCCACCTCGGCTACACCGACACCGACATGACCCAGGGCCTCGACATCCCCAAGAACGACCCGCGCGACGTCGCCCGCCAGGTCGTCGACGGGCTGGAGAAGGGCGAGACCGAGGTGCTCACGGACGACCTCACCCGCCGGGTGAAGGCCGCGCTGTCCGGTCCGGTCGAGCACCTCGGCACCAGCCGCATCGCCGGGTAGAAAACCGTTGGCGGGAGCACTCCGGCACGGGGTAGCTTCGCCGCCATGTGTGCTTCCGCGTTCACCAGGATCCGCCGCGCCTAGCGGCGGATCCAGCGCGTCCAGCAAGGAACCGCCGCCCGAGCGAGTCATCGCCGGGCCTGCCTCGTGCTGCCCGGCTCACCTCGAAGCCGCGGAGATCCCTTGCGCACACATCGTCCTGGCCGTCACGAACTCGGCCAGAACTTCCTCATCGACCGGAACATCATCGAGAAGCTGGTGCGGCTCGTCGCCGCGATCGACGGTCCGATCATCGAATTCGGCACCGGCGACGGCGCGCTGACCCTGCCGCTGGAACGGCTCGGCCGGTCGCTGACCGGCATCGAAATCGACGACCGTCGCGCGGCCCGGCTGGCGGGCCGCGTCCGGGCATCCACCGAGATCGTCACCGCGGACTTCCTGCGGTTCCCTCTGCCGAAGACGCCTTACGTCCTGGTCGGCAATCTGCCGTTCCACCTGACCACCGCGACGCTGCGCCACGTCCTCGCCGCTCCCGGCTGGACGGACGCCGTCCTGCTCGTGCAGTGGGAGGTGGCGCGCCGCCGGGCCGGGGTCGGCGGCGCGACCATGCTGACCGCGCAGTGGTGGCCGTGGTTCGACTTCGGGCTGGTCGGCAGGGTCCCCCGCGGCGGCGTTCCGCCCCAGGCCCGGCGTCGACGGCGGTCTGCTCACCATGGCCCGTCGCGAGCGGCCGCTCGTCGACGACGCGGATCGCGAGCGCTACCAGGACTTCGTGCGGCGGGTGTTCACGCGCCCCGGCCCGGGCGTCGTGCCCAAAAGCCTCACCGCACACCAGTGGGCTGAGGCGTTTCGGCTTCGGCGAGGAAGTCCGGCTCGCGGGCGCGGCGCTTCGTCGACCCGAACAGGACGCCGCCGATGACGACGGCCGCGGCGATGATCTCCACCAGTGAGGGCCGCTCGTCGAGGACCAGGAACGCCATCGACAGCCCGACCACCGGCACCAGCAGCGAGAACGGCGCGACCACGCCGGCCGGGTTGCGGCGCATCAGCGACGTCCAGATCCCGGAGCCGACGATCGTGCCGAACAGCACGACGTAGGCGAGCCCGCCGAGACCGATCAGCCCGGTGGTCGTGCCGAGGGTGCTCAGCGAACGCCCGATCTCGGCGGGCCCCTCCATCGCCAGCGACAGCGCGAACATCGGCAAGGGCGGCACCACGGACATCCAGAGGACGAAGTTCAGTGGGTTGTCCGGCGCCGCCTGCCGCGTGCTCAGGTTGCCGAACGCCCAGCTCAGCGCGCCGAGCAGGGTCAGGATCACCGGCAGCAGGGTGGCGTTCCCGGCCTGCTGCCAGGCGATCGTCGCCATCCCGGCGACGGCGAGCAGAATCCCGGCGAGCTGGCGTCCGGACACGCGTTCCCGCAGGAAGACGGCGCCGAGCAGGACGGTGAACGGGGCCGAAGCCTGCAGCACCAGCGACGCGAGACCGGTCGGCATGCCGGTGTCCATCGCGATGAACAGGAAGGCGAACTGCCCGGTGCCGAAGCCCAGTCCGTAGCCGAGCAGGTGGCGGATCTTCACCTTCGGCCACGGCACGAACAGGATGGTCGGGATCGCGATGATCGCGAAGCGCAGCCCGCCGGCGAAGACGGGCGGGAACTGTCCGAGGGTGGCGTGGATGGCGAGGAAGTTGCAGCCCCAGAGGACGACGACGAGCAGGGCGAGCAAACGGTCGCGGGCGGGCATGTCTTCACTCTGACGTGGATGACCATTTAGGACCAGCGAGAATATTTGCAGCGACCGTTCAGTTCGGCTTCACATATGCTGGCGACATGGACATCGGCAGGCTGCGGACCCTGCGGGAGTTCGCCGACCGCGGCAGCGTGACGGCGGCCGCGAAGGCGTTGCACTGCACGCCGTCCGCGGTTTCCCAGCAGCTGCGCGCCCTGCAGGGTGACGTCGGTCTCGCGCTGACGGAGCCCGCCGGGCGCGGGCTGCGGCTGACCGACGCGGGCCGCGCGCTGGTCGCCCGCGCGGACGACGTGCTCGCCGCGCTCGACCGCGCCGAGTCCGAATTGGACACTTATCGCAGTGCCCCGCGCGGCCGGGTCCGGGTGGCGATCTTCCAGTCGGCCGGGCTGATGCTGCTGCCCGGGCTGCTGCACCGGGTGGCGGAATTCGACGGACTGGACGTCATCGTGCGCGACGTCGACATGACGCCGCCCGAAGTGCCGGGACTCGTCGCGGACTACGACATCGTGGTGGCGCACCGGGACGAGCACGCGGAGTCGCTCGGCTCGGAGCGGCTGGAGTCGCGGCATCTGCTGCGCGAACCGCTCGACGTCGCGCTCCCGGCGGGGCACAGGCTCGCGAAACGGCGCCGCATCGAGCTCGCCGAGCTGGCCGACGAACGCTGGATCAGCGTCAACGCCGGTTTCCCCGTCGACGACATCCTCCAGTCGCTGATCATCCGCACCGGCGTGCGGCCGCGGGTGGTGCAGCGCATCAACGACTTCCGGATCATCGAACGGCTGGTGGCGGCGGGACACGGGATCGCGCTGCTGCCCCGGTACACAGTGGACACCCGGCGCGGCAGCGGCCTGGTCTGCCGCCCGCTCGCCGGGATCAAGGCGGCGCGGCACGTCGAGGCGGTCTGCAGACTGGGCGCGTCCTCGCGGCCCGCGGTGGCGAAGGTGCTCGACGCGCTCGCCGACGAGGTCGCGGCGCTCACGGGCGAGCGTGACTCTTCAGGTGGTCCAGCGCGATCTTGAGCGCGTCGGTGATCGGCGTGATGTCGTGCCGCAGGTGGGCCATCAGCAGGCCGCCCTGGAGACAGGTCATCGTGGCCTGCGCGAGCCGGACCGGGTCGGCGTCCTCGGCGAGTTTCCCGTTTTCCTGCAAGGACTTCAGGCCGCGTTCGAGATGGGATTCCCAGGTGCGGTAGGCGTTGTCCAGCAGCGGGGCCATTTTCGGATCGTCGCCGAGTTCGCCGGTGAGGTTGCCGAGTGGGCAGGCGACCGGCCCTTTCGAGGTGCTCTGGATGGCGAGGATCTCCTGGGCCCACTGGTCGAAGTCCGCCCATTCGCGGAGTTCGAAGATCGTGGGCTGGTTGCCGAGGATCAGTTCGAGGCAGCGGTCGATGACCGCGCCGACGAGTTCGTCCTTGTTCTTGAAGTAGTGGTACATCTGCGATTTCCCGGCGCCGCTGGCCGCGAGCACCTTGTCGACGCTCGTCGCGGCGACGCCGTTGACGTACATCAGTTCCGCCGCCGCGTCGACGATCGCGTCACGAGTCATCCGCCCTCGCGGGGTCTTCGCCGGTTGACCACTCATGTACCGAATAGTACAGTCAGCCGCACTGTACCGATCAGTACAACCAAAGGAGCTGACGATGGGGGATCTCAACACCGACCTCGCCGACCTGCGTGCCGCTGTCGCGGAGCATTTGCCGGAGGAGGTGGCGCCGGTGCTCAAGGCCGATCGGGAGAAGTTCGCCGGGATGGTCGTCGAGGCGGCGGTGAAGCCGGGCGCGGCGATGCCGGACTTCACGTTGCCGGACGCTTCCGGTGCCCGGGTCCGGGTCGCGGACGGGCCCGCGGTCGTCGTGTTCTACCGCGGCGCGTGGTGCCCGTACTGCAACCTCGCCCTGCGCGCGTATCAGCAGGAGCTGCTGCCGGAGCTGGAGAACCTGGGGATGAGGCTGGTCGCGGTCAGCCCGCAGCTGCCGGACGGCTCGTTGTCCACAAAGGACTTGGAGTTCACCGTGCTGTCCGATGTGGACAACGAGCTCGGACACGCGCTCGGCATCACGTTCCGCCAGGACCCGGAGCTCAAGCCGACCTTCGACGCGCTGATCGGCGACGTCGAGAAGATCAACGGGGCGGCGGAATGGGAGCTGCCGTACCCGACGGTCCTGGTGGTGGACGGTGAGGGCGTCATCAGGTACGTCGACGTCCACCCGGACTACACCACCCGCACCGACCCGGCCGACATCCTGGCCGCGGTGAAGGCCCTGTAGAGGTACGTGAAGGCCCCCTTCCTGTACTCGGGCGCGGTGCTGAGCGGGGGGTGCGAAAGCCACTTTCGCAACCTTCAACGTTGTGAAAGTGGCTTTCGCAACCTGCGGCGGGATACGTGAAGCCGGAACGCCGCCAGAGACACAGGGGACGAGCCCGTCGATCCCGGGTTCCGGGGGTGACGCACGTCGCGAAAGCCACTTTCGCGACGTCTGATGTCCCCAAAGTGGCTTTCGCGACACGGTTACGAGCGGGCCCACGCCCAGCCGCGGCCTAGGTACATGAAGGCCCCCTTCCTGTACCTAGGCGCAAGGAAGGGGGCCTTCATGTACTTGGGAACGCCGGAAGCTACCGGTTCGCCCGGTTCACCGCCGACACGACGGCCCGCAGCGAAGCGGTCACGATCGACGGGTCGATCCCGATACCCCAGAACACCCGGTCCGAGATCGCGCACTCGATGTACGACGCCGCCCGCGCGTCGTCGCCCGGCGAGAGCGTGTGCTCGCTGTAGTCCAGCAGCCGCAGGTCGAACCCGACGGTCGACAGCGCGTCGAAGAAGGCCGCGATCGGGCCGTTCCCGCGCCCGGTGACCTCGTGCTCGTCGCCTTCGACCCGCACGGTGGCGGTGATGTCGTACTCGCCGTCGCCGTTGTCCCGCACGTGCTGGCGGACCAGCTCCAGCGGCGTCTTCAGCTCCAGGTACTCGGCCGAGAACGCGTTCCACATGGTGGCCGGGTCGACCTCGCCGCCCTCGGTGTCGGTGTGGCGCTGGACGACCTTCGAGAACTCGATCTGCAGGCGCCGCGGCAGGTCGAGCTGGTGCTCGGCCTTCATGATGTAGGCGACGCCGCCCTTGCCGGACTGCGAGTTCACCCGGATCACGGCCTCGTAGTTGCGGCCGATGTCCTTCGGGTCGATCGGCAGGTACGGGACCTCCCACGGGTGCTCGTCGACGGGCGTGCCCGCCTTGTCGGCGGCGGCCTTCAGCGCGTCGAGCCCCTTGTTGATCGCGTCCTGGTGGCTGCCGGAGAACGCGGTGAACACCAGGTCGCCCGCCCACGGGCTGCGTTCGTGCACCGGCAGCTGGTTGCAGTATTCGACGGTCCGCTTGATCTCGTCCATGTCGGAGAAGTCGATCTGCGGGTCGACGCCCTGGCTGTACAGGTTCATGCCCAGCGCGACCAGGTCGACGTTGCCGGTGCGCTCGCCGTTGCCGAACAGGCAGCCTTCGATCCGGTCCGCGCCGGCCTGGAAGCCCAGTTCGGCGGCGGCGATGCCGGTGCCGCGGTCGTTGTGCGGGTGCAGCGACAGGATCACCGAGTCGCGGCGCTCCAGGTTGCGGTGCATCCACTCGATCGAGTCGGCGTAGACGTTCGGCGACGCCATCTCGACGGTGGCGGGCAGGTTGAGGATGGCGGGCTTCTCCGGCGTCGGCTGCCAGATCTCGGTGATCGTGTTGCAGACCTCGAGCGCGTAGGACAGCTCGGTACCGGTGTAGGACTCGGGCGAGTACTGGAAGCGGAAGTCGGTGTCCGGCTGCTTCGCCGCGTAGTCGACGACCAGCTCGGCCGCCTGCGAAGCGATCTTCGTGATGCCGATGCGCTCCTCGCGGAACACCACGCGACGCTGCAGGATCGACGTCGAGTTGTAGATGTGGACGATCGCGCGCGGCGCGCCTTCGAGGGCCTTGAAGGTGCGCTCGATCAGCTCGGGGCGGCACTGGGTCAGCACCTGGATGCTGACGTCGTCCGGGATGGCGCCCTCGTCGATGATCTCGCGGACGAAGTCGAAGTCCGTCTGCGACGCCGCCGGGAAGCCGACCTCGATCTCCTTGTAGCCCATGCGGACCAGCAGGTCGAAGAACTTGCGCTTGCGCGCGGGCGACATCGGGTCGATCAGGGCCTGGTTGCCGTCGCGCAGGTCGACCGCGCACCACAGCGGGGCGGTGTCGATGCGCTTGTCCGGCCAGGTGCGGTCGGGCAGCGAGATGTCCTCGACCAGGTCGTACCAGGGGCGATAGCGGTGCACGGGCATCGAAGTGCCGCGCTGGGTGTTCCACGGAGCCTGCTCGGAAGGGGCAGGGCGAGTGGGTTTACGGATGCTCATGAGGGGACGGTTCTCCTGAAGAATCGGGTGCGACGACCGGCACCACGAAGCCCCGCGACGGGGAGCCGGTCCGATCAGGCCCCGTCGCGGCAGCGAAGCAGGAGAGCTCGAGCCACGAGGCCACCTTAACCGCGAGATCGCCCGGAAGGAAACCCGGGCCGCGATCGAACCGTGACCAGAGTGGCGCCCATTCGGGTTACTCGCGGGTAGCAATCGGACCAGGGAGCGTGCCACACTGCCCCGCATGGGCGAGCACGCTGAAGAGAAGGAAACGGCTGATCAGGAGACCCGGCGCAAGGTCGACTGGCGGGCCGGGAGCGGTCGCGCGGCCGGGATACTGGCGAGCGTCGTCCGCTGGGTCGGGCTGATCTTCGCGGCCATCCTGGTGCTGCACGTCGTCTTCGTGATCGGCGAGGCGAACCCCGACAACGGCATCGTGTCGTTCGTCCGCGGCTGGGCCGACGGTCTCCTGCTGGGCTTCAAGGATCTCTTCATGCCCGAGGACGCCAAACTCCGCGTGCTGATCAACTACGGCATCGCGGCGGTCTTCTGGATGGTGGTCACCGGAATTCTCGCGAAGATCATCCGCCGCGTGGGCGGTTCCGCCTAGCCCCGGAGCATTACGCATCGAAGGATGCTCGGCCTCAACCGCTCTCGGGCGGTGCCTTACGAGATCGTCGCGATCGGAACTTCGGCGGGCGGAGTCAAGGCACTCGTCACGGTGCTGGGAGCCTTGCCCGCCGATTTTCCCGTGCCCCTGGTCATCGTCCAGCACCTCGATCCCCACCACGACACGGTGCTCGCCGAGATCCTCGACCGGCGTTCACCGTTGCGGGTGAAATTGGCCGAACCCGGCGAGGTGGCCGCCGGCGGCGTCGCCTACCTCGCGCCGCCGGACCGTCATCTTCTGGTCGCGCCCGGCGGCAAGCTCGTCCTGTCGAAGGGCGACAAAGTGCGATTCGTCCGGCCATCGGCCGATCTGCTCTTCGAGTCCGTCGCGGAGGTCTACGGGCCCACCGCCCTGTTCTGCGTGCTGACCGGGACCGGTTTCGACGGCTCGAAGGGTGCGAAGGCGGCGATGTCTCATGGCGGTACCGTGGTCGCGGAAGATCCGAGCACCGCGGAATTCAAAGGCATGCCGCAGGCCGTGGCGAATGCCGTGGCGGTCGACCTGATGCTGCCGCTGAAAGACATCGCGGGCGCGCTGGTGGCCTTGACAGACGGAACGAGGTCGCTGTGAACACGCACGATGGCGAAGTCGAAGACGAGCGGGACCTCGAAGCCCTGCTGACGTTCATCAAGGACTCCCGCGGATTCGATTTCACCGGTTACAAACGAACCTCACTCGCCCGCCGGGTCCACAAACGGATGCAGGCGGTGAATTTCGAGCGGTACGCGGATTACCGCGATTTCCTGGAGCTCAACGCCGAAGAGTTCCAAGAGCTCTTCAACACCATTCTGATCAACGTCACCAGTTTCTTCCGGGACCCCGCCGCCTGGCACTACCTCCAGACGGTCGTCGTCCCCGAGCTGGTCGCCAAGGCCGGACCGGACGGGGACATCCGGATCTGGAGCGCCGGTTGTTCGAGCGGGGAGGAGGCGTACACCCTCGCGATCCTTTTCGCCGAGCAACTCGGCATCGAGGACTGCACCAAGCAGGTCAAGATCTACGGCACCGACGTCGACGAAGAAGCCCTGCGCGAGGCCAGGGCCGGGGTGTATCCCCTGAAGGCGTTGGAAAAGCTCCCTCCCGGGGCATCCCCTTCAGACCGGGGGTCTGCGGCGAGCGTGAACTGCTGAGCAGATGGCCCCGGTTCGGCCCGGCCGCGCGGGAACTCGGCGTCCGGGCGGTGGTTTCGGCCCGGCTGGGGCTGCTGGAGGCACCGCTGGGCACCCTCATCGCGTACCGGCCCGAACCCGAACCGGACGCCGTTGTCGCCCGTTCGACGAAGGTGGTGGCCGACGTCCTCACCGACACCGCGTTGCATCCGGGCACGCTGATCGACGTCGAGGACGGGCTCCCCCTGCATCCGCTGTTCGGCGACAGCGATCTGCGGGTCGTGGTCCATCAGGCCACGGGAATGATCATGAGCAGCCGTCAGTGCACCGCTTCGGACGCGCTGGCCCTCATCCGCGCGCACGCCTACTCGCTGGACGAAAGCGTCATCGAGGTCGCGCGCATGATCGTGGACCGGACGACGGCCCTCAACTGACGGCGAGCCTTTGGTAGGCCTCGACGGCGGCCTTCGGGTCGTCTGCCTGGAACTTCACGACGCGGACGGTCTCGGTCCTGCCGAGCGGACGGGTCATGGTGATCGGCTCACGCAGTTCGACGACCAGGTTCGTCTCGTAGAAATTGTCGTGACTGAGCCAGGTTTCATCGCGGAACGGCTTCGCCTTGAGCGGGTCGTGGCTTTCCTTCGCGTACCGCAGCGCGGCGACGTTCTCTCGCGGGATTCGCACGTCGTAGAACGAGCTGTAGCGCACCCGCACCTCGCGCGACGAGACCACGTGCGGCCGGACGACGGTGCCGGCGTAGACCCCGAACACCAGCAGCACCGAGTACACACCCAAGACGAGCAGCACCACGTCGAAGACCAGACCGAAGTCGATCAGCCAGAAGAGACCCGCTTCGACGGCGCTCACCACCGTCATGACGACGAAGATCGCCTTGCCGTTCGCGCCATAAGGCACGGCCACGGCATCCCCGTCGACACCGTCCTGGCGGCCTCTCACATAGAGCCAGAGCCCCTTCATCGTGCGGGATTCGTTGCGGACAAGACTGTGCAAAGCCCCCATGACCCCAGGTTAGCGATCGAAACGGGTCAGGATCTTCAGCGCGTCGGCGGAACCCGGGTCGTTCGGCGTGTAGATCTCCAGCCGATGGTCGGGGCTGTCGGGCTGGAGCCACACCTGATAGTCGACGTCGACCGCGCCGACCGTCGGATGCCGCAGGCGCATGGCGCCGACGGTGCAGTCGGCGACGTCACCGGTCGCCCAGAGCGTCGCGAACTCGTCGCTGCGCATGGTCAGTTCGCCGATGAGCCCGGCGAGGCGGGCGTCCGTGGGATGGCGGCCCGCGGTCAGCCGCAGGTAGGCGACGTGGACGCGGGCGAGTTCGGCCCAGTTGCCGAACAGCGCGCGGGTGAGCGGGTCGAGGAAGAACATCCGCGGCACGGACGGCCGTCGTCCGGGATCCCCCGGCGAGCCGAAGCCGACGTGTTCGGCGGTGAGCGCGTGCCCCGCGCGGTTCCACGCGAGGACGTCGCCGCGCCTGCCGAGCACGACGGCGGGCACGGTCTCGCCGAGGTTCTCCAGCAGCGCGAGGACGCGGGGATGCGGCTCCTCCGGGCCGGGGTCGGACAGCTTCGGGAGCGAGGACTGCCGGGCGAGGTTGTGCAGGTGGACGGTTTCGACGTCGTCCAGCCGGAGCGCGCGGGCGAGCGCGTCGAGCACCTGCTGTGAAGCGGTTTCGGCCAGTCCCTGCTCCAGCCGCGTGTAGTACCCGGCGCTCACCCCGGCGAGCTGGGCGAGTTCCTCGCGGCGCAGACCGGGAACGCGGCGGGAGGTGCCGTAGGTGCGCAGGCCGATCTCGTCCGGGGTCACCCGGTCACGACGGCTCTTGAGGTACACGCCGAGGCTTTCCATGCCTTCGAGCCTAAGTTCGCCCGCGGCCGCGTGGGTGTACCTGGCGGGTGTACCCACGGCACGGGGATGGCTGGGAAGTCGGCGCCGACGCACCGTCGAGGGCATGACAAGACGGCACAACCGGGCCTGGTTCGGCCTGCTGGTGATCCTCTGCCCGGTCTTCCTGGTCTCGATGGACGGGTCGATCCTGTTCCTCGCGATGCCCAGGATCGGCCAGGCGCTCACGCCGACGGCCGATCAGGCGTTGTGGATCCTGGACGTCTACGGCTTCGCGGTCGGCTCGCTGCTCGTCGCGTTCGGCAACCTCGGCGACCGGTACGGCCGCTTGAAGCTGCTGATGATCGGCGCCGCCGTGTTCGGCGCGGCCTCCACCGGTGCGGCGTTCGCCCCGAACCCGGAACTGCTCATCGCGTTCCGTGCCCTGATGGGGCTGGCGGGCGCGACGCTGCTGCCGTCCGCGCTGGCCGTGCTGAGCGAGCTCTTCCCCGATCCGCGACGACGGGCGCGGGCCATCGGCGTCTTCGCGGCCGCGTTCGCCGCCGGTTTCGCGATCGGCCCGGTCGTCGGCGGTGTCCTGCTGGAGCGGTTCTCCTGGGGTTCGGTCTTCCTGGTCAACCTGCCGGTGATCGTGGTGTTCCTGGCGCTCGCGCCCGTGTCGCTCCGGGAGGTACGCGTCACCCGGCCGGGTCGCGTGGACGCGCTGAGCGTGGTGCTCTCCGCCGCCGGTCTGCTGCTCGCGATCTACGGGATCAAGCACGCCGCCGCCGACGGGCTGTCCGTCGTCGCGGTCTCGGCGGGGATCGCCGGGGCCGGGCTGCTCGTGTGGTTCGTCCGGCGCCAGCGTGGTCTCGACCACCCGCTGATCGAGTTCTCCCTGTTCCGCGACCGGGTCTTCACGATCGCGGTCGTCACCGGGCTGCTTCCGCTGGCCGCCTGGTCGGCGGCCGCGTACCTGTCCGGGATCCACCTCCAGTCCGTGCTCGGCCTGCCCGTGCTGCACGCGGCGCTCCTGGCGCTGCCCGGCGCGGCGGTGCTCACCACTCTGTGCGTCGTCACGCCCGCGCTGGTCGACCGGATCGGCAAGCGCGCGGCCCTGATCACCTGCCACTTCTCCATCGCGCTCGGGCTGGCGTTGCTGCTCATGACCGGCGTCACGGGCGGGGCGGGCTGGTACGTCGCCTCGACCGTGGTCGCCGGGGTCGGCTACGGCATCTCGTTCAGCGTGGTGGCCGACACCGCCGTCGGCGCGGTGCCCGCCGAACGGGCGGGGGCGGCGGGCGCGATCGCCGAGACGAGCAACGAGATCGGCAACGCGCTGGGGATCGCCCTCATGGGGTCGCTCGCCGCGCTGGTGTTCCGCCTGGCCGGTCCGGGTCTCGCGCCCACGCTCGGCGAAACCCTTCAGCACCCGGGGATCGCGCCCACCGTCGTCGTTGACGCGAAGGAGGCTTTCGTCGCGGGTCTGCACACCGCCGTCGCGGTGCTGAGCCTGCTGCACGTCGGGCTCGGCGTGCTCGCCCTGCGCTGGCTCCCTCAGTCGGAGAAGGCGCTCGTGCCCCAGCCGTCGGTGTAGGCGAATTCCGCCAGCGAGAGACGTTCGCGCGGCGCCTTCTCGCGCTCGATCCGCCAGTCCTCTTCCAGTACCGAGGGATCCGCGGGGTGGCCGACGGCGATGGCGACCTTGGGGACGACGTCGTCGGGCAGCCCGAAGAAGTCCGTCGCCGCTTCGGCGGAGAAGCCGGCCATCTGATGCGCGATCAGGCCGAGCTCGACGGCCTGGAGCACGAGGTTCTCGCTCGCCAGCCCCAGTCCGTACTCGGCGTACGGGACTTCGCCCTTCTCGTTCGTGGTCACCATCACGCCGATCAGCAGCAGCCCGGCGCGACGGGCCCACGCGCTGTTGCCCGAGTTGAGCGTCGAGAGGATCCGGTCGAACGACGGCGTGCCCCGGAGTCCGACCAGGTAGCGGGCGGGCTGGGTGTTGCCGAACGACGGCGCCCAGCGCGCCGCTTCGAGCAGCGCGCGGACCTGGTCGTCGGTGACCGTGGCGGCGTCGTCGTAGGCGCGAGGACTCCACCTGGCGGCCAGGATCGACGCGATCGGGGTACTCGTTTGGGCGGGTTTGTGCATTGGCCGACCGTAACAAGGGGTGCTCTCCGTCACTAAAGTGAAAGCCCTCCGACTATTTCGTTGGTGTTAAGGAAGATTTACTTCGAGAAGTCCCTGAAGTGGTGTTCAGGCCCACTTACGAGGGTGGCGGGTGTGCGTGACGCCGGTAGGCTTTCGCCCAAATAAGGGACGCGGGGGCTCCTCGGTGCCCACCAGGAGCACGCCCGGCCCGTCGAGGAGGTTCGGGCGTGGCCCTCGTGGTCCAGAAGTACGGCGGTTCGTCGCTGGAAAGTGCCGACCGGATCAAACGCGTCGCGGAACGCATCGTCGCCACCAAGAAGGCGGGCAACGACGTCGTCGTCGTCTGCTCCGCCATGGGAGACACGACGGACGAGCTGCTCGACCTGGCTCAGCAGGTCAACCCGGCGCCGCCGGAACGTGAGATGGACATGCTGCTCACCGCCGGTGAGCGTATTTCCAACTCGCTGGTGGCGATGGCGATTTCGGCGCAGGGCGCGGAGGCCTGGTCGTTCACCGGTTCGCAGGCCGGTGTGGTGACGACGTCCGTGCACGGCAACGCGCGGATCATCGACGTCAGCCCCAGCCGCGTGACGGAGGCCCTGGACCAGGGCTACATCGCGCTGGTGGCGGGCTTCCAGGGCGTGTCCCAGGACACCAAGGACATCACCACCCTCGGGCGCGGCGGCTCGGACACCACCGCCGTCGCGCTGGCCGCGGCGCTGAACGCCGACGTCTGCGAGATCTATTCCGATGTGGACGGTGTGTACACCGCCGATCCGCGGGTCGTGCCCGACGCGCGCAAGCTCGACACCATCGCCTACGAGGAGATGCTGGAGCTGGCCGCGAGCGGGTCGAAGATCCTGCACCTGCGTTCGGTGGAGTACGCGCGGCGGTACGGCGTCCCGATCCGAGTCCGTTCTTCCTACAGTGACAAGCCGGGCACCACCGTGACCGGTTCTATCGAGGAGATCCCCGTGGAACAAGCGTTGATCACCGGTGTGGCGCACGACCGCTCCGAGGCCAAGATCACGGTGACCGGGGTGCCCGACACCGCCGGCGCCGCCGCCAGGATCTTCCGGGTGATCGCCGACAACGAGATCGACATCGACATGGTGCTGCAGAACGTGTCCAGCACCTCGTCCGGCCGCACCGACATCACCTTCACGCTGTCGAAGGCCAACGGGGCCAAGGCCGTGCAGTCGCTGGAGAAGATCAAGGGCGAGATCGGCTTCGAGTCGGTCCTGTACGACGACCATGTCGGCAAGGTGTCGCTCGTCGGCGCGGGGATGCGTTCGCACCCCGGTGTCACGGCGACGTTCTGCGAGGCGCTCGCGCAATCGGGCGTCAACATCGAAATCATCAACACCTCGGAAATCCGGATCTCGGTCCTGATCCGGGACGCGCAGCTCGACGACGCGGTGCGCGCGATCCACGAAGCATTCGAACTCGGCGGCGACGAAGAAGCCGTCGTCTACGCGGGGAGTGGTCGCTGATGGCTGAAGGCCTGCGAGTAGGAGTTGTCGGGGCGACGGGTCAGGTCGGTGGCGTGATGCGCCGCCTGCTGGCCGAACGGGGTTTCCCGGTCGGCGAAATGCGGTACTTCGCTTCGGCGCGGTCCGCGGGCTCGAAACTTCCTTGGCGTGACGGGGAAATCGTCATCGAGGACGCGACGACGGCGGATCCGTCCGGTTTGGACGTCGCGCTGTTCTCCGCCGGTGGCTCGACCTCGAAGGCGCAGGCGGAGCGGTTCGCCGCGGCCGGTGCCACGGTGATCGACAACTCGTCGGCCTGGCGGATGGACCCCGAGGTCCCGCTGGTCGTCAGCGAGGTCAACCCGGAAGCGGTCAAGGAAGCGCGCAAGGGGATCATCGCGAACCCCAACTGCACCACCATGGCCGCGATGCCGGTGCTCAAGCCGCTGCACGCCGAAGCGGGCCTGGTGCGGCTCGTCGCCAGCACCTACCAGGCGGTGTCCGGCAGCGGGCTCGCCGGTGTCGAGGAGCTGGAAGGCCAGCTGGCCGCGGCGGCGCCGAACGCGGGCGCGCTGACCCACGACGGCGCGGCGGTCACCTTCCCCGAGCCGAAGAAGTACGCGCGGACCATCGCGCACAACGTCCTCCCGATGGCCGGGTCCCTTGTGGACGACGGCGAGTTCGAGACGGACGAAGAGAAGAAGTTCCGCAACGAGAGCCGCAAGATCCTGAGCATCCCGGAGCTGCGTGTCTCCTGCACCTGTGTGCGGGTGCCGGTGTTCTCGGGGCACTCGATCTCGATCAACGCGGAGTTCTCGCAGGCGCTTTCGGTCGCTCGCGCGACCGAGCTGCTGTCCGGCGCGCCCGGCGTGGAACTGTCGGACATCCCGACGCCGCTGCAGGCCGCCGGTCAGGACCCGTCCTACGTCGGGCGGCTGCGGACGGACCCGGGTGTCGACGGCGGTCGCGGTCTCGCGCTGTTCCTGTCGAACGACAACCTGCGCAAGGGCGCGGCGCTCAACGCCGTGCAGATCGCGGAACTGGTCGCCGCGAACTCCTGACCCGGGCTGAAGGGGCCCTTCGCCGCATGCGATGCGGTGAAGGGCCCTTCAGTCTCGTCAAGGCTTCGTGGCGCCGAAGCAGGCCGCGTACCGCGTCGCCAGGAACTCGGCCCGCGCGTCCCCGCTGTAGGCCCACATCCCGCAATCGGCCCGCGTCCCCAGGTGCCGGAACTGCTCGACGGCCTCGTCGAAGCGCCCGTTCTCCACGAGCGCCTTCGCCGCGTACGCCCGGTCCGAGCGCGTCGACGGGTGATCCCGCCCTTCGCCGTTCAGCCACGCCACGATCCCGTCGAGCGCGCCGGCGACGCGCGGGTCGCGCCACGCGGGAACGTCCTGGAACTCGGATTCGTGCGCGGCGACCAGCAACAGCGGAGCCAGCTTCGGCGACTTCGCCGCGGCGGTCTCGGCGAACTCCCACATCTTGTCGTCCGAGCCGAACCACTTGGCGCACCAGTACTGCAGCGCCCGCGTGTGCGCCCCGCGGTGCTGCGGATCGCGTTCGGTGAGTTCCGCCCAGACCTGGAGGTACCGGTCGTTCTCGTACTGCCGCCCCATCGCGATCGCGAGCGCGGTCACCCACGGCGTCGGATCCTCGGGAGCGAGCCCGGACGCCTCGCGCACGGCCTCCTCGGCCTGCTCCAGCACCCGGAAGAACGCGGCGAACTGCTCTTCGGAGACGTGCTTCGCCATCAGCCCGCTGCGCACCTCCCACGCCACGTGCACCAGCGATTCCGCGTTGACCAGCGCCGCGTCCGCGTCACCGGGCCGGGCCTTGCGCCACGCGCGCAGCCACTCGTCGTCCTTCGCGGCGGCCTCGCCGAGCGCGCCGGTCACCAGGTTGCGACGGTCCCAGTCACCCCAGGTCGACGCCAGCAGCGCGGCGGCGCCTTCCCAAGCACCGCGAGCGGTCGACTCCTGGACGCGGAGGACCTCTTCGTCCGTCCAGTACTCCTTGGTCGACACCTCGCCGTCCGGCGGGAGACCCCAGCGTGTGACGTCGGGGATCTTGCCCTTGAACTTGGGCTTCTTCGGCGGCAGCATCGCGGCGAGCTCTTCCGGGGTCATGATCTCGGTAAGCTCGTCGACCTCGATGCCACGCCGCTTCGCCTCCTTCATCAGGGCGAAGACGGCTTTGCGTTCACGGGATTTGAGCAGCCAAAGCATGGAAACTCCTTACGAACGAACAAGAGTGGGTGACGGCCGGTAGCCGGCGGACACCCCGGCGGCCGTCAGCAAAGCGCGCAGCGGCGCGGTGTCGGACTCGGCGGCGGTGGCCTTGTCGAGCGCGGGCGCCAGCCGGTCCTCCAGCGGCTCGTCCAGGACGAACGGGGCCGGACCGGACCATGACAGTGACCAGCGTCCCGCGCCGACGTCGGTCAGCGCGGCGTGCACCACGACCGCCAGCCGCCCGCGGACCGAGGTCACGGCGAACTCCCGGCGCGCCCGGGAGCCGGCCCCGGCGGGCAACTTCGAGGCAGCGTCGACAGCGTCGGCCAGTTCCTCGTGCCTGCCCGCGTCGAGCAGGTCCAGCGCCATGTCCAGGGTGCGTTCACCGAGGACCTCGGCCGCCGCTTCGGCGTCGGCGTGACGGCCGCCGATGGCGACCAGGGACTGCCAGTCCGTCCGCCGTTTCGTGTGCGCCTCGTCGGAGAAGACGGTGAACAGCGCCTCGTCGAGCATCTTCTCGGCGCCGGTCAGCAGGTCGGTGGCCGGACGCTCGCCACCGGGGCGGACCGGGAACCGGGCGCCCGCTTCGAGCGTCGCGACGCGGTCGCGGGTGGCCGGATGCGTGTCCCAGCGCGAGGTCTTCTCCTCCGACGGGTTCCGCCGCATCTCCTCCATCTGCTCCGCCCTGGTCGGGTCGGTGAGCAGCGCGCGATAGCCCTCGCCGAACCGGTCCGGGAGGTAGCCCGCGTCCCAGCCGATCGCGGCGTAGTTGTTCATGAAGAACCGCCAGGTGACGGCCAGCGCTTCGATCTCGCGCAGCGCCGAGGCCGCCGCGTCGGTGCCGGCGAGCCGCGCCGAGACGGCGTCGGCCGCGAGTTCCTGGTCCCGGCAGACGCTCATCGAGACCATGAAGTACAGCTTCGCGTACTGCTTGAACAGCCAGCCGACGAAGCGCTCGAAGTAGCCTTCGCGGCCCAGGCCGTTGACCACCCGCGCGATGGATTTGCGCCCGCGGTAGGTCAGCGCGGAGAACCGGGTGTCCTTGTTGCTGTAGTGGCCGAGTTCGTGGGCGAGCACCGCGCGGAACTGATCCTGGCGCAGGCCCATGATCAGCGGGACGCCGATGATCATCCGGCGGCGCAGCACCCGCAGCCCGAGCCACGACGTCCGCTCGGTGACCGCGGCGTTGACGTCGGCGTCGAGATGGATCTCGTCCGGTGGCCGGGTGCCCGCCTCCTCCGCCAGCTCCCGGACCAGCGCCCACAGGGCCGGCTGGGACTCCGGCGTCACCACGACGCCGGGAACGTCGTCGGCGGTCGCCCGCTCGACCGTGAGCAGGGTCTTGAGCAGGATCCAGCCGACCGGAACGGTGACGATGCCGAGCTTCACCGCCGCCAGGACGTTGTGCCGGAGCGCCAGCACCTCGAGTGCCACGATCCCGCCCACGAACGCCAGCACGAGCAGCGGGAACCCGGCGAGCAAAACGGCAGCGAGCAGCCCACGTAAAGACTTCACTGTGAAACGGACCTTCCCCAGAGTTGGTGTACCCCCGACACCGAGGGGTCATTGTGCCCGAAGCCCCTCCGCGACCGATCACTTTTCGAATACGATCGAAGACTTCGCGATGAACATCACCTCACGCGAACGCGCCCGAATGTCCACTGTGGATACCGGTAAATGCGTTGTCCGGCTCGTCCGGCCCGTGCATGCTCATCAGCGGCAAAACGTTCTCCACGAAGGGAAAGTCATGTACACGGCGGTCGAAGGCTCGCGGGTTCCGATCCGGATGTGGGCCGATCCCACGTCGGTCGAAGACCAGGCCATGCGACAGCTGCGCAACGTCGCCAACCTGCCGTGGGTGCACGGCGTCGCGGTCATGCCCGACGTCCACTACGGCAAGGGCGCGACCGTCGGCAGCGTGATCGCGATGCGCGACGCCGTGTCACCGGCCGCCGTCGGCGTGGACATCGGCTGCGGGATGAGCGCGGTGCGGACCTCGCTCACCGCCGCCGACCTGCTGAAGCTCCGCCGCCGGATCGAGTCGGCCGTCCCGGTCGGTTTCGGTCTGCACAAGACGCCGGTGAACCCCGCGAAGGTGCACGGTGTCGGTGGCTGGGACGCGTTCTGGAAGTCCTTCGGCGACCTGCATCACGGCGTCCAGGACCTGCACGACCGCGCGTCGCGTCAGATCGGGAGCCTCGGTGGCGGCAACCACTTCATCGAGGTCTGCCTCGAACAGGGCGGCGACGACGAAGGCCGCGTGTGGCTGATGCTGCACTCCGGTTCGCGCAACATCGGCAAGGAGCTCGCGGAACGGCACATGGCCGTCGCGCGGAAGCTGCCGCACAACGCGGACCTGCCGGATCCGGACCTCGCGGTGTTCGTCGCGGGCACGCCGGAGATGCGGGCGTACCGGCGCGACCTCTTCTGGGCGCAGGACTACGCGGCGCGCAACCGTGCCACCATGGTCGCGCTCGTGAAGCAGGCGCTGAAGGACGTCGTCCCGCAGACGACGTTCGACGACGCGATCTCGTGCCACCACAACTATGTCGCGGAAGAGATCTACGACGACGTCGAACTGCTGGTGACCCGCAAGGGCGCGATCCGCGCGGGTTCGGGCGACCTCGGGATCATCCCGGGCAGCATGGGCACCGGTTCGTACATCGTGCGCGGTCTCGGGAACGCGTCGTCCTTCCAGTCCGCGTCGCACGGCGCGGGCCGCCGGATGTCGCGGAACAAGGCCAAGAAGCTGTTCACCGCCGAAGACCTCGCCGCGCAGACCGCCGGTGTCGAATGCCGCAAGGACTCCGGTGTGGTGGACGAGATCCCGGCCGCGTACAAGGACATCGAGTCGGTCATCAAGGCGCAGACGGATCTCGTCGAGGTGGTCGCGCACCTCAAGCAGGTCGTCTGCGTGAAGGGCTGAATTACCGGGTGATTCGTGGGTGGTGGCCGGGGAACCCGACATACCACCCACGAAATCGCTACGCTGATTTCATGAAGAGGTGGGGATTCGCAGGGCTCTTGGCGGCCGCCGGACTCGCGCTGGCGGGCTGCAGCGAGGTCACGAACGCGGTCGATCAGACGAACAAGGCCGCGACGAAGGTCAGCGCCTGTGCCGAGGCGCTCAGCCTCGCCGATCTCAACCCGGACCCGGCGACGCTCAAGGCACGGGCCGCGGACAAGGAGAAGCGCCTGCGCGAGCTGGCGAACAGCGTCGGCGAGAAGGACGTGGCGGGCGCGCTCACCGGCATGGCCGACTCGTACCTGCAGGCGCAGAAGGAGAACATCCACGACGCGGGCAAGGTCGCGGACTGGACCAAGCGCAACCTCGACCATCTCGACGCGCTCCGCAAGGTCTGCGCCTGACACTCTCGCGTCAGGAGGAAGTGAGCGCGGGCACCTGGCCCGGGGTGCGCGGGGTGCGGGAGCGCCGCCAGAACAGGCCGACCGAAGCGATCGCCAGCGCGCCCAGTGCCGAAGCCGCGAAGCCCCAGCCGGGGCTGGAGTGGTCGATCACGAACCCGATGATCGGGCTCCCGACCGCCAGCCCGATCCGGCTCGCCGCGTCCAGCAGGCCCATCGCCTCGCCGCGCACGCGCGCCGGCGCCGCCGCGCTGACCGTCTCCGTGCTCGCCGCGAGCGTCGGCGCGCACAGCACGTTGCTCGGGAAGAGCACGATCGCCAGCAGCCACCACGGGTGGTCGATCAGCCCGACCGGCAGCGTGAGCACCGCGAGCAGCACCATCAGCGTGCCCTGCGAGAGCGACCGCCGGACCGCTCCGTGGATCGCCCCGCCGAGGACGGACGCGACGCACATGAACGTGATCAGCAGCCCGGACCAGGCGATGTCGCCGCTCGCGCGCAGCGTCGCCAGGGCGGCGAGTTCCATGCCGACCAGGCAGAACAGCGCGCCGGCGGAGATGAACATCGCCATCACGAGCCGTCCGGTGAGCCAGCTCCGCACGGACGGCCGCTCCCCGGTGGCCACGTCGGTGTCGGCCTCGGAGCGGATCGGCGGGTTCATCCGGTAGATCAGCGTCGCCGAAAGCGCGAAGCAGACGCCGATGCCGGTGAGCGCGTAGACCGCGGGCAGCTGCGTGATCGCCATGATCCCGGCCGACGGCCCGATCATGAACGACGCCTCCACCAGGATCGTGTCCAGCGAGTAGGCCGCCCGCCGCTGCTCCAGTGGCACGAGCGCGGTGAGCACCAGCCGCGCGAGCGTCCCGGCGGGCACCGACAGCACGCCCGCGGGGAGCGCGACCGCCAGCAGCACCTGATACGGCAGATGCGGCGCGCTGATCCAGAACGTCGTCGAGGCCAGCCCGCAGATCGCGACCACCGGTCGCAGCCCGTAGCGGTCGACGTACCGGCCGACGAGCGGTGCCCCGATCGCGCTGCCGAGCGTGGTGGCCGCGCCGACCAGCCCGGCCGCCCCGTAGCCGCGGCCGAGGTCGTTGACCACGTACAGCGTCATCGTCACGCCCATGGCCGTCATCGGGAGCCGCGCCAGGAACATGAGCAGCATCGAGCCGCGGACTCCGGGCACGGCCAACACGCGACGGTACGGAGCCAGGGCCATGATCCGATGAGAGCGCACCTTGGTACGCGCGTGCAAGTTTTTTTCGCGTAGTTCCGGTCACCCACGCCGGGGTGTTTTCTTGACTGATTCCAGTTTGCGCGAGAGGGTGGGTGAACCAGGTCGTCCACGAAGTGCTGAGCACGCGCACTCGGGCGAAGCTGGTGTGGCTGACCGCTTCACCACCACGAACCAGGAGGCACCGGCGTGACCTTGCCGACCACGAACAACGTGGGCATCCCCGTCGCCAGCGACAACGATTCGCTGACGGTGGGTGCCAACGGCCCGATCCTGCTCCAGGACCACTACCTGATCGAGAAGAACGCCCAGTTCAACCGTGAGCGCGTGCCAGAGCGTGTCGTCCACGCGAAGGGCGGCGGCGCGCACGGCTTCCTCGAGGTCACCGAGGACGTCAGCCAGTTCACGAAGGCCGCGCTGTTCCAGCCGGGCGTGCGCACCGAGAGCCTCGTCCGCTTCTCGTCCGTCGCGGGCGAGAACGGATCGCCCGACACCTGGCGCGACCCGCGCGGTTTCGCGGTGAAGTTCTACACCTCCGAGGGCAACTACGACCTCGTCGGCAACAACACCCCGGTGTTCTTCATCCGCGACCCGATCAAGTTCCCGGACTTCATCCACTCGCAGAAGCGCCGCGCCGACAACCACCTGCGCGACCACGACATCCAGTGGGACTTCTGGACGCTGCGGCCCGAGTCCGCGCACCAGGTCACCTGGCTGATGGGCGACCGCGGCATCCCGTCGAACTGGCGCGAGATGGACGGTTTCGGCTCGCACACCTACCTGTGGGAGAACGCCGGCGGCGAGAAGTTCTGGGTCAAGTACCACTTCAAGACCGACCAGGGCATCGGCTACCTGCCCCAGGCCGACGCGGACCGCATCGCGGGCGAGGACTCGGACTACTACATCCGGGACCTGTTCAAGAACATCGAGAAGGGCAACCACCCCAGCTGGACGCTGTACGTCCAGGTGATGCCCTACGCCGAGGCCGCGGACTACCGCTTCAACCCGTTCGACCTGACCAAGGTGTGGCCGAAGGGCGACTACCCGCTGATCAAGGTCGGCCGCTGGGTGCTCGACCGCAACCCGGCGAACTACTTCGCGGAGATCGAGCAGGCCGCGTTCGAGCCGTCCAACCTGGTGCCGGGCATCGGCCCGTCGCCGGACAAGATGCTGCAGGGCCGCCTGTTCGCGTACCCGGACGCGCACCGCTACCGGATCGGCGCGAACTACACGCAGCTGCCGGTCAACGCGCCGAAGTCCCCGGTGAACAGCTACTCGCGCGACGGCGCGATGCGCTACAACAACCCGGGCGACCCGGTGTACGCGCCGAACTCCAAGGGCGGACCGCACGCGAACGCCGAGATCGCCGCCGAGACCGCCTCGGGCTACGGCGTCGAGGACGAGGTCATCCGGTCGGCGTACAAGCTCCACGCCGAGGACGACGACTTCGGCCAGCCGGGCACACTCGTGCGCGACGTGATGGACGACGAGCAGCGTGAGCGGCTCGCGAGCAACATCATCGGCCACGCTTCGAACGACGTCTCCCAGCCGGTGCTGGAGCGCGTCTTCGAGTACTGGCGGAACGTCGACAAGGACCTCGGCGACAAGGTCGCGGACGCCTTCCGCAAGTAGAACGACCTCTCACCAGAGGCTGCTCCCACCACTGGAACGCACCCGGTGCGCGGCATCCCCGCGCACCGGGTGCGTTTCCATGTCCCCACTCGCATGTGAAGCCAGAAGGTGGCGGGACGTGCGTGGGGGACGCCCCGAGTGGAGCAGTGCGACACGCTTGTCCGACGGAGTGATGAAGCCAAACGATCACCGTTTACACCGCTGTGGGTGAACGAAGCGCACCGCCGTGTCGACCGGTCACCGGTAGTCATAGAAAGCCGGGAAAAGGGTGATCTTCAGGGGGAAGCACAAGATTTCGACGTTAATCAATTGCGGGAGTCTTGCTCGCGAATGAATCCGGCACGTAAGGGTTAGAAAACGGTTCAAACCGGTGATCGGGTGGTGTTCGGCCGATACGGCGGGTATCGATTTACCTCGTCAGGTCCCAGAGGCCAGGAGGTAAGGGAATGAAAGGCAACATTGCCCGGACGATTGCCGCGGTAGCCGCGGGCAGTCTGTTGGCGGTGGCCTCAGCCGGCGCCGCGACGGCTAGCACCGATGGTGGAAAGGGTTCCTCGAATACGCAGGCTCTCGCCGCGCAGGTGTTGCAGATGCGCGACGGTCTCACCAAGGTCGCGTACGGCGGAGACGTCGCCAAGACGCGAGCGGACCTGGACAAGCTGAGCCCGGTCCTCGGTGACATCGCCGCAGGCAAGCGCTACCAGATCCAGACCGAAACGCAGAAGCTCGGCGACCTGGCCAAGGGCCGCTCCGACGAATCGAGCAGGCTGCTGGCCGATCCGACGGCCAAGGCGCGCCAGTTGCCGCCGCTGCCGGTGCCGATCCCGTCGCTGCCGGACCTGCCCGGACCGTTGAAGATCGTCAGTGACCTGGTGAAAGCCCTGTTGGTGGCCGTGACCGGCATCCTCGCCGGCCTGCTCGGCGGAGTTCCTGTCCCGCCGCTGCCTGTCCCGCCAGTGCCCCTCCCCACGCCCTAGAGAGGCGCGAGAGACATCCGGTTCCGCCGTGCAGGGCGGCGGGCCACGATAGGGGGCCGGAGCCCGGGTGGGGACATTTCTCCTCACTCGGGCTCTGGCCGTCACTTCGGGGCGAGGCCCAGCCTCAGGGCTCCCGCCGCCTCGGCCGTCGCTTCCCGGAACCGGCGGCCGACGCCGAGGAAGTTGATGTATCCGTGGATCAGGTCCGGCTGGCGGCTGAGCGCCACCGGGACCCCGGCCTTCCGCAATTTCTCCGCGTAAGCCTCGCCCTCGTCGCGCAGCGGATCGAAACCGGCCGTCGCGATATACGCGGGCGGCAATCCGGAAACGTCGCCGTGCAGCGGGGAAAGTTTCGGGTTGTACAGATCGGTGCCTTTCGGCACGTAATGTCCTTCGAACCAGGTCATATCGGAATCGGTGAGGAACAGGTCCTCCGCGAACAATTCCCGGGAGCGCCGTCGCACGGTGAAATCCGTCGCCGGATAGAACAGCAGCTGGAAAGCCGGGACCCCGCCGCCGCGTTTGACCGCCTGCTGCGCGGTCACCGCCGCGAGGTTCCCGCCCGCGCTGTCACCGCCGACGGCGATGCGGGCCGGGTCGGCGCCCAGGTCCCGCGCCTTCGCGAAGGCGTACTCGAACGCCGCGATCGCGTCCTCGGTGGCGCCGGGGAACCGCGTCTCGGGCGAGAGCCGGTACTCCACCGAAAGAACCCGCACCCCGGCGTGTTTCGCCAGGTAGCGGACGGTGTTGTCGTGGGAGGCGCGGCTGCCGACCACCCAGCCGCCGCCGTGGAAGAACACCAGCAGCCCGGACGGGTCCGGGAGACCGGCGGGCGTGTAGAGCGTGGCGGGCACGTCGCCGTCGCCCGTCGGGATCAGCAGGTCCCTGGTGGCGACCGGCTCGATCGTCGGCCCGCTGACCAGATGCGTGCTCGCCAGGAGCATGCGGCGCGACTGTTCGACGCTTCCCCGGGTCAGCGACGCCTTCGCGATCTTCTGGAGGCGAAGCAGGAGCTGGGCGTCGAGGGCGAGTTCCTGTCCGTCCAGCCGGAGCGGCGATCCGGCGATGGCCCTTCTGACCGGTTTCGGGAGCCAGAACGCCAGCTGCGAGAACGCGGCCTCGGCACGGATCTGGAGCGGTATCGCCATGTCTCCTCCTGGGGGCTTCCCGACAGGTTACTTGCGAGTAGGTAGGCCGTCCAGCGGGAACGGCGGCGGCTGGGGCGATC
Source organism: Amycolatopsis sp. NPDC089917 (assembly GCF_040684635.1). Taxonomy (NCBI): domain Bacteria; kingdom Bacillati; phylum Actinomycetota; class Actinomycetes; order Pseudonocardiales; family Pseudonocardiaceae; genus Amycolatopsis; species Amycolatopsis sp. NPDC089917. The sequence continues at coordinate 22,347 of NZ_JBFBGL010000057.1, read as the reverse complement.
GGGTGTGACGCAGGACTCCGTTCCAGATCCTGGTCCTCCACTTAAGTAGAGGGGTTAGCCTCGAAAGCGTGACTTCGACGAACGCGGTTCATGTCCTCGGTATCGGCGGCTCCCTGCGGGAGGGCTCGCAATCCGAGCGCGCGTTGCGCATCGCCCTGGACGGCGCCGCCGAGGCCGGGGTCACCACCGAACTGATCGCCGGACCCGAACTGGTGCTGCCGTTCTACGACACCGCGTTGGCGGACCGGCACGAAAGGGCCGTTCGTCTGGTCGAGGCCATCCGCCGCGCCGACGGGATCGTCGTGGTCTCGCCCGGCTATCACGGAGCGTTGTCCGGCTTGGTCAAGAACGCCCTGGACTACGTCGAGGATCTGCGTGACGACGCCCGCCCGTATCTCGACGGCCGCGCGGTCGGCCTGGCCGCCGTCGCGTTCGGCTGGCAGGCCGCCGTCACCACGCTGGAACAGCTGCGCACGATCACGCACGCGCTGCGCGGATGGGCCACCCCATTGGGTGGTTCGATCAACACCGCGGAGACGAAGTTCGACGAAGCCGGTGGCGCTTCCGACGACAAGAGCGTCCGCACACTTCGCCTGATCGGGAGCCAGGTCGCCGAGTTCGCGCTGAGTCGCGCCGGTCACCAGTAGTTTGTTCCGGTCGTCGTCCGGGTAATTCCCGGACGTGATGCCTGCCATGGGGTGGCAAGGTTTCGCGGTTGCGGGACGTTGGCACCACAGAGACGCTCAACGGGGCGTGTCTTGAAACCAGGAGGTAGGCGAAGAATGGCTGAGGCTCTGTACACCGCTGTTGCCACCGCTCGCGGCGATGGCCGCAACGGTGAGGTCACGTCCTCCGACGGCGTCATCGACGAGTCGCTGGCGATCCCGAAGGAGATGGGCGGTCCGGGCGGGGACAAGACCAACCCCGAGCAGCTGTTCGCCGCCGGTTACTCCGCCTGTTTCCACTCCGCGCTCCAGGTCGTCGCGCGCCAGGCCAAGGTGAAGCTGGAGGGTTCCACCGTCTCCGCCGAGGTCAGCGTGCTCAAACAGGGCGAGGGTTTCGGTCTCGCCGTGGCGCTCAAGGTTTCGCTGCCCGGTCTGGAGCAGGCGCAGGCCGATCAGCTCGTCGAGCAGGCGCACCAGGTGTGCCCGTACTCGAACGCGACCCGGGGGAACATCGAGGTCGCGCTGTCGGCGACGGTCTGATCCCGTCCGCGGCAGGTCCACTCCCGAACCGACTGATTCCCGAAAGGAAGACCGAAGATGGGCAAGTCCCCGATCCAGAGTCCGTTGAGCGACGCCGACAAGGAGATCACCGGTAACGCCTTGCAGGCTTCGCTGGTCGACCTGGTGGACCTGTCGCTGATCGCGAAGCAGGCCCACTGGAACGTCGTCGGCGCGAACTTCCGCAGCGTGCACCTCCAGCTCGACGAGCTGGTCGACATCGCGCGCCAGTACACCGACGAGGTCGCCGAGCGCGCCAACGCCATCGGTGTCTCGCCGAACGGCCAGGCGAAGGCCGTCGTGGAGAGCTCCGGCCTGCCGCACTACCCCGACAACTGGCAGTCCGTCGAGTCGACGGTCGCCGCGATCGTCGAGATCCTCGCCGCGCTGATCGAGCGGCTGCGCGGCCGCATCGACGAGACCGACAAGAGCGACCTGGTCACCCAGGACCTGCTGATCGCGATCACGCAGGAGCTCGAGAAGGCGCACTGGATGTGGCAGGCGCAGCAGGCCTGACCCCTCCGGTCCCGTAGATGTCAGGAAAGGGTCGTTCAAGACGTTTTTCGTCTTGAACGACCCTTTCCTGACACCCGGGCCCGCTGATCGAGGTGCCCTCGGAGGCTCCCGCGGTTAGGTTCGGGTCCATGGTGCTGCACAAGGGGAACGCGACCGACCAGGACCGCAAGAGCGGGGCCAACCCGTTGTACGCCGGCGCGTATCCCGCGCTGGCCGCGAACTTCCGTCTCCCGCACGACAGCCTCGCCGACGATCCGCTGCCGCCCGACACCGCGCTCCAGCTGGTGCGCGACGAGCTGATGCTCGACGGCAACGCCCGGCTCAATCTCGCCACGTTCGTCACCACGTGGATGGAGCCGCAGGCCCGTGAGCTGATGGCCGAGTGCGTCGACAAGAACATGATCGACAAGGACGAGTATCCGCAGACCGCGGAACTCGAGCGGCGGTGCGTGAACATCCTCGCCGATCTGTGGCACGCGCCGGATCCGACCGCGATCATGGGCTGCTCGACGACCGGCTCCTCCGAGGCCTGCATGCTCGCCGGGATGGCGTTGAAGCGCCGCTGGTCGAAACTCGGGCGTACCGGGAAGCCGAATCTGGTGATGGGCGCGAACGTCCAGGTGTGCTGGGAGAAGTTCTGCGAGTACTGGGAGGTCGAGCCGCGGCTGGTGCCGATGGACGGTGACCGATTCCATCTCACCGCGGACGAGGCGATCGCCCGGTGCGACGAGAACACGATCGGTGTCGTCGCGATCCTGGGGTCCACTTTCGACGGCAGTTACGAGCCGGTCGCCGAGATCGCGGACGCGCTCGACGGGCTGCACGAACGGTCCGGCTGGGACATCCCGGTGCATGTGGACGGTGCTTCGGGCGCGATGATCGCGCCGTTCCTGGATCCGGAGCTGAGCTGGGACTTCCGGCTGCCCCGGGTGGCGTCTATCAACACGTCGGGGCACAAGTACGGGCTGGTCTATCCCGGTGTCGGCTGGGTGTTGTGGCGTGACAAGGCGGCGTTGCCCGACGAGCTCGTCTTCAACGTCAACTATCTCGGTGGCGACATGCCGACTTTCGCGCTGAACTTCTCGCGTCCCGGTGCCGAGGTGGCCGCGCAGTACTACACGTTCGTCCGGCTCGGGCGTGAAGGTTTCCGTGCGGTGCAACAGGCTTCGCGTGATGTGGCGACCCAGCTGGCGGACGGGATAGCCGGGCTTGGCCCGTTCGAGCTGCTGACGCGTGGCGATCAGCTGCCCGTGTTCGCCTTCACGACGAAGGCGGACGTCGAGGGCTTCGATGTCTTCGACGTGTCACGGCGGCTTCGGGAGCGCGGGTGGCTTGTCCCGGCGTACACGTTCCCGGAGAACCGGATGGATCTCGCGGTGCTGAGGATCGTGGTGCGCAACGGTTTCACGCATGATCTCGCGGATCTGCTGCTGGAGGATCTCCGGCGGCTGCTGCCGGAGCTCGATCACCGGCCGGGGCGGCGGACCGCGTTCCATCACTGAGCCGGGTGCCCTGCGTCACGCCGGATTTCCCTGGGCCCTACCGGCGCGTAACGTCGTGGGGTATGGGAGTCGCCGGAGACGAACGTCGTGCGTTGAGCGAGCTTTTCGAAGAGGTCGGGCCGGACGCGCCGACCTTGTGCGCGGGCTGGAAGACGCGGGATCTGGCGGCTCATCTGCTGGTCCGTGAGCGGCGGCCGGACGCGATGCCGGGGATTCTGGTGCCGGCGCTGGCGTCGTACACGCAGAAGGTGCAGGACGCCTACGCGGCGCGGCCGTGGGCCGAGGTCGTCGGGAAGGTGCGGTCGGGTCCGGCCTGGTTCTGGCCGACGTCGATCGGTGCGCTCGACGAGCTGACGAACAGCGCGGAGTTCCTGGTGCACCACGAGGACGTCCGACGTGGGCAGCCCGGCTGGGAGCCGCGTCCGGCCGAGTCCGCGCGGGACGCGGCGGCGTGGAAGTCTGCCAAGCAGGCTTCGAAGCTGAACCTGCGGAAATCACCGGTCGGCGTGGTCCTGAAGACTCCCGAAGGCCGCGAAGCGCGGGTGAAGGAAGGCCCGGACACGGTGACCGTGGTCGGTACGCCGATCGAGTTGCTGCTGTTCGTCTTCGGCCGGGACGCGGCCCGGATCACCTTCGAAGGTGACGCCTACGCGGTGGACAGGCTCCGGAAGCACGACCGCGGACTCTAGAGTCGGTGCATGCCGATGATCAGCGTTTCGATGTTCCCCGGCCGGACGGCCGAACAGAAGCAGGCCCTCGTGCGCGAGGTGACCGATGCCTTCGTCCGCACCTGCGGCGGCAACCCCGACGGCGTCTGGGTGACCATCAACGAGATCCCCGCCGAACACTGGGCGGCTGGCGGCACCCTCTTCTCGGACCGCTGACCCCACACGCCGAAACCAGCCCCACCCCAGCCCCCCGCCCTCCCTGGGGGACGGCCCCGCACCCAGCGTAGCGCGGGGGTAGGACGTTTCCGGTCGATCGCGGGCCGGGAGGGGCCGGTTGTCCACAACGGGTTCCCGCTGTGGACAACCGGCCCGAAGACCTGCGAAGCAACGAAGCCGCGAAGGTCAGCGAAGCCCGACGGCTCGCAGCGCGAAGAACACCTCGATCGCCGTCTGCTTGATCGTCTCGGCGATCACCAGCGACCCGTGGCCCGCGTCGAAACGGTAGAACTCGAACGGGATCTCGCGCTTCGCGAGCCTGTCGAGGTAGTTCTCGACCTGCCGGATCGGGCAGCGCGGGTCGTTGTCCCCGGCGAGCACCAGCACCGGCGCCGTCACGGCCTCGACGTAGGTGATCGGCGAGCATTCCCGGTACACCGCCGGCACTGCCTCCGGCGAACCGCCGAACAGCGCCCTGTCGAACGAGCGAAGCTGCTCCATCTCGTCCTCGTACGCGGCGACGTAGTCCGCGACAGGCACTCCGGCGACCCCCGCCGCCCACCGCCCCGGCTGGGTGCCGAGCGCCAGCAGACTCAGATAGCCGCCCCACGAAGCGCCGTTCACCACACACTTTTCCGGATCCGAGAGTCCACTTTGGACGGCCCAGTCGTGCACGGCGGCGACGTCTTCGAGTTCGGTCAGGCCCGGACGCCCTTCGATGGCGTCGCGCCAGGCCGACCCGTAGCCGGTCGAACCGCGGTAGTTGACCTCGACGACGGCGAAACCGGCGTCGAGCCAGACCGCGCGGTACGCGGAGAACCGGTCCTCGTCGGCCGAGTGCGGTCCGCCGTGCAAGGAGAAGACCGTCGGAAGAGGGCCTTCGGGCGCGTCGGCCGGACGCGAGACCAGCGCGTGGATCTGCCCGCCGATCCCGTCGACGAACGCGTCGGTGACCGGCGCGGATTCCGGCGCCCGCTCGCCCGGCGGTTCGAGGAGCACCGAGTCGGCGCCGTCGGCGGTCCGCGCGCGCACCGCCGTCGGCCGCGCGGCACTGGACCACGAGTACTCGACGGTGCCGTCGGGCCGCACCCCGGCGCCGCCGATCCGGCCGGGCGGAGTGTCCAAAGAGGACAGTTCGCCGCTCGCGAGGTCGTACCGGTGCAGGGAACTGCGGCCCTGGTGGAAGTGGACGACCAGCAGCGCCCGCGCGTCCGGGTACCAGCCCGCGACCACTTCGCCGGGCAGGTCGAGCTCGATCTCCTGCTCGGTGTCCGCGGCGGTGTCCCAGATCAGCAGTTCCTCGCGGCCACGCCGCTCGTGCAGCACCAGCAGCCGCTGGTCGCCCGCGACCGGCGAGAACTCCAGCGCGCCGAGCCCCTTGCCGTCGCCGTCCCACTTGTCGGCAACCGCGGTGAAGCCGTCCGTCGAAAGGACGCGCAGCGCGGGGTGTCGCGAATCACCGTGTTCGGAATGCGAGATCGCGAGCAGCGACTCGTCGCGGGAAAGCGAGGCGATCCCGGCGTCGTCCTCGTGCCGGTAGAAGCTGGTGGTCTCGCCGCCGATGTGGGCGAAGAGTTCGCTGCCGTCGTCGGTCGAGACGCCGACGGCGATCACGCGGGTGCCGATCTCGAGCCCGGCGGGGTAGCCGTCGTGGACGTCCGGCACCGCGCGCTCGGCGGCGGCTCCCGGCGCGAACGGTTCGCGGACCCAGGAACCGAACTCGTCGCCGTCGGTGTCGTCGAACCACCAGATCCAGCGGCCGTCCGGGGACGGCGTCGCGTGCATGGTGCCGTTCGGCCGGTCGGTGACCCTGCGGTGCTCGCCGGTCGAGCGGTCCCAGGAGTAGACCTCCCAGACGCCGCTGGCGTTGGAGACGTAGACGTTCGCGTCCGGCGCGTCGATGGCCCACTCGGGGACCGAGATGCGCGGCGCGTGGAAGCGGGCCCGCCACCTGGCCTCGGCTTCGGCGTCGTCGAACAGGCGGTCCGGGACCGCCGCGGACGGATATTCAGTGCCTGGCTGCGTGCTCACCCCTCGATCCTGCCACTCCGGAGCCGTACTGTGTGCGGGGTGCTGGAGGGAAACGCGCCGCGCGCCGCGGTGTCCGCGCGGTCAGCGCGCCAGGCGGTCGAACGGGCCGTGTTCGCGCAACCGCTGTTCGGACCGGGGATGGGGTTCGTCGACGTCGGCTGCGGGCCGGGTTCGATCACCCTCGGTATCGACAACGGACACAGAAAGTCCACAGTGGACTTCTTGGTGGCGGACGCGTGCGCGTTGCCGTTCGCCGAGGCTTCGGTGGACGTGGTCTTCGCGCACGCCGTCTTCGAGCATCTGAAAGAACCGGGTGTCGCGCTGGCGGAGCTCCGGCGGGTGCTCAAACCGAGCGGCGCGCTCGCACTGTCCACATCGGACTGGAGCCGGGCTCGGCTGCGGCCGAAGACGGCGAACGTCGACGCCGCCCTTCGCGGGCACTACCTGCTGTGCCGTCGCGCGGGGGGTGACCCGTTCGCCGGACGTTCGATCTCGGCCGCGGTCACGGCCGCCGGTTTCACCGACGTGCGGGCGAAAACCCGCTATCGCACGGACGCGACGTACCGGGCGCTGGCGACGTACGTGGAGGCGCGTCTGGTGACGGCGCTGGAAACCGCGACGACCCCGGACCGGGATCAGCTCGCTTCGGCCGCCCGCTCGGCGTGGTCGTGGGCGCGGTCGGGGGATGGGGATTTCGCGCAGTGCTGGACCGAGCTGCTCGCCACCCGCTGACTCGCGGGCGGGAACCCTGAGGCGGGGTTTGTCCACACATGCCCGCCGTTGTGGACAACCAGCCCCTCCAGGCCCGCTTTCCATCGGTTCCGACGGTCCTGGTCGATACGCTGGGTCCGGGGTCGCCCCCCTGGGAGTGGCGGGGGCTGCGCGGGGCGCTTTCGGGAGGGCGGGTGTTCCGGAGGGTGGGGGCTGAAGGGGACTTTCGCCGCATGTCATGCAGGGAAAGCGTCCTTCGGCCCGGGCCGCAACGCAAGAAGGCCTCGCTCGCGGAATACACGAGCAAGGCCTTCTTGATCCAGCGTCGGGGTGGCGGGATTCGAACCCACGACCTCCTCGACCCGAACGAGGCACGCTACCAAGCTGCGCCACACCCCGGATACTTCTTAGCGGGTCGAGGAGAAGTTTAGCGGACGGTGTTTCGGGCTTTGCGGGGGGCTGCTTTCCGGTGGTTCTCGCTGGTCGTGCCCCGTGGGACGAGGGTCAGCAGGCTCGCCTCGGGCGGGCACGCGAAGCGGGCCGGAGCGTAGGGCGACGTGCCCAGTCCGGCGGAGACGTGCAGCCACATCTGGGCGCCCCAGCGGGACGCGCCGCGGGCCCGGGTGCGGTCGAGTTCGCAGTTGGTGACGAGGGCGCCGTAGCCGGGGACGCGGAGCTGCCCGCCGTGGGTGTGGCCCGCGAGGACGAGGTCGTAGCCGTCGCCGGCGAATTCGTCGAGGACGCGGGGTTCCGGGGAGTGCGTGACCCCGATGCGGACGGCGGCGCCGGTGTCGGCCGGGCCCGCGATGTCGGCGTAGCGGTCGCGGCGGAGGTGGGCGTCGTCGACGCCAGCGGTGAACACGTACTGGTCGGCGACCTCGATGGTGCGCCGGACGTGCGTGAGGTCGTCCCAGCCGTGTTCGACGAAGGCCGCGCGCAGGTCGCGCCACGGCAGATGCTCGCCGTGGATCCGCTTCTTCTTGCCCTTCGGCATGAGGTAGCGCGCGGGGTTCTTCGGCTTCGGTGCGTAGTAGTCGTTGCTGCCGAAGATGAACACGCCGGGCCGGTCCAGCAGGGGGCCGAGCGCGCGCAACACGGACGGCACGGCCTGATGATGTGACAAATTGTCACCGGTGTTGACGACGAGATCCGGTTCGAGTTCGTCGAGCGCGGCTACCCAGCGTTGCTTGCTCACGTGACCGGGGAGCATGTGCAGGTCCGAGATGTGGAGGATCGTGAAGGGTTTCGCCCCCGCGGCGAGGACCGGGAGCTCCGCGGTCCGGAGCGTCCACCGGCGCCTTTCGATACCGACTGCGTAACCGAGGGTCGCGGCTCCCAGGGCGACGGTTCCCACGGCCAAGCGCCGTACCGTCGCCCCCGAAGTACTGTTGTTACTGAGCGTGCTCACAATGTCCAGTTTACGTGCTCATCAGGGGTGATCGTCCGCCCCCATTCCAGCGAAGCCGAAGAATCGCTAGAATGGCCTCTTTTCTTCACTTTCCGTGGTCGACGCGGGGTGTCGCGATCAGCCGACATGATCCCGTCGACCACTGTTCCCCGTTAGGCCGCCAGTCGCTCACTTAAAGTTAGATTCATGTGACTCATCGTGGTTTGCGCTGGTGAATGCGGCTCTGGTCGATCAGCGTCCGCCGCCCATGTACTTCGGGTCCGGCGCCGGCAACTGCAGTGCTTCCTGGCCTTCGAGGATCTTCGACATCGCCCCGAACCAGGTCTGCGCCGGCGTCTTGCCGCCGAACATGTTCTCGCAACCGCGGGTGGTCACGTTGCCCGGTCCGAGGTAGCAGAGACCGCCGTTTCCGCCCTTGGGGCGGAACACCATCGCCGCGCCCGCGAGCTGCGGGGTGGCCCCGAGGTACGTCCCCGAGCCGTTGCTCTGCGTGGTCCCGGTCTTGCCCATCACCGGCCGGTTCCACCGGGCGTTGCCCGCCGCGCCCGCCGACGTCCCGCCGGGCGCGCTGTCCCGGCTCAGGCCGACCGCGAGAGTGTTCGCGAGGCCTTCGGGCACCACCTGCTCGCAAGCGGCTTCCTTGACGGGGACGGGCTTTCCGTCCCGGTCGGTGATCCCGGAGAGGGGGGTCGGCGGGCACCAGACGCCGCCGCTCATGATCGTCGCGCCGACGTTCGCCAGTTCGAGGCCGCTCAACGGAGCCGGGCCGAGGGTGAACGACGCGTTGCCGGGCCAGCCGGGCCGCGGGCCGAAGGCCTGCAGCTGGCTGGTGTTGGCGCCGGGGTTGTCGGATTTCGGGTCGACGGCGCCACCGCCGAGGTTGCTGGCCATGGTGTCGCGCATGCCGAGCTTGCGCGCCATCTCGACGACCGGCCCGGTGCTCCCGATTTTCTCTTCGAGGGCAACGAACGCGGTGTTCGGCGACGTCGCCAGCGCCTGCTGCATCGACATGACGCCGCCGGCCGGGTTGTAGTCACCCGCGTTGCCGAGGCAGTACCAGCGGGAGCGCATCGGCGGCCCGGTCGGGGCGCATTTGTTGCCACCACCGGCGAACACGCTGGAGGTGAAGAAGTCGGGCACCGGGAGCGGGCTGTTGATCCCGGCCACGCCCGCTTCCAAGGCCGCGGCGGCGGTGAAGACCTTGTACGCCGAGCCGGCGCCACCGGTGTTGTACACGCCGGAAGGCAACGCGAACGTCGTCTGCCCTTGGTCTTCGTGCAGCCCGTAGTCACGGTTCGCCGCGAGCGCCACGACTTCGTGCCGGTCCTTGCCCGGCTTTACCAGCGACAGCGTGTTCGCGACGTTGTCCTGGGTCTTCTTGACCTGGGCCTCGGCCGACATCTTGGCCTCGTGGTTCGACCGTTCGTCCAACGTGGTCTTGATCTGGTAGCCGCCGGTGTACAGGTCGTCCTTCGTCATGCCGTTCTTGAGGAGATAGTCCTCGACGTACTGACAGAAGAAACCGTTTTCCGTCCCGGCGCCGGTGCAGTTCGACGCGGGTTTCTGCGGGCCGCCTTCGACGACGCCGAGCGGCTCGGCCTTGAACCGTTCCGCGTCCACCTTCGCGAGTTTCTGGTTGTCGACCATGCGGTCCAGCACCAGATTGCGGCGCTCGGTCGCCTTCGCCGGGTTCTTCCACGGGTCGTTGACGACCGGGTTGTTCACCAGACCGGCCAGCAGCGCCGCCTGCGGCACCGTGAGCTTCTCGACTGGCGTGTTGAAGTACGCGTTCGCGGCCGCGCCGACGCCGAAGATCTCCCGCGAGAACTCGACGACGTTCAGATAGCCGGTCAGGATCTGCATCTTGTTCAGCTTGGTTTCCAGCTGGATCGCGATCCGGGCTTCCTTCAGCTTCCGGGCGACCGACTGCTCCTGTGCGCGCTTCTGGCCCGGCTTGTCGTCCCGGTAGACGACGTTGATCAGGTAGTTCTTGACGTACTGCTGGGTCAGCGTCGACGCGCCCTGCGTGTCGCCGCCGGTGCTGTTGCTGACCGCCGCGCGCAGCGTGCCCTTCCAGTCCACCCCGTTGTGCTCGTAGAAGCGCTTGTCCTCGACCGAGATCAGCGCCCACTTCATGGCGTCGTTGATCTGCGACTCGGTGGTCGGGATGCGGAACTGCTTGTACAGCGTCGCGATCTGCTTGCCGGTGTTGTCGGTGATCGTCGTCACCAGGGGCGGCGGAATGTCCGCGAGGTCCGAAGATGTCTTGTCGACGGTCTCGCTCGCCTGGTTGGAGAGAACGCCCGCGGCACCCGCCACGGGGAACAACATCCCCGCGACCAGCACCCCCGCGAGCACACACAGGCCAATGAGCTTCAGCAGACCGTCCGTTTTGCGCACGCGGACCAGGGTACGCGGAACCCGTTAGCCCACCGTGACGTCACCTCGCTGTGGGTGCGGATTCGGTCACGAAACCGACCCCATGTGGTGACGGCTGGTAGTCGGAGGCATTCTAGGGCTTGGCGGAGGGAACCGAGGGCCCTTACAGTCCGTCAACGTCTCACGTATGAAAAAGCCGACAGACGGGTGAGTGCGAGCGGCAGTCGCATTCGACCGAACGGAGGCACCCGGCACCGGGGAGGTGCCGGCTCAACCGACGTGAGCACACAGGGAGACACGCTCATGGGGGCAGGAGCGCAGGCTTTTCGTCCTCCCGTGGTGTGTCGAACACCAGGGTAGGGAGCTGGGGGTATGGAAACCAACCAGTCGAGCTGGCGAGTCAATGCGTCGTGCCGCGACACCGATCCGGACGGCTTGTTCGTCCGGGGGGCGGAACAGAACCGGGCCAAGGCGGTCTGCCTCGGATGCCCGGTCAGGACGGAATGCCTCGCCGAAGCGCTCGATGGCCGGATCAACTTCGGCATCTGGGGAGGTATGACCGAACGGGAACGGCGGGCGCTGCTGAGGCGGCGGCCGGACGTTTCCAGCTGGTCCGATCTGCTCGAAGCGGCGAAGCGCAGCTTCACCGGGATCGACGAAGAGGAAGACGTCCGCGTCCGAGTCTCGTGATCATCGTTCCGTGAAGGGCCCCTTCCCCGAGTCCAAGGTGGGGAAGAGGTCCTTCACGGACGATCAGGACCGAGTCGCCAGGCGTGTGCCGATGTCGCGCAGGCCTTCGAGATCGTGCACGTCGCTGGGGAGCGCGGGCACCCGCACCAGCGGGACCTCGGGATGCGCCCGCGTGAACCTGGCGAGCAGCCGCGTCTCCCGGTCGGCCAGCGCGACCCGGTCCGCGTGCAGGCGGAGGACGGCTTCGGCCAGCGGTGCGCTGGTCTCGCCCTTCGCCAGCTGCTCGGCGGCCGCGACGGCCTCCGCACCGGACAGCGGGGCGAGCACCGGATGCGTCCGGTTCGCGACCAGCCCGGCCAGCGGCATGCTCTCTTCCGAAAGCCGCTCCACGAAGTAGGACGCCTCGCGCAGCGCGTCCGGCTCCGGCGCGGCGACCACCAGGAAAGAAGTGCCGCCGGACCGCAGCAGCTCGGAGGTCTTGCGCGCGCGTTCGCGGAAGCCGCCGAACATGCTGTCGAAGGCCTGCATGAACGCCGAAGCGTCGGTCAGCAGCTGGCCGCCGATGATCGTCGAGACGGCCTTCGCGAACATCGAGAACCCGGCGTTGACGACCTTGCGCAGACCCCATCCGCCCGCCTTGGCCGGACCGGTGAGCAGCCGGATCATCCGGCCGTCGAGCGCGCTCGAAAGCCGCGTCGGCGCGTCGAGGAAGTCCAGCGCGGACCGGCTCGGCGGCGTGTCGACGATGATCAGGTCCCACTCGTCGGTGGCCGCGAGCTGCCCCAGCTTCTCCATCGCCATGTACTCCTGCGTGCCGGAGAACGACGTGGAAATGGTCTGGTAGAAGGGGTTCTGCAGCAGCTGTTCGGCGCGTTCCGGGCCGGCGTGCACCCGCACCATGTCGTCGAAGGTGCGGCGCATGTCCAGCATCATCGCCCAGAGCTCGCCCTTGGGTTCGAAGCCTTCGACCTGCACCTGCTTCGGGTGGTTACCCAGTTCGCGCAGGCCGAGCGCCTGCGCCAGCCGCCGGGCCGGGTCGATGGTGAGGACCACCGTCTGCCGTCCGCGTTCGGCCGCGCGCAACGCCAACGCCGCCGCGGTGGTCGTCTTGCCGACGCCACCGGATCCGCAGCACACGATGACCCGGCTTTCCGGATCGTCGATCAGCTTGTCGATCTCCAGGATGTCGTCCGGCATCAGCGCACCCCCTGCTCGGTCAGCGCTTCGGCGAGGTCGTAGAGCGCCGCGACGTCGACCCCGTCGGTCAGATCCGGCAGTTCGAGGCCCGGCAGGTCCGCCTCGGACAGTTGCTCGCGGGCGCGTTGTTCGGCCGCGACCCGGACGGCGTGCTCGACGGTCTCCTCGACCAGCGCGTCGAGGGTGCTTTCGGGCAGGTCCAGCCCGGCCGACGCGAGCCCGGAGCGGACCCGTGAGGCGTCGACGCGGCCGTCCGCGGCGGCGGTCACCGAACGGGCGGGCAGCCGCGGCGGGCGGACCCGGTTGACCAGCACCGCGCCGGGGCGCAGATCCGCGCCGTCGAGTTCGGCGACCGCTTCGACGGTCTCCCGCACCGGCATCTCTTCCAGCAGCGTCACCAGGTGGACGGCGGTCTCGCCGGAGTGCAGCAGCCGGACGACGCCGTCGGCCTGGCCGCGGATCGGGCCGGTCTTGGCGAGATCGGTCAGCGCCTTGGTGACGTCGAGGAACTTCACGACGCGGCCGGTGGGCGGCGAGTCGACGACGACGGCGTCATAGGTGTGGCGGCCGTCCGATTCGGTGCGGCCGACGCATTCCTTGATCTTCCCGGTGAGCAGGACGTCGCGCAGCCCCGGCGCGAGCGTGGTCGCGAACTCGATCGCGCCCATCCGCCGCAGCGTCCGCCCCGCGAAGCCGAGGTTGTAGAACATCTCGAAGTATTCGAGGAGCGCGGCTTCGACGTCGATGTGCAGCGCGCGCAGCTCACCGCCGCCGGGGACGGCCGCGATGCGCTGCTCGGCGTACGGCAGCGGCTCGGTGTCGAAGAGCTGGGCGATGCCCTGGCGGCCTTCGACCTCGATCAGCAGCACGCGGCGCCCGCCTTTGGCGAGCGCGAGGCCCAGGGCAGCGGCGAGCGTCGTCTTGCCCGTCCCGCCCTTACCGGTGACGAAATGCAGCCTGGCTCTCGCGAGTTCATCGGTCCAGCCGGCAAGGGGAGTGCTCACCGGTCCCACCCTAATTGAGCCCTTAGCTCGCCAGCATCATGACGCCGAGCGCGGCGGCCACCACGGCGACGATGACCCAGGTCAGGACGCCGGGCAGCGCCGTGAGCATCACCACACCGAGCAGCACGAGGACCACGAAGGCCACCGCGCCGGTGATCGCGACCGCTCCCGAGGTGTTCCGGCGGTCCCGGGCCTTGGCCATCAGGACCAGCACCAGCGGCAGCCCGGCCGCGGCGAGCAGGACGGTCGCGACGATGCGCCAGGTCTCCACGGGCCCAGCCTAGCGAGGGCTGAAGTACGTGAAGGCCCCCTTCATGTACCTAGGCGCAAGGAAGGGGGCCTTCATGTACTTGGAGCGGGTCAGCTCCCGATCGGGGTCGCGGGCACGCACGGCACCGGCTTCGCGTGCGATGGGTCGAGCGCGTTGAGGACGTGCCCGGCCGCGTTGCGGTCGGCGGCGACCCCGGCGTGCTCCGCCAGGTCCAGCAGACAGCCGTCCTGCAGGACGATGTTCTTCACGTTCGGTCCCTTCCCGAGCCCGCTCGTGTACGGGACGACGGCTTCGTCATAGCGGGTCAGGATGTTCGTGTAGGTCACCCCCGGCTGGAATATGCCGTTGCCGGAGCGCAGGTTCGTGAGGAATTCCGAACCGCGCAGGAACTGGCGGCACGAGCCGCAGACCGGGTCGAGGATCCCGTTGATCCCGGGCGCCAGGCCCAGCGCGCTCGCGAGCGCGTACAGATGCGAAGCGCCGAACAGCGTCGTGCCGTCCCAAAGCGGGGTCAGGCTGACGTACTTGTCCACTTTGGACGCGCCGCCGAGGAACTTCACGTAATAAGAAGGCATCAGCGTGCCCTCGGAATGCCCGAGGATGTCCACCTTGGACGCACCGGTCGCGCCGAGCACCTTGTCGACGAACGCCGAGAGTTCCTTCGCGCTCTGTTCCATCGGGACGAGTCCGCCGGGCTGGTAGACCGGCAGCGGCTTCCCGGGGATCCCGTAGGTGAGGGAGAAGACGCAGTAGCCGTCGTTCTTGAGCAGCGGGCCGAACGTCTGCCAGTTCACCGTCTGATTGGCGCCGAGGCCGTGGGTGAGTACGACCGGGTTCGGATGCGAGGCGGTCGGACGGCAGTCGAAGTCGTTCGAACCGGGCGGCGGGCCGCCGGGGTTCGCCGCCTGTGCGGGCAGCGCCGCGGCGAGTGTCCACGGAACGGGAAGTTTCTCGTCCGCGTACGCCGTCGAAACGCAGATCAGGGCAAGGACCGCGGCCAGGCAGGCGACGGCGAGGGACTTCGTTGTCCGCATGTCAACGTCCTATCTACTCCCGAGTAGGTGTGAAGTGAAACACATCGGCGGGAAATCGGCGAGCCGGTCACGAGAGGGTTTGCCGCATGTGTGTCGGGCGCCCTTGCCGGTTTGGCTACGCTCCCGGGCATGAGCGACGCCAAGTGGGAGTACGCGACCGTCCCCCTGTTGATCCACGCCACCAAGCAGATCCTCGACCAGTGGGGCGAGGACGGCTGGGAGCTCGTCACCGTGCTCCCGAACCCGACCGGCGAGCAGCACGTCGCCTACCTCAAACGAGCCAAGAACTGAGGGATTGAAGCCATGACCTGGAGCGATCGACTCGCCGAGCTCGGTATCGAACTGCCCGGCGTCGCCGCCCCGCTGGCGGCCTACGTGCCCGCCGTCCGCACCGGTTCGCACGTCTACACGTCAGGGCAGCTGCCCTTCGTGAAGGGTGAGCTCGAAGCGACCGGCAAGGTCGGCGCCGAGGTCAGCCCCGAAGAGGCGAAGCAGTACGCGCGGACGTCGATCCTCAACGCCCTCGCCGCGGTCGACTCGGTCGTCGGGATCGACAACATCGCGCGGGTCGTCAAGGTCGTCGGGTTCGTGGCGTCCGCGGAGGGCTTCACCGGTCAGCCCGCGGTGATCAACGGCGCGTCCGAG
This sequence comes from Amycolatopsis sp. NPDC089917, assembly GCF_040684635.1. Lineage (NCBI taxonomy): Bacteria > Bacillati > Actinomycetota > Actinomycetes > Pseudonocardiales > Pseudonocardiaceae > Amycolatopsis > Amycolatopsis sp. NPDC089917. Next base: position 6,852 of record NZ_JBFBGL010000057.1, on the reverse strand, counting down.
CTGCTCGGGGAGATCTTCGGCGAGGCCGGCATCCACGCCCGGTCGGCCGTCGGCGTCGCCGAGCTGCCGATCGGGGCGCCGGTCGAGATCGAACTGATCGTGGAGGTGAAGTGATGGATCCGGACATCGAGAAGTCCTCGCACGAGCTCCTGCTCCGGCTGGCGGGGCGCCTGCCGGACCAGCTCCTGTGGCGGTTCCGCGACTGGCTGGGCGAGGGCGCGATGGGCACGCTCGCGCGGACCCTGCCCAGGTCTTTGCTTAAGCACAGGATCGACCTGGATCAAACCGAGTATCGCCTGCTAGTCGCCGGGCTCATTCCTCACGGAGCCGACTGGCATCAGGTGAGTTCCACCCTGGGGGTAGACGACGTCACCGAGACCAGGTACACATTCACGCAGAGTGCGCCCGAATGGGTGAACTCCGTCGACTCTGTGTCCGTATTGATCCACGCGACGTTGCGAGGACGGCCGGATGTGGGTGAAGTGCGGCAAAGCTGGCGACACCTCGGTGTGGTCGGCGAGGGTGGGGCGAAACGAGTCCTCCTGGTCACGGCGACGAACGGTCTGCCGAGGCTGACCGGCGAACTGCAGCGCGTCCTGCGCGTGCTGGGTGACGAGGAGCCCGGCGTCGAGGTTCTCCCGCCGAGCATCGACCTCACCGGCTATCACCGCACCGCGCTCGCCAACTCCGAGCTGGTCTGTGTGGGCGCGGTGGACACCGGAAGTCGGCTGGTCGCCGCTTAACGCTCGCACCACCAGGCGAGCCGGGAGGGAGCAGAGCAATGGTGGAGGTCCACGACGGCCCGCCCATGGACGGGTTCTCGGTGCCCCTGCGCCTGCACAACCTGTTACTGGCCCTGGCGGGTCGAATCGACGACAGTGCTTTGACCGAAGCGCGTGAGCTGATCGCGCGTGCGCACATCGACGAAGCGGTGGAGCTCACCACCGGAACCCTGATCGCGGGGAAGATCCCGGTGAGCTCGTCCGAACAGCGTGAGCTCGCGCTCGTCCTCGAAATGAGCCGGTCCGACGCCACCTTGGCGAACGACCTGCTCGTCGAGGAGGACGAGTCGGTGCTCACGCACCGGTTCACCGGCGAGAACCAGCCCGAATTCGGCCTCGCCGAGGCGCTCGACCGCACCCTGCAGGTGCTGCCGGACGTCCGGTCGGTGCACGCGGTGTGGCGGAACACGCCCGCCGGCAGCGTGCCCGGCGCGCTGCCGCAGCGCGTGGTCCTGGTCGAGATCGGTCCCGAGGGCAACCCGCCCGCGGTCGCGTTCCGGGTGGACACCGCGCTTCGCCGCGCGGGCATCCGCTCGGTCGTCGAGGTCGCGGGACCCGGTGTCGCGCGGTCCGCGTACCACCAGGCCGCCTCTTCGGCCGCGAGCCCGGTCTGGGTCACGGGGAGCACCCACTCCAGTGACTTTCGGTCCGAGCCGATGACCCCGCCGCCCGCTCCCGCTCCGGCTCCCGAGCCGGTCAAGGAGCAGCCGAGCAGGCACGGGCTGCGGCCGGTCGGCAGCGGCGGCCACGAACCGGTCGAGCCGATCGCGCCGGTGGTGCCGATCGTGCAGCAGGCGGCCACGCCTTCGCCGTCTTCGCCCGTGTCCTCGCCGGAGCAGGCGCCGCCGCGCAAGTCGCGGGCGGAGACCCGTGCCGAGCGCACGGCCGACCTGACCCCGGCCGAGGTGGCCCAGCTGCGCCAGGCGCTCAAGGAGGACCCTGAGAAGGGCCGTGAGATCGCCTCGGGCAAGCCGAGCATGCACGAGGTCGTCGAGCTGCCCGCTCTCGACCTCGACGACCCCAGCCTGAGCGAGCGCGACCGCGCTCTCCTGCGCGAGCTGCACGCCGAGCTCGCCGAACGGGAGCGCGCCGAAGCGGCGAAGATCCGGCTGAACGGTGCTTCGCGCAGTAGCGGTTCCAGCTGGTCCTAGCAAGCCCCACGCAATTCGTCCTCTGGATGCGGTGGTTGCACGCGCAACTATCGCAACTAGAGGACGAATTGCGATGTTAACGTGCGGGTGTGGCTGAAGAACTGACATTCGACATCCCGGTGGGGGCCGGGGTGGGCACCCGGGCCAACGCCGACGGCGAGCCGGTGACGCCCAAGGACGCGGCGACCGTGATCCTCCTCCGCGACGGCGCGCAAGGCGTCGAGGTCTTCCTGCAGCATCGCGTGAAGGGCATGCCGTTCGCGGGCGGGATGACCGTCTTCCCCGGCGGCGGCGTGGATTCCCGCGATGTCGACGCTTCGGTGAGCTGGACGGGCCCGGAGCCCGCGTGGTGGGCGGAACGCTTCGGCTGCGAGGAATCGCTCGCCCGCGCCCTGGTGTGCGCGGCCGTGCGGGAGACGTTCGAGGAGTCCGGCGTGCTGCTCGCGAGCACCGGGGACGCCGTCGTCACCGACACGACGCCGTACCAGGAAGCCCGCGGAAAGCTGGTCTCCCGCGAACTCTCCCTCGCCGCGTTCCTCGAAGCGAACGGCCTGACGCTGCGCGCGGATCTCCTGCGCCCGTGGGCGAACTGGCTCACCCCGCCGCAGGAACCGCGCCGCTACGACACCTGCTTCTTCGTCGCCGTGCTGCCCGAGGGGCAGGAGGCGGACAGCGCCACCTCCGAGGCCGTCAGCACCGGCTGGCAGCGGCCGGAAGAGGCCATCGCCGACGCCAAGGAAGGGCGCCGCATGCTCATGCCACCGACCTGGATCACCCTCGCCGAACTGGGCGGGTTCGACTCGGCCGCCGCGGCGCGGGCCGTCGAACGCGAGATCGTGAAGATCATGCCGACGCTGGTGCGCGAAGGTGACAAGGTCCGCGTCGTCATGGACCCGGCATGAGCGCCCCCGCGTACGGCGTGCTGCGGCAGGTGACGCCGACGGCCTCCGTGCTGCTGGAGAACAACCCGTCGTCGATGACGTTGGAGGGCACCAATTCCTGGGTGCTGCGCGGGGCGGGCGCGTCCGGCTCCGTGGTCGTCGACCCCGGGCACGAGGACATCGAACACCTGACCCTGCTGGCGGAAACCGGCGACGTCGAGCTGATCGTCCTGACCCACCACCATCCGGACCACGCCGAGGGCGCGCCCTGGTTCGCCGAGCGCGTCGGCGCTCCGGTGCGGGCGTTCGACGAAGCGCTGTGCATCGGCGGGAAGTCCCTTGTGGACGGTGAGGTGATCGAGGCGGCGGGCCTGCGGCTCTCGGTGCTGCACACGCCCGGGCACACCGGCGACTCGATCTGCCTGGTGTCCGACGGGCAGATCCTGACCGGCGACACCATCCTCGGCCGCGGCACCACCGTGCTGCACGACCTCGGCGACTACCTGCGCTCGCTGCGCAAGCTCATCGAACTGCCCGAAGGCACCACCGGTCTGCCCGGGCACGGCCCGGAACTGCCCGACCTCGCCGCGACCGCGCGCGAATACCTGGCGCACCGGGAAGAACGGCTGGACCAGGTACGTTCGGCCTTGGAGAAACTCGGTGCGGACGCCACCCCGCGCCAGGTCGTCGAAGTCGTCTACGCCGACGTCGACAAGGCCTTGTGGGCGCCCGCCGAGTGGAGTGTGCAGGCACAGTTGGAGTACCTGAGGTCGGAGGACGGCGAATGAGTGACGTCGAGGTCGAGTTCTACTGGCGCCCCGGATGCGGGTTCTGCGCCGCGCTGGAGCGGCCGCTGTCGAAGAGCGGTTTCACGGTGAAACGGGTCAACATCTGGGAGGACCCGGACGCGGCGGCGCGAGTGCGCTCGGTGGCGGACGGGAACGAGGTCGTGCCGACGGTCTTCGTGGGCTCGACGGCGATGGTGAACCCTTCGTTCGCCGAGATCGAGGCTGCCGTGAAGGCCGCTTCCGTCTGACTCCCCGTGGTGGCTAGGACGGTTCTCAAGGCGAAGGTGGCGTCGTGTCTGAGCCCAGGGTGCGCGAAGACGCGACTCGCGTGATCAGAGACGGATCTCGCGTGATCGCCCCTCTTGCCCGAACACGACCCCCTTGATAACCGTCCTGGCCGCTCACGAGACCGGTGTCAGCGCGGGAGCATCGGCATCACGTAGTACGTCAGCTCCACGTCGCCCGGCTCGACCGCGCGGATGACGCAGGCCCGCATCCCGGGCTGGATGTCGAGCCGCACCCGTTCCCCGGCGAACCCCTGTAGCGCGTCCAGCAGGTAACGCGCCTGGAACGAGGGCGACGTCCGGCCGCCGGAGACGTCGGCCTTCAGGGTCTCCTCGGCCTCCCCGGTGTCCTGCTTCGAACTGGCCAGCCGCAGTTGCGAGTCGCCGACCTCCAGCGTCAGCACCCGGCGCTCGTCCGCGTAGACGCCCACGCGGCGCACGGCGGCGGCCAGCGAGTCGGCGGCGACCTCGACCGTCGTGTCCACAGTGGACGATTCGATCAGCTTCTCCGACAGGAATCCCGCGTCCAGCACGGCCGTGGTGACGGTGACGCTTTCCCAGCTCAGCCCGAAGCGGGTCCCGTCGCCGTGCAGGCCGACGACGCCGCGCGCCTGCTTCGCCGTCTCGGCGAGCAGGCCGGCCGGGACGAGCGCGTCGACCGGCTCGCCCTCGCCGCGCAGCGGAAGCGTGGCGACGGCCATGCGGTACCGGTCGGACGCCGTCAGCCGCAGCTCACGGCTGAAGCTCTGCACGCGGACGCCGGTGAACATCGGCAGCGCGTCGTCCTTGGCCGCCGTGCCCGCGACCGTCCGCAACGCCGTCGCCAGCGCGGCACCGTCCACTTCGGACACCTTGGGCGGCATCTCCTGGAGCAGCAGTTCGCGGCTCAGCAACGGCAGCGCGAACCGGCCGCCCTCCACGCGCACGGCCAGCCGTGATCCCTCGACGACCAGGCGCACCCGATCGTCTTCGAGCATGCGCAACGTTTCCGCGAGCGGCCCGGCCGGGACGAGGACCTCGCCGTCGGTGTGGGTGACGGCGTCACAGGTCAGGCGGACGGCGCGTTCGCTGTCGTTCCCGCCGACGGTCAGGCCGTCCCGCCCCGCGCGCAGGAGCAGGCCGGAACGGGGCGAAAGCAGCCGGGCGGCGGCGGAAACGGCGGACGAGAGGGAGCGGGTGGCGGCAGTCAGGTCCATGCCCGCAAGTTAGCGGGCGGCACCGACAAGTTCGGAGGCTTCGACGACGGCTCCGGACGGCTGCGGGCGGAAGGTGCCGCGCAGCAGCCACACCACCGCGGCGAGCGCGAACCCGACGGCGCCGGCGGCGAGGAACGCCGCTTCGTGCCCCGCGTGCTCGACGAGGTACCCGCTGATCGACTGCCCGAACGCGAGCCCGAGGGTCACCGCGGTGAGCACCCAGCCGAACGCTTCGGCCGCCGTGCCCTTCGGCGCGGCGATCTCGATGGCCGCCGAATGCGTCGTCGACTGCGGCGTGATCAGCGCGCCCGCGGCGAGCATGGCGAGCGCGAGGCCCCAGAGCGACCCCGGCAGCGCGAGCAGCGCCACCAGCGCTCCGAACCCGGCCAGCAGCACCGGCAGCCGCAGGCCCATCTGACGAGGCCACGGCCGCAGGCTGTACGCGACACCGAACGCGACCGAGCTGACCGACCAGGCCGACAGCAGCAGCCCGCCGATCGAGGTGTTCCCGGCTTCGGTGGCGGCCGCCGGGACGGCGACCTCGACGAACCCGATCACGGCGCCGAAGCCCAGCGCGGCGAGCGCGAGCGTGCGCATCCCGGGACTGGCCAGCGCGCCGAGCAGTTTCCCGCCCGACGACGGCGCCGGTCCCCAGGCCCGCACCGTCGGGCTCAGCGCGAAGAACACCGCGCCCGCGATCATCGTCAGCGAACCGGTCACGATGCCGGTGCCCGCCCACGGCGCGGCGATCAGCAGCCCGGCGAACCCGGGACCGAGGATGAAGAAGACCTCCATGCTGATCGCCTCGTAGGAGAACGCGGCGTTCCGCGTCGGCCCGGCGGGCAGCAGGCGTGTCCACAGCGCCCGCGAGGCCGAACCGACCATCGGTTCCGTGATCCCGGTGCCGAAGGCGAGCGGGACCAGCACGAGCGTCGGCGAGTGCGCCTCGATCGCGAACACCAGGCCGGTCATCGCCAGCGCGAAGAGCATCGTGGTGACCAGCAGCGGCCGTGTCGGGCCGAAGCGGTCGATGAGCCGTCCCTGCACGACGGCGCCGACGGAGACGCCCACCAGCGACCCGGCCGACACCAGCCCGGCCGAGGCGAAGGAGCCCGTCTCACGCTGGACGTAGAGCAGCGCGGAGATGCCGATCATCGCGATCGGCAGGCGGGCGAGCAGCGACGCGATCACCGCCCCGCGGGATCCGGGCGCGGTCAGCGCGGCGCGGTAGTCGGCGAGGGAGGTGCGGTGGCTCTCGGCGGAAGCGGACACAGACTGGGACACGCGTACCAGTATGAACTACTTTGGTACGCGAGTACCAGATCTGTCCCGGTAAGGTTTGTCACCCCCCGTTTTCGGGTAGTACGGACCCGGAAGCCCGCAGGTTCGTCACGATCAGGTAACAGTCAGTCGATTTTGAGTCATTCGGGGCAACAAATCGACGCAGATGGCGTCCTTGAGAGTGAAAGAACTTGTATCCACGGCCGACGGCCGTGGATGGTTGTACGACAACCACACAGTCTCCAGCTCCCTCCGGCGTACGGGTCGGGGCCTTGTTCCGGAGGGCGGGGAGCGCGGATCGTCGGGGGATGGTCCGCGCACAGCGAAGAGCCGGTGCGCCACGTCGGGGGTGGCGCCCGGCTCTTCGTTGTGTGTACCGGTCCCGGATGTCATGAAAGGGTCGTTCAGGACGAAAAAACTAAATAAAAAACCAATAAAAAAAAAAAGGTGATGCGAGAAAAATATAAAAGGAGCGGCGGGCCAAGAGAT
>NZ_JBFBGL010000056.1:0-55830 GCF_040684635.1 Amycolatopsis sp. NPDC089917 | reverse complement strand
ACCTATACCTCCACCCCGTATCAAACACTCTTCCCCACCCCCCCGCTCTCCCGAACTCCCGCATGTCATGAAAGGGTCGTTCCTGACGTTTTTCGTCAGGAACGACCCTTTCATGACATTTACGGACGGGTGAGGCGGACGTCCAGGCCGATGCCCACGGTGGTGACCTCACAGGTCCGGAACGCCGTTTCGGCGACCAGCCCGCCGAAGTCGACCGGCGTGTACGCGCGCCGCCGGAGCTGGCCGAGTGCCTGCCGCACGCCGAGCGCCGCCAGCTTGCCGAGCTTCATGCTCTCGACCTCGCGCACGATGTCGCCATCGGTCGAGTCCCGGTTCATGTCCTGCACCACGGCCGTACCGCCGGGACGCAGGACGCGGTACATCTCGTCGAGCGCCTTCACCGGCCAGACGAAGTTCTTGAACGCCGCCTGGCAGACGACGAAGTCGAACGACTCGTCGTCGAACGGCATCGCCGCGACATCGCCTTCGCGAAACGCTGCCTCGACGCCTTGGGCCCGTGCGTACTCGCTCGCGATCTCGACGAACGTCGGCGCGACGTCGAGGCCGGTGACCGAGAACCCGAGCCGCGCCAGTTCGACGGCGAAATAGCCGGGGCCGAAGGCGACTTCCAGGATCTTCGCGTCTTCCGGCAGGTCCGCGGTGAGTTCGCGGGCCTGCTTCCGCCACAGTTCGATCTGCGGTCCGGTGCCGCGCTGCCGGGCGTAATTCCGCGCCAGCGCGCCGCCCATCTCCGGGACGAGCTTGAACCGCCTCCTGTCTTTGATGTTCGACATGGTCTCTCCAGGGTGATGTCCCGGAGCCCGGTTATCCTCAAGATGCCGTCTCGTGGCCGGGTTCCGGTTGCGGGATCGTCATCCCCGGCGGGGTGCTGCAACACCTCGCCGGGGTTTCTTTCGACTAGCCGGTGTTCCCCCTTTCGGCCAACAGCGCCCGCCACTCGGCGAGGCCGGGCATCGAGCCGGAAGTCAGTTCCCCGAGGATCGAGCGGACCCACTCGGCCTCCGCCGTCCGGATCGCCAGGTGGTACTCGGATTCGAGCAGCACCAGCCGCGGGACCTCCTCGATCAGTCGCGCCAGCCCCTCGCGCTCCGCGGCGATCTCCTCCTCCAGCGCCGCCAACCGGGTGCGCAACAGGGCGATCACCTCGTCCGGGCCGAGCCATCCCATCACCGACAGCCCGGCGACGAACGTCGGCTCCTCCGGCGCCAGTTCACCGAGCAGCTCTCGCAGCCAGTCGAGCATTTCGTCACGGCCGGCGTCGGTGATGCGGTACACCGTGCGCTCGGGACGGGCACCGTCGCGGCCGCTTTCGGCGGCCTCGATGAAACCGTGTTTCCGCAGGTTGCCGACGACCGTGTAGAACGAGCCCCATTTGATCCCCATGTCGCGGTCCTTGCCGCGGCTCTTCAGGATCGAGGCCATTTCGTACGGATGCGCGGGCCGCTCGTTCAGTGTGGACAGGATCGCCAGCGCCAGCAGATTCCCGACCTTGCGCCGCTTCACACTGTCTCCTCGTAGGCGAGTACTCGTCTACGAGTGTCCACAGGAACGGCCATGATCGCAAGGTCCTCGGTGACCGAGGGATCAGAGGTCGTTCATGTACGGCACGGCCGTCTGCGCGTGGTCGGTCATCCAGGTCCGCAGCGCGTGCGTCGCCAGGACGTCGTCCTCGTTGTAGCGCAGCAGGCGCTCCCGCTGGACGTCGTCCGGGATCCCGCCGTCCATGCCGACCGCGTCGCGGTACCAGCGCATCGACGCCTCGCCGCCCGCTTCCGGATCACGCCAGGCGAACCCGGCGACCGGGGCGATCACCTTGAGCCCCTTGCCTTGCGAGCAGAGGAACTGGTCAGTGACGCTGCGGAAGAGGTCGATCCATTCGTCGGAGTCCACAAAGGACGCGATCTCGGCCTTGGCGGGGACGCCGGGGTACTCGCCGAACCGGTCGGCGGAGCCGAAGAGCCAGCGGTTCTCGGCGAGCGCGTTGTAGCAGTAGGCGCGGAAGGTCAGGCCCGCGGCGAGCGTGCGCTCGCGGACTTCCTTGAACCAGGCCCAGAACTCGGCGAACGACCGTGCCTCGTCCGCGGTCGGCAACGGCTCCCACGTCGCGAAGGCCCGGTAGCCCTGCTCCATCCCGATGTCGGCGCCGGTCAGCAGCGAACCCCACAGGTACGCGCCGGAATCCCCGAAGCTCTCCATGTCGACGTCGACCTCGACGTCGCCGCGCGAGACCTCGACGCGGTCGACCTTGCGCACCATCGTGAGGTCGGCGAGCCAGGCGCGCGCGAGGATGATCGAATCGGCGAAGGTGCCGCCGGTCCAGTTCATCGGCGGCGGTTCGTCGGCCGGATCGAGCGCGGCCAGCTTGTCCACTGTGGACACCCCGGCGCGGCGGAGCTCCATCGCGTCCTCGCCTCGGACGACCAGGCTGACGTCGCGGGTTTCGGTGAGCACGACCTCGCACGTCGGCCACCACGGGCAGCGACGGCATTCCAGGACACGGGAAGGTTCGGCGAGCGCCTCTTCGCCCTCGGCGGCCGCGCTCGCGATGGCGAGCCTGTCGGCGAAGCGGCTCTGGTACTCCGTCAGCGCGCTTTTCCCGCCGGGCCAGGTGCCCGCGGACAGGTCGTGCCAGACGACGACGTCCGCGTCGAGCCCGATGACGCCGCCGATGGCGCGGTGCCCTTCGTGCTTCCCGAGCGCTTCGAGCATCCGGTAGAGGTGCGCGAGCCGCATCTGGTCCCGAGGCTGCGAACGAACCTTCCGTGCCGGGTCCGGCAGCCGGTTGGCCGGGTCGAGATCGGTCATCGCCGTCGTCGGCGCGCCCGAACCGCGATCGGTGATGCGGTGCCGCACGACCAGCACCGGCACGTAGCCGGCACCGGTGTGGACCAGGAGTTCGGAGCCGCCACGCCGGTGACCGGCGCGATCCACCGGCAGCAGCCCGCCCCAGATGTAGCGCGCTTCGGCGGCGAAGGCCTCTTCGGTGAGCTGCACGCGCTCGGCGGCAGGGAGGTCGCGGGAGATCTTGACCCAGCCCGCGTCGGGGCCCGTCGCGTCCATGAGCCGCTGCACGATCGCGTCGCGATGCGCCGACGCGTCGGCGATCCGCTGCTGCGAGGAGGGGTCGGGCGGGGCGAGCGGGACCTCGCGCATCGCCGGGTCGTGTTCCAGGTGCACGCGACGCCGGCAGCGGCTCACCGCTCCCGCGTCCAGTAGCACCTCGTTACTCACGGACAACACTCTAGAAGGCGACCGGCAAGCCGACATGCCCGCCACTTCGGGGACCAGTAAGTTCGTCAGTGACACAGCGTGGGAGGTGCCATGGCGCGCAAGGCCAAAGCCGTCGAGGGCGAAGGCAGGATCACCCCGAAGAAGGCGAAAAACGCCGTCGCGGTGGCCAAAGTGCTCGGTCCGGCCGTACTGCCGGTGATCGCGCCGTACGCCGTTCGAGCGGCGGGCGCCGCTCGAGAGCTATACGACCGTTATCAGGCGAAGAAGCTCGGCGTGGCCGTCGACCAGCTCGGCGAGTTCAGCGGACGGGGTGCCGCGCTGCACGCGCGGATCGCGGGACTGACGCAGGGGCTCGCGGAATTGAAGAGGTCCGCGAAGGCGACCGACGCCGACGCGGCCTTCGCGAAGGACACTCAGGGGACGCTGGAGCAGCTCTCGGCGACCGTGCGCGCTTCGGAGCGGATGCCCGCCGCGCGGCGGAAGGCGGCGCACCGGGCCGTGGCCGGGGAGCTGGACCAGCTGGAGGGGAAGTTGCTGCACCGGCTGGGTATCTGAGCCTTACCCGGATGTCATGAAAGGGTCGTTCAGGACGAAAAACGTCCTGAACGACCCTTTCATGACACACCTGGGGCTAAGAGATAAAGCCCTTCTTCTTCATCCACTCGTAGGCGACCTCGCCCTGGTCACGACCGTCGACGTCGACCTGCTTGCACAGTTCGATCATCTGCTTGTTGTCCAGCGCCGCGCCGACGGCTTCCAGCGGCCCGCGGAGTTCCGGGTGCTGGTTGAGGAAGTCCGTGCGCAACGTGGGGACGGCGTTGTACTGCGGGAACGCCTTCTTGTCGTCTTCGAGGACGCGCAGGTTGAGTCCGGCGATCCGGCCGTCGGTCGTGAAGATCTCGCCGATCGGGCAGGTCCCGCTCGCCACGGCCGAGTAGATCGTGCCGATGCCGAAGTTCTTGATCACCGGGTTCTGGAACCCGTACGCCCGCACGGCGGCCGGGAATCCGTCCTGGCGGCTGGTGAATTCGGTCTCCAGGCAGAACACGTTCTGATCCGGCTTCCGCTTCAGGAACTCCGCCAGGTCCGACGTCGTCTTCAGGTTGTTCGCCGCGCCGTAGGCCTCGGTGACCGCGAAGGCGTACTGGTCGTTGAGCGGCGAGTAGTTCAGCCAGGTGACGCCGAACTTCTTCTCATCGGCCGTCTTCGTGGCTTCGTACTGGGCCTGTTCCCCGCCGGGGACGGGGAGTTCGTTGCCCTGGTAGTTGATCCAGCCGGTGCCGGTGTACTCCCAGGTGACGTCGGTCTGGCCGGCGAGCAGCGCCTGCCGCGACGAGTTCGAACCCTTGATGTCGGTCAGGTCGACGACGTCCGCGCCCGCCGCGGAAAGCGCCATCTCGGCCATGTAGCCCAGGATGATGTTCTCGGTGAAGTCCTTCGACCCCACCGTCACCTTGACGCCCTTGAGGGATTCGATGGGCTTGATCGAACCGGGTTCGATCTTGTACGGCAGCGCGGTGTTGACCTCGAGTCCGCACGCGGAAAGCGTGCCGCACAACAGGACCGCGCCCAGGATCGCTTTCAGTCGCATGTCAGCGCAGTCCCTTCGGTCCGAAGAACTGTTCCGCCACCGCGCCGAGCCAGTCCACCAGCAGCGCCAGTGCGACGGCGAGCACCGAGCCGGTGATCAGCACCTTCGTCAGGTTGAGCTTGTAGCCGGTGTCGATGAGCAGGCCGAAACCGCCGGCGTTGACGAACATGCCGAACGTCGCCGTGCCGACCGCCAGCACCAGCGAGGTCCGCAGGCCCGCCAGGATCAGCGGGACAGCCAGCGGGAGCTCGACCCGCCACAGCACACCGGAGGCCGACATGCCGATGCCGCGGCCCGCGTCGATCAGCGACGGATCGACCTGCTGCAGGCCGACCATCGTGTTCCGCAGCACCGGAAGCAGCGAGTAGAACGCCAGCGGCAGCGCCGCGACCCACAGCCCGCCGGTCGCGCCGGTGACGATGAACCACAGCACCAGCACACCGAGCGCGGGCGCGGCCTGGCCGATGTTCGCGACCGCCAGGAAGACCGGCGCCGCCCATTTCGCCCAGGGCCGGGTGACGAGCACGCCGAGCGGCACCGCCACGACCACCACGATCGCGGTGACCACGACGGTCATCGCCAGGTGGTCGCGCAACGCGGTGAACAGCCCGGGGGCGTTGAGCGTCTCCTTCTCCGTCGTGGTCAGGTCGCTGGTGAAGACCCAGATCAGCACGCCGGCGACGATCAACAGGACCGCCGCGGGCTGGGCGAACAGCCGGACCCGTTCGGCGCCTCTCGACGAGGACTCGGTGGTGAACCCGGTATCGACGGCCGTCATGCGGTCACACCTTCCGCCGGGTTGTCGTCGGAGTGCTCCTCGCGCAGCTGCTGGATCGTCGAGATGACGGTGTCGAGCTCGATCGTCCCGGCGTATTCGCCGCGGGCGCCGGTCACCGGGACGCTGCCGCCCTCGGCGAGCATGGCTTCGAGCGCGTCCTGCAACGTCGACTGCGTGCTGACCGAGTCACGCAGCGGCTTGCCCGCGGTGGCCAGCGACGACGCCGAGGTCAGCTCGCGGACGTGCACCCACCGCATCGGCCGACGGCGCTGGTCGAGCACCAGCACGAAGTGCTTGCGCTGCTGGGTCAGCTTCTCGCGGACGTCCGACGGCGATTCGCTGACCGTCGCGGTCAGGGCGTCCTGCTTCAGCTCGACGTCGCGGACCCGCAGCAGTGTCAGCTGCTTGAGCGAGGCTCCGGCGCCGACGAAACCGGCGACCGTGTCGTCGGCCGGGTTCGCGAGGATCGCGTCCGGGGTGTCGTACTGGAGGATCCTCGACTGGTTGCCGAGCACCGCGATCTTGTCGCCGAGCTTCACGGCCTCGTCGAAGTCGTGGGTGACGAAGACGATCGTCTTCTTCAGGTCGGTCTGCAGGCGCAGCAGTTCGTCCTGCAGGTTGCCGCGGGTGATCGGGTCGACCGCGCCGAACGGCTCGTCCATCAGCAGCACCGGCGGGTCCGCCGCGAGCGCCCGCGCGACGCCGACGCGCTGCTGCTGTCCGCCGGACAGCTGACGCGGGAAGCGGTCGCGGAAGTCGGCCGGGTCCAGCCCGACCAGGTCCATCATCTCCTCGACCCGGTCGTCGACCTTCTTCTTCTCCCAGCCGAGCAGCCCGGGGACCACCGCGATGTTCTGCGCGACGGTGAAGTGCGGGAACAGCCCCGCCTGCTGGATCGCGTAGCCGATGCGGCGGCGCAGGGTGTCGACGTCGAGCTTCAGCGCGTCGTCGCCGCCGATGGTGATGCGGCCCGACGTCGGCTCGATCAGCCGGTTGATCATCCGCATGGTGGTGGTCTTGCCGCAGCCCGACGGGCCGACGAAGACCACGATCTTGCCCGCGGGCACCACCATCGAGAAGTCGTCGACAGCCGGCTCGCGGGTGCCGGCGTAGCGCTTCGTGACGTTCTCCAGCTCGATTTCGACGCCGGATACGGTTTCAGGCGACTCAGCCACGGACACCCCTTGAGACGGTCAGACGGTTGATCAGGACGTAAACGGCGTCGAGGACCAGTGCGAGCACGACCACGCCGAGCGTTCCGGTCAATGCCTGGTTGAGGGAGTTCGTGCTCCCCGCGTTGGTGAGGCCGGAGAAGACCTCCGAGCCGAGGCCCGGGCCCTTCGCGTAGGCCGCGATGACCGCGATGCCCATGAGCATCTGCGTCGCGACCCGCATTCCCGCCAGGATCGCGGGCCAGGCGAGCCGCAGCTCCACCCTGGTCAGCACGCCGAACCGGCTCATACCGATCCCGCGCGCCGCGTCGCTGACCGCCGGATCCACGCCGCTCAGCCCGACGATCGTGTTCCGCACGATCGGCAGGAGCGCGTAGAGCACGAGCGCGATGACGGTGGTGTTCGCGCCGAGGCCGAACACCGGGATGAGGAGCCCTAGGAGGGCGAAGGAGGGAACGGTGAGGATCGTGCTCGCCAGCGCCGTGGCCACGGCCGACCCGATCGGGCTGCGGTAGACGGCGACGCCGATCACCACGCCGAGCACGGCGGCCAGGATCGTGCACTGCACGACCGCGCTGACGTGGAGGAGCCCCTGGAGGGCGAGTCTGTCCCACCGATCCGAGATGTACTCGAAGAGATTCATCGCGTGCTGGTTCTCCCGCCGCCTCTGGGTGAGACTCCTCACCCATTCGGAGTAGCTGTATCGGGAGCCTGACTACCCACTACGGTCGCGGTCAAACCCCTGTTTACCGCCTTGTGTCCTGCAAACGTTCCCCATTCGGCCCAATCGGGCAAACGCACGCGCCGACCCGACGGTGTCTTTTTCACTGCTCAACAGCCGGGAGGACGTCGACTGCCCGGCCGGACGTCTAATACTCTTCACCCGTGAGTAAGGGCAGCCATCACCGAAGCGCGCTACGCGCCGTACGTGGTGGTTTGCTCGGTGTGAGCTCCGCGGCGCTCGCCGTGACAGCTCACGTGATCGGGGACGGTGAAGTACCCGATACGGCGATGACGTTGTTGCTCACCGTGTTGATCGGCTGGAACGCGGCCGCGCTCGCCGCGAAGGCCCGCGGCCCGATGGCCACGATCGTCGACCTCGGCGCCGGTCAGATCGTCATGCACCTCGTGCTCAGCTCGCTGAGCAGCCACGAACTCAGGCACGACGAACCCGCGCCCGCTTCGGGCGGACTCGCGATGACCGCCGCGCACGTCGTCGCCACGCTGGTCACCGCGTTGCTGCTGGCCAAGGCCGACGGACTGCTGCTCGGCGTCCTCGCCTGCCTGCGCTCGCTGGTCCCGTTCATCCTCGGCGCCCTCCCGGTTCCCGCCGGGACGGCGTCCCCGGTGCTCGCCCGTCCGGCGGGCCCCGGTCACCTCGTCCGCGTGGACCTCCGCCGGGTCCACGGCAGGCGCGGCCCGCCGCTGTTCTCCTGAACCCCAGCTCGAATCCCCCGTAATCCGGCGAGGTCCCCGAACCCGCCGTCTCGATCATGTTCAGGAGTTTCCGTGTCCAAGCACGTCTTCAAGCGCGCCGGTGTCCTCGCCGCCGCCATCGGCGCCGCCGGTCTGCTCTCGGCCGGGGTCGCCTCGGCCCACGTCAGCGCCAACGTCTACGGCCCCCAGCCCGAAAAGGGCGGCTACGGGTCGATCTTCTTCCGTGTCCCGAACGAGGAGAAGGACGCCGGCACCATCAAGGTCGAGGTCACCCTCAAGCCCGAGTACGCCCTCAGCTCGGTCCGCACCAAGCCGATCCCCGGCTGGAAGGCCGAGGTCGTCAAGTCGAAGCTGCCCGCCCCGGTGACCACCGCGTCCGGTACGCAGATCACCGAGGCCGTCACCAAGGTCTCCTGGACCGCGGAGCCCGGCACCAAGATCGCCGCCGGTTCGACCGAGTTCCAGGAGTTCCAGATCAGCGCGGGCCAGTTCCCGACCAACGTCGACGCGATCGAGTTCCCGGCCACGCAGACCTACGAGAACGGCAAGGTCGTCGAGTGGAACCAGCCGACCCCGGCCTCCGGCGAGGAGCCCGAGCACCCCGCGCCGAGCGTGAAGCTCGCCGAGAAGAGCGGTGACGGTCACGGCGGCGGCCACGGCACCGACGCGAAGGCCACTTCCGAGGAAGCCCACGCTTCTTCGTCGTCCGACAGCACCGCCCGCTGGCTCGGCGGCGCCGGCCTCGTCGTCGGCGCGCTCGGTCTCGGCGTCGGCGCCGGTGCCACCCTGCGCGCTCGCCGGGCCACCGCTTCCGCCAAGAACGGCAACACCGAGGGAACCGAGTAAATGCGCAAAGCGATCGTCGCGCTGGCGATCACCGGGGTGGCGTGGCTCGCCACCGCCACCCCGGCGCTGGCGCACAACGTCCTGATCTCCTCGGACCCGGCGAAGGGCGCTTCGATCGCCGCCGGGCCCGCGAAGATCACGCTCACGTTCGACCAGTACGTGCAGAACGCGAACGTCAACCAGATCGCGGTCACCGGACCGGGCGGCGGCCAGTGGGCCGAGGGCCAGGTCGAGGTCCGCGACAGCGCCGTGAGCGTCCCGCTGCGGCCGCTCGGCCCGGCGGGCGAGTACAAGATCGGCTACCGGATCCTGTCCGCGGACGGGCACGCGGTGACCGGTGAGGTGCCGTTCACCCTCACCGCCGCAGGCACCGGCACCCCGGCGAGCGCCGACGCCGCGCGCGGTAACGCGGGCCAGGCCGAGACCACCCCGGCGACCGGCGGCGAAGGCTCGTCCGGCGTGCCGATCTGGGTGTGGATCGCGGGCGCCGTCGTGCTGCTCGCCGTCGGACTGACCGTCGCGTTGCGCACCGGCGCGGGCGACAAGGAGAAGAGCGGGTCATGACACAGGCCGAGACCACCTCGCGCGCCCGCGTCGCCGTGCTGTTCTGCGTGGTGACGGCGGGCATCGTCGGCGCCCTGATCGGCGTCGCGCTGACGGCCACCGCCCCGGTCCCCGGGGTCGCGCAGGTCAGCGAGGTGGTCTCGGTCTCCATCCCGCTCGTGCGGGTCCTGCTGGACATCTCGGCGGTCGCCACGATCGGGCTGGCGCTGCTTTCGGTGCTGGTCGGCTACGACCGGCCGAAGCTCTCCGAGCCGATCATGCGGATCGCGCGGCCGGCGAGCGTCGCGGCCGCGCTGGTCTGGGCGACCACGGCGCTCGTCACGCTGATCCTGCAGACCGCCGAATACCGGCCGGGTTCCAGCACGCTGTCGATGTCGGACGTCGGCGGCTACATCGCCGACGTCGGCGCCGGGAAGGCGCTGCTGATCGTCGCGGTGCTGGCCCTGCTGCACGCGGGACTCGGCATCCTCTCGCTGAAGCACGGCGAGAAGGTGCCCGCCGAGGTCCGCGTCGGGCTGGGCCTGTTCGCGCTGCTGCCGCTGCCGGTCACCGGGCACGCGTCGAACTGGAACTACCACGACTACACGATGATCTCGATGGAACTGCACGTGATGAGCGCCGTCGCCTGGACCGGCGGGCTCGGCGCGATGGCGGTGCTGCTCGTCGGGAACCGGACACTGCTGGCGCACGCGCTGCCGCGGTTCTCGAAACTGGCGACGCTGTGCCTGATCCTCGGCGCGGCGACCGGCCTGTTCAACGGGCTGATCGAGATCTCGCTCAACCCGTCGCTCGGCTTCTGGGAAGGCGTCTTCACCACGCCGTACGGACAGCTGGTGCTGCTCAAGCTGCTGTGCACCGGCGTGATCGCGGGCCTCGGCGCGTACACGCGGTGGAAGCTGATGCCGCAGATCATCCGGCACAACCGCACGGCGCTGGCCGCGTGGGCGACGCTGGAACTGACCGTGATGGGGCTCGCGTTCGGATTCGCCGTCGTCCTCACGCGAGCCCCGGTCGTCCCGACGAGCTAGCGCTCGACCGCGTACCGCTGGATCACCACGCCGTCGCGGAAAGCGGTGGCCTCGATCGGCTTCAGGTTCCGCCGGTCGTCGAAAAGGCGCGTCCCCTTGCCGAGCGACACGGGGCTGACCATCATCCGGATCTCGTCGACGAGACCGGCGTCGAGCAGGGATCGCATGAGCGTCAGGCTTCCCCACAGCCACAGGTCCTTGCCGCTCCGCTGCTTGAGTTCCCGGACGGTGGCGACCGCGTCGGTGGTCACGGTCGCTTCGGGGAAGTCGCCCCAGGGAGCCTTCTCCAGCTTCGACGACGCGACGAACTTGGTGAGGGCGTTGACCTTCGCGCCGTATTCGCCCTGCTCTTCGGCGTAGGGCCAGTAGTCCTTGGCCATGGCGTAGGTGTTCGCGCCGAGGATCATCGTGTCGACCGAATCGACGAGCCCCATCACGCTCTCCATGAACGCGGGCTCGGTCTTCTCGGAGAAGGGCTCCCCCGACACGAAACCGAGTCCGCCGTCCTCCTCCGCGACGATGTTGTCGACGGTGACCCACTGCTGGACGATGAGCTTGCGCATCACTTCGTTCCTCCCGGTACGAGCGGCCACGTCGGCCGCGATCTCGCCCCGGGGACGGAACCGTCACGCCGGTCTCGACATCGCGTCGAAGATCTTTTCGACCTGTTACACGCCTTGCTCCATCCGGCCGCATTTGGCCGGTTTCGCTGTCCTCTCCGTACCCGCACCGGGATGCTCTACGCGATCGCTGGGGTTAACCCGATGAGGGGATGGTAAATGGGCGGCCCGTTACCGGGTGACAGCGAAATCAGCACTCCGCAGGTACCGCGCCAGCGATCGGCGGTCCGGCTCACCGGGCAGGTGAGTTCGGGGCCCCGGCAGCTTCCGCCCGTGCCCGCGCATTTCACCAACCGCTCGGACGACCTCGCCAAGCTCGAAAAGCTGCTGAACCAGCGCGACATCGACGGGCCGTCCGTGCACCTGATCAACGGTCAGGGCGGGATCGGGAAGACGGCACTGGCCACCGCGTGGGCCCGTCGCCTCGCCGACCGGTTCCCGGACGGGCACCTCTGGGCGGACCTCGGCGGGTTCAGCACCAACGGCCCGCTGTCGGTGAGCGAAGCGCTCGGCCGGTTCCTCCGCGCGCTGGGGGTCCCGCCGCAGGGGCTGCCCGCGGACGTCGAGGAGCTCACCGCCCTCTACCGGACGACGACCGCCGAGCGGCCGCTGCTCGTGCTGCTCGACAACGCGGCTTCAACCGATCAGGTGCTGCCGCTGCTGCCCGCCGATGGGGCGAGCCTGGTGATCGTGACTTCGAGGCGCCCGCTGGGCAGGCTCCAGACCGAGCGTCGCGCGAAGCTGGTCGAACTGTCCCCCTTCGGTTCCGCCCACAGCGCCGAACTGCTGGAGCGCGCCGTCGGCGCCGAGCGGGTCGGCGCCGAGGCCGAGCAGGCGCGGGTCATCGCCGAGCTGTGCGGCGGCCTGCCGATCGCGCTCACCACGATCAGCGCCAAGCTCGCGGGACGCCCGAAAATGTCGCTGGAGAAGATCGCCACCGAGCTGGGGAAGGAATATCGTCGACTGGCCACGCTCTCGACGAAAGAGGCGCAATCGGTGGAAGCCAGCTTCAACCTGTCCTACGACGAACTCCCCTCGGACGCGGCCGCGCTGTACGCGGCGCTCGGGCTCCATCCCGGCCCCGACTTCGGCGTCGGCGTGGCGGCCGCGTCGATCGCCGTCCGCCCCGAGGTCGCCGAAGACCTGCTGGGCCAGCTGGTCGACGTCGGACTGCTGATCGACCGCGGCGACGACCGGTACACCTTCCACGATCTCGCGCGGCTGCACGCCAAGGAGAAGACGGCGGGCAACGAGTACGACCGCGACATCGCCCTGCGCCGGATGCTCGAGTGGTACCTCCTCACCGCCTCCGCGACCACGAACCTGACCGTCCCCGATCAGGAGCCGATCCCGTACCGCTACGAGTACCGGCCACCGTCGCCGCTCTCGTTCGGCTCGCCCGACGAGGAACTCGCCTGGCTCGAACTGGAGCGCGAGAACCTCATCGCCGCCATCGAAGCCGCCGAAACGTGGCAGCTGCCCGAGCTCGGCTGGCAGCTCGCCGCCGCGATGTGGCCGCTTTTCCTGCTGCGCAAGCACTATCCGGACTTCCTGCGGGTGAGCCAGGCGGGTGTGCGCTGCGCGCGGACCTGGGGCGACGCGTCCGCGGAGGCGCTGATGCACAACCGCAGCGGCGCCGCCTGCCGCGGCACGGGCCGCTACGACGAAGCCGTCGGGCACTACACGGCGGGGCGCGAAGCCGCGCGGACGGCGGGCAACGGCGTCGTCGAGATCCGGTCGGTGGAAGGGCTCGGCCTGGTCGCGCTCCAGCAGGGCAGGCTCGACGACGCGATCGAGTGGTTCACCGAGGACCATCTGCTCAGCGAGCGGCAGGAGCGGCGGCACGACATCGGGCTGGCGCTGATCAACCTCGGCGCGACCCGCGTCCGCGCCGGCCAGGCCGAGGCCGCGATCGCCGACCTCACCCGAGCTCGCGACGTCCTCGAAGGCGACGACTACAACGTGGCCCGCGCCCGGATCGAACTCGCCCGGGCCCTCACCGTCACCGGGGAGCTCGCGGCGGCGCGGGACGAACTCGGACCCGCCCGCGTCACCATGGAGGCGCGCGGATCGAGGTTCGAGGTGGCCAGGGCGCTCACCGCGTTCGGCGAGATCGCCGAGGCGGAGGGGAACCAGGACGAGGCGCGGCGTCTCTACGACCAGGCTTTGCCGATTTTCGTCGGCCTCGGCCGCCCGGAGGCCGACGCTCTGCGTAGGCGTTTGGACCAGCCCTGAGCCGGCGGTATCGATCGGTGTGCCAACGACAAGGTGAACTCAGCACGTTAAATAACGGAGCGTAGCTGCAAGTTGCACATTTGGGGGAGTGCTGATCCAATAGAAGTGATTAGCCCGGGCGAATTCGTCACCGATTGATCGGTGAATTCGAGCAAGCGACGAACGGTCATTCGGCGTCGGCGAATGCACGTGCAGATGGATGTTCCGGGTGAGTCACCGATACCGGTTCCAGTGTGCGCCGGTATGTCCGTTCCGGAGATCGTCCAATCGTTTTCGCAGCTCATCCCGTACGCCGGGGTGACTGCGGAGAATCGGGAGAACACTCGTCGTGAGCTTCAGTTCACGGATGGCGCGCAACACCGGGAATCCGGACCAAGTGGTCACGTCGAATCCGTACCGCTCGGCGAACACGCGATAGCGGGCGGGTGGATCACCGAACCGTTCATGGCCGACGGCGAGCGGCGTGAGATCCCATTCCGGCGGCCCGACACAGGACGAATCGAAATCACACAGCACCGGACCGCCCGGCCCGGAGATCACATTCCCGGTGTGCGCGTCGCCGTGGACGAGGCCCCTGGGCAGGGGGAAGTCGAGTGTCGCGAGGGCGGCTTCGACCTCGGCGCAGCGTTCGAGCAGGAACCGCCGGTCGCCCTCGGCCAGTTCCTCGGCGTCCGAGACCCGGGCGCGGACCGCGGCGAACGGCGCCCAGGCGGCCAGTCCCTCGGGCGGTTCGAGCGCGTGGACCCGGCGCAGCAGCGCGGCGAGGTCGGCCGACCTCGCCTTACGGCCGGTCCCGGGCACCTTCCACCAGACCGTCACGAGGTGCTCGCCGACCGGCATCGGCTGGTCGACACCGGGGATCAGGCGGATGGCCGGCACGTCGTGCCGTTCGAAATGCCGCGCGACCCGCACGACCGTGCCGACGCGGTGCCGCAGCAGGGTGGAACCGACGATCCGGACGACGAACGGCGCGCTCGCCAGCTCGTAGACGGCGTTGTTGGTGAACCTCAGCAGCCTGGCGCCCTCAGGGGCCACGCCCAGCACTTCACACGTCCGCCCCAGGGCGTCACGCAGTTTGCCGGGCGTGAACCGTCCCCGCTCAGGCGGCGTAGAAGGAGTTGAGGCGGTCGGCGAGGTCACGGGCGTCGGCGTTGTTCCGGCGGCGTTCCGCCTCGACCTGCAGCGGCCGCATCCGGTCCTTCACCCGCTCCGACTTGATGCCCTCGGCACAGTCGACGGCCTTCGAGCCCACCTTGGCGCCATGATCGAGATCGCCTTCGAGCAGGTGGTTCGTGGCCAGCGCGCTCAGCATGAACGTCTTGCTGCGGGCCATGTCGTCGTCGTAGGACTCGACGGCCTTGGTCAGCGCCGGGATCGCGTACTTGGTGTGCTCGGCGTTCTTCGCGGCGAGCACGGTGTGCACGGTGCCGATCATGGCGTAGACGTCGGTCTCGGTGAAGAACTTGACCCAGGATTCGGCCTCGGCCAGGTCGGCGCGGGCGAATTCGTCCTTGCTCCGGCCGAGCAGCTTCGTGGCCTGTTCCTCGTTGCCCATCATCGCGTAGGCCCAGGCCTCGTTGGCGCAGAGCACGGCGACCGCCAGCTCGGAGCCCGATTCCTGGGCGGCGATCTGGCCCAGCTGGAACAGCTTCAGCGCGTCGTTCGGGGCGTCCTGGTGCAGGTAGACGCGGCCCATCCGGTAGAGGACGTTGGCCACGAGCGGATGGTTGTCACCCTGTTTGGCCAGGTCGAGCGCGTTCGCGAAGTGGCCACGCGCCGAATCCATGAGGCCGGTGTCGAAGGACGTCCAGCCCGCCAGGCTGTGCAGGTCGGCGAGCGCGACGTACAGCCGGTTCTTGACCATTTCGGTGCCGTTGGATTCGAGCATCTGCTGTCCCCAGGACAGCTGCGCGACCACGGCGTCGCGGCAGAAACCGCCGCCGTACTGGTAATCGAGGGACCGGAGCGCTCTGGTCGCGGCTTCCACCTGGCGGACGTCGGTCATGCCGATGCGCCCCGGGGCCGGCGTCTTCGCCGGTCCCGACGACCATGTCCCCGATTCCGGACCGAACACCGCCGCACCCATCGTGACCTGGGCGGCGTGCGCGAGGAACCTCCGTCGCTTCACGGACTCGTCCTCCTCCGCCTGCTGGCCGTCGGCAGCGCCGACGACCTTTATCGCTGTCGCCTCGTCATAGGCGAGACCCATGTATCCGCGCGGGACACCCAGGCCGTCAGCGATGCGGGTGAGCACGTCGTACGCCATCACCTGGCGACCTTTGAGGATCTCGGACACCTCGGACTGCGACTGGCCGGTCATCGCGGCGATCTGACGCTGCGAAACACCGTGCTTGCGCAACAGCCGGTACACGGAGGAGATCTCCCGTGTCGCCAGTGCAGCCCGCATCTCCGCCTGTTCCCAGGCATCCGGCGGCACGGGGTGACTCTGGCGGCCCGGAGTGTTCATGTCCGAGCCGACGACAGCGCCGCCACCGATACTGGCGTCCATTGCGCCCCCTCACAGTTCCGTTGGGGTCGAGAAACAGCGTAGGCACACCTATTCAACCGTGCGAAACACCGGATCGCCCGTCGTGATCGGCCCGGCAGAAGTCGTTTGACCGCTTACCGTGAAACCTCGTCCGGTCACCGCTATGACGGCGGTTCGACCTTCTATCGCACTCGGTTTCACATCACTGTAGTTGTCAGATCTCCGTGACCGACCAGCCACCGGCAGCGATCACAGAGAGCTACCAAGTCTCCGAACCCCCTACAGGTGCGGACACGCGGATACGAAGACGACGTGGAACGAGAGAGCGGAGAAGAGCCAGTGGAGTTCGTGGACTCGATCGCAACAGGCTCCATCGCCGCGGGACGGCCCGGTATGGCCACGCGCCACCTGCGTGCGGCCGGCCCCGCCGGTCAGCAGGCGGTCGCGGTCGGCGCCAACCGCCCGGTTTCTCCTTCCGCCCCGGTCGACCCCCGTACCGCGAGTGTGCGTCGTTACGAAGGCGGGCAGCTGGTCTGGCGTGTGCAGTGCGGCGATCTCATCAGCCGTGAACGCGCCGTCACCGTGTTCGTCGAAGACAACCAGGTGGTTCTCGTCTCGCCGCCAGGAGAGACCGCGCGCCTGACGTCCGGCCAGCTCGGACAGCTCAGGGCAGCGCTCAACGAAGCCGCCAAGATGGCGGAAAGGTAACGGTGAGTTCTCCGTGGATCAGGTCCTAGGGCAAGTCCTCCGCAACGCGGTTTGGGAACGCCTCGACATGCTCTCCGATCTCGCGACCCGGGCCGACGCGCAGTCGCTCGTGTCGGTCGCCCGTTCGGAGCTCCCCCGGCTGACCGAAGGCTGGCGCGCGATGCTCCAGGCGCACGAGCCCGACGAGCGCGGGGACTGCCCCACCTGCTCGACCCGCTGGCACAAGTGCAAGGCCCCCTGCTCGGTCTGGCAGGTCGCGCACGAGCATCTGGTCGCCGGTGGCCTCGCCCCCCAGCAGACCGCGGCCACCCAGGACCACCGGCGGCGCGTCCCCGGGCAGAGCCGCGTGAGCCCGGCCGAAACCACCGGCAGGCACGCGCTGGTCAACCCACGTCGTCCCATCACCGCTTGAAAGACCGGCGAGTGAACGGCGGTCCGAGCGCCCCCTCGGCAACCACGCCACGAGCTCGCCTTCGCCGGCAGCGGTTCGCGCGTACCCCCGAACGTGAAGAGCCGCTCTCGGTAATCATCCCGGTCCCCACCGCGATTAATCGAAAATTATCGGCAGAACACCTAGCGAACGTAGTAATCGGTCGCTAGATTCAAGATCACCAACGCAGCGCGATACCTGCCCCCGAGGTCCGCGCTGACGTCCCCGAACCCCGCGGGCCGGTGCCGTTGCACTCCCCTCCCCCGACCGGCACCGGTCCGCGGTCTCCAACATTTCTGTCAACTGACCGTTTTCACCCGCGTGACCAGCACCGCGGCGACGGCGGTGGACAGCGCCGAAGCCGCGAAGAGGCTCGGATATCCGCCCAGGTAGGCCAGGATCGGCGCGGTCAGCATCGGCGCCACCACCTGCGGCAGCGAGTTCGCGATGTTGATGACGCCGAGGTCCTTCGCCCGGTCCTGCGCGGCGGGCAGCACCTGCGTGAGCATCGCCAAGGCGACCGCCATGTACGCGCCGAAACCGACCCCCAGCAGCGGCGAGGCCGCGAGCGCGGTCGTCCAGTTCTGCCAGACGACCAGCAGCAGCGCGGCGACGGCCATCACCGCCGACGCGGCGAGGACGTAGGGCTTGCGCCGCCCGGATTTGTCGGAGAAGTGCCCGGCGATGAGCGCGCCGACGACGAGCGCGGCGCCGTAGAGCCCCATCATGATCAGCAGGCCGGTGTCCGGGTCTTCGTAGTGCACCGCGTCCTTGAGGAAGAACAGCAGGTACAGCGTCCCGAAGGCGTTGCCGAGGTTGATCATGAAGTGGCAGCCCCACGCCCAGGCGAAGTCCGGATGCTCGCGCGGCGAGATCCACAGGTTCGCCAGTACGTCGCGGGTCCGCCCGGACGGCCGGAACGCGACCGGCAGCCGCGCGTCGGGCGTGCGCAGGACGAACGCCGCCGCGCCCGCCAGCACGACGGCGGCGCACACCGCGTAACCCAGCGGGAGACCGGCGAGGTCGAGCATCACCACGACCACCACCGCGCCGAGCACGGTCCCGAGCATCTGGGCGATGCCGACCAGTCCGCCGACCTGCGCGCGCTGCGGAACGGGCACCCGGTCGGCGATCGCCGAGACGAGCATCGCGAGCATGCCGTTCAGGCCGGCCTGGACCAGGCACCAGCCGAGCACCATGATCGCGACGTTCGGCGCGAACGCGAGGACGAGCAGCCCGGCCGCGGCGACCGCCGCCCCGGCGGCCGTCCACGGATGGCGACGGCCGCGGGCGTGACAGGTGCGGTCCGAGAGCAGGCCGACGACCGGGTTGGCGATCAGCGCGACGACCGCGCCGACCCCGGTGACGAGACTGAACACGGCCTCTTTGTTGGCCGCGTCGAGGATTTCCGCCTGCTTCGGCAGGAGGACCTGGATGGGCGCGTAGACCCCGAGCCAGAGCGCGATGTTCGCGAAGAACAGCAGGCTCATCCAGCCCGCGCGGACCCGGGCGACCGGTTCGGCGAGCGCTTCGGGCAGATCCCTGACCTCACTCATGGCGGATCAGTTTCCGGTACCAGCCGAAGGAATCCTTCGGCGTCCGCTTCTGCGTCTCGTAGTCGATGTGCACCAGACCGAAGCGCGGCTGGTAGCCCTTCGACCATTCGAAGTTGTCCATCAGCGACCAGACGAAGTACCCGCGGACGTCGACGCCGGCGTCCATCGCCTCGCGCACCGCGACGAGGTGGCTGTCGAGGAAGTCGATGCGCTCCTGGTCGTGGACGTGTCCGTCTTCGGCGACGACGTCGTCGAAACTGCACCCGTTCTCGGTGATGTGGACGGGCGGGAGGTGCTCGCGGTAGCGGTCGTGGAAGCCGACGAGCAGGTCGCGCAGTCCGTGCGGGACGATCGGGGAATCGTTGGTGGTCATGGGATATCCCTCGATCGCGCGAAGCTCGAAGGGCAGCGGGTTGCCTTCACCGGGCGCGGCGACGCCCTGCGGCTCGTAGTAATTCACCCCGTAGAAGTCGAGCGACTGCGCGATGGTGGGCAGATCGTCGGCGAAATCCTTCGGGAGATGTTCGACGACTTGTTCGGGATAACGGCCGAGGAGCACCGGATCCGCGTAAGTGCGATTAATGAGGGCGTCGATCCATTCGCCCGCGGCCTTGTCTTCCGGCGAATCGGAGGCGGGCCAGATCGGCGAATGATTGTTGGCGGTGCCGACTTCGCGGGCGCCTGCCGCGCGGAGGGCTTGGACGGCGAGACCGTGCGCGAGATTCTGGTAATGCGCGGTGGGCAGGGCGTCGAGCAGGAGCGTTTTGCCGGGGGCGTACTCGCCGATGGCGTACCCGAAGATCGACATGACCATGGGCTCGTTGAGCGGGATCCACATTTTCACCCGATCGGAGAACCGCTCGCCCAGGATGGCGGCGTACTCGCCGAACCGTTCGGCGGTATCACGGGAGAGCCAGCCGCCCTTGTCCTCGAGCGCCTGTGGGAGGTCCCAGTGGAAGAGCGTCCCCGTCGGCGTGATGCCGGCGGCGCAGACCTCGTCGATCAGTTCGTCATAGAAGGCAAGGCCTTCCGCGTTCGCTTTGCCTTCGCCGTCGGGCTGGATCCTGGGCCAGGCGAAGGACATCCGGTACGCGCCGACGCCGAGTTCGGCCATCAGGGCGATGTCCTCGCGGAAGCGGTGGAAGTGATCGGCGGCCACCCTGGCGTGTTCGGCCCGCGCGATCTTTCCCTCCGTTTCGGTGAACGTGTCCCAAATGGACTGTCCCCGGCCGCCTTCCCCGGTCGCCCCCTCGATCTGGAAGGCGGAGGTGGAAACACCCCACAGGAAATCGGACGGGAAGGTCGGATTCTCCACCGGCTACGCACCTTTCCTCTTCAGACTCGGCCGAACATGAAAAGTTCTCAGATACTATGCCTTCACTCGACCGTGGGGAACCCCGTCGGCACGATAAAGTCGCAGATCAGCGAAGGAGGAGCCCGAGTGTCCGACATCCAGGCCGCGAAACCGCAAGCGGAGACGACTCCGCTCCGGCGGCAGCCCGTCCAGCAGCGCAGTGCCAAGCGGGTGGAGCAGATGCTCGACGCCAGCGCACAGCTGATAGACGAGCTCGGTTACGACGCACTGACGACCACGCTGATCGCGAAACGCGCCGGGGTGGCCGTCGGGTCGCTGTACCAGTTCTTCCCGGACAAGCGGGCCGTCGTGCAGGCGCTGACGCAGCGCAATCTCGAACGGTTCGTCGCTTCGGTGTCGGAGACGCTCAACGAGCTCGCGCCGGAACACTGGTGGGACGTCGTGGACTCGATCCTCGACATCTACCTGGCGATGCATCGCGAGGTGCCCGGATTCTCGAAGGTCCACTTCGGTGACGTCGTGGACCGGCAGCTCCTGGACGAGACCCGCGACAACAACGCCGTCATCGTCGACGCGCTCACGGACGTGCTTTCGGCGCGGATCCCTTCGGAGCCGGACGACATCCGGTTCGCTTTAACGATCGCGAACGAGACCGCGGACGCGCTGCTGAAGCTGGCCTTCCGCCGGGACCCGCGAGGGGACGAGCGGATCGTGGCCGAGGCGAAGTCCGTCGTGAAGGGCTACCTGGCGAGCAAGTTCGGCGCCTGAGTTCCGCTTGGCTCTCTCCGGCCTCCGGCGGGTGTCCCGAGCGCCACGCTTGAGACGTTGAGCGTCCCGTGCGTGGCGCTCGGGACCCCCTTCCGTCACCGGCGGATCCCCCTTGCTCCATTCGTGTCCGCCAGTGCCCGGTTCCGCAACCCCATCAGTCACACGCCCCTCACCAACCACGCAGAGACCCGGCCTGAACTGGCCTTATCCAGTTATCCACATAACCTGTCCACACCCACCCACAGTTGTGGACAACCTCGCCCCTCCCACCTCGGTTCCCCACTCCCCGACACCCCCTCTCGATACGCTGGTGCGGGGCGCGCCCCCCAGGGAAGGGTGGGGGGTGGGGTCGCGTGGGTCAGCCGAAGTTCTGGGCTTCGCCTCGGTAGGTGGGGACGGTCCGGTCGACGCGGTCGCCGATGACGACGTGGTAGTGCGTGAAGCGTTCGGCGAGTTCGCCGGCCTTCGCGTGGCGCAGCCAGACGCGGTCGCCGAGCCTCAGGTGGCGGGCCGCTTCGCCGGACACGGGGGTCTGGACTTCGCCCGCGCCTTCGAAGGCGAGCAGCGAGAGACCTTCAGGCAGGTAGGGCGTCGGCTGGCGCGAAGACTCCGTCGGGCCCGAAGCGATGTAGCCGCCGGAGAAGAGCGTCGCGACCTTCGGCGCCGGACGGCGGACGACGGGGAGCGCGAACATCGCGGCCGGACGCGGCGAGAAGTGCGCGTAGCCGTCGAAGAGGGTCGGCCCGATCAGGCCCGAGCCCGCCGCGATCTCGGTGACGGCCGCTTCGGCGCCGGTCGATTCCACGCTTCCGCTGCCGCCGCCGTTGACGAACTCCAGATCCGCCAGCGCCCGCACCGCTTTCACCGCGGCCGCGCGGCGTCTCGCGATTTCCACAATGGACTTCCGCTGCATCCAGCCGATGACCGAGTTCTTGACGCCGCTGCCCGCCGCGTCACCGAGTCCGGCGATCTGACCTTCGTAGGCCATCATGCCGACGAGCCGGAAACCCTTGCGGGACAAGATGGTCCGCGCCAGATCCGCGGCCTGTCGCGGGCTGAACACCGGCGAGCGCCGGGTGCCGATGTGCACTCCGGGCAGCGGCCGCCACGAAGCGTCGAGTTCGAGACAGACCCGGATTTCGGGATGTCCCTGTCCCAGCGCGGAATCGACCAGGTCCAGGTGTTCGGGTGAATCGACCATGATCGAGATCGCCGCCCGCGCCCGGTCGTTCGCCGCCAGCCGCCGCAACGCGCCGTGATCGGCGGTCGGGTACGCCACCACGATGTCCTCGGACGTCCCCTGCTCGACGTGCCAGACGGCTTCGGCGAGCGAGTAGCACATGAGGCCTTCGAAACCCGGTCGCGCGAGCGCCCGCTCAAGCAGGTATCGGCACCGGACGGACTTGCTGACCACACGGATCGGCTTGCCGTTCGCCCGCCGCAGCAGATCGGCGCCGTTCGCGTCGAACGCATCCAAGTCGACAACCGCAAACGGAGGATCCAGATCCTTCGTCGCCAAGTCGTACACCGTCGCACTGGTCACCCGAACTAAGGTACGACAGAAGGGCTTGAAACGCGAATACTATTCACTTACTGTTTCGGCACTCACGAGAAACGGTTAGGTGGGCGCATGACACGGTGGAGCAACTGGGCCGGCACCGCGACGGCGTCGCCGCTGCGCGTGCACCGTCCGCGCGGCACGGAGGAGATCGCCGAGGCGATCGGCCGGACCGCCGCGGACGGACGGCGCTTGCGCCCGCTGGGCAGCGGCCACTCGTTCACGGCGATCGCGGCGGCCGACTCCGACGCCATGGAGCTGACCGGCTGGACCGGCATCGCGTCGGCCGACGTCGCGCAAGGCCTGGTCACGGTCCGATCGGGCACCACGCTCAAGCAGCTCAACGCCGAACTCGACGCGCTCGGGCTGGCGATGACCAACCTCGGCGACATCGACGCGCAGACCGTTTCGGGCGCGATCTCCACCGGCACCCACGGCACCGGCGCCCGGCTCGGCGGGATCGCCACCCAGATCGCCGCGCTCGAACTCGTCCTCGCCGACGGCTCCGTGGTCACCTGTTCGGCCGACGAACGCCCCGATCTCTTCTCCGCCGCGAGGGTCGGCCTCGGCGCGCTCGGCGTCATCAGCACGGTCACCCTGCAGTGTGAACCGTCGTTCCTGCTCTCCGCCCAGGAACGGCCGGAACCCCTGGAGCAGGTCCTCGAAGGCTTCGACCGGTTCGCCGAAGAGAACGACCACTTCGAGTTCTACTGGTTCCCGTACGGCAAGAACGCCCTGGTCAAGCGCAACAACCGGCTCCCGGCGGGCAGCGAACACCGCCCGCTGAGCAAGCTGAAGGAATTCATCGACTACGAGGTCACGGAGAACGTCGCGTTCGGCGGCCTGTGCCGTCTCGGTCGCGCGGTGCCGAAACTCGTCCAGCCGCTCGGCCGCTTCGCCTCGAACATCCTCTCCGCCCGTGACTACAGCGACACTTCGCATCGCGTCTTCGTGACCCATCGCGGCGTGCGGTTCGTCGAGTCGGAGTTCGCGATCCCCCGCGAATCGCTGCAGGACGTCTTCGCCGAACTCCGCGCGTTCGTGCCGAAGCTGGAGAACCCGGTCGCGTTCCCGGTCGAGGTGCGCGTCGCCGCCGCAGACGACATCTGGCTTTCGACGGCGAACGGCCGCGACTCCGCCTACATCGCGATCCACCAGTTCGTCGGCATGCCCTACCGCGAGTACTTCGCCGGGTTCGCCTCGATCGTCGGCGAGGTCGGCGGCCGCCCGCACTGGGGCAAGATGCACGACCTCGACGCGGCGACGCTGCGCTCGCGGTACCCGCGGTTCGACGACTTCACGCGGGTCCGCAAGGAGGTGGACCCGGCCGGGGTCTTCACGAACACCTACCTCGACCGGGTCCTCGGAACCGTTTAGGCGGTTTCAAAGAGCGCGCTGACCGACTCCCCGTTGTGGATCCGCCGCATCGCCTCCGCCAGCGCGGGCGCGATCGACAGGACCCGCAGCTTCGGGCTCTGCTCCTCCGGCGGGATCGGCACCGTGTTGGTGCAGACGATCTCCAGCACGTCGTCCTGCTCGCCGATCCGCTTCAGCGCGCCGCTGGAGAACAACCCGTGCGTACAGGCGACGCGGATCGAGCGCGGCTTCAGTTCCCGCAACTTCGAGAGCAGCTCGATCACCGTGCTGCCCTTGGCGATCTCGTCGTCGAGGACGATCACGTCGCGGCCGGTGATCTCACCGATCACCGAGTTGATCTCGACCCTGTCGTCGGCGAACCGCTGCTTCGCGCCCGCGGCGACCTGGACCCCGAGCAGCCGGGCGAAATGCGCGGCTTCCTTGGCGTTGCCGAGATCCGGCGAAACCACGGTGGTCGCGGAGAGGTCGTACTGGCGGAAGTGCTTGGCCAGCTCCTTCAACGCGTGCAGGTGGTCGACCGGGACGCTGAAGAATCCGTGCACCTGCGGCGAATGCAGCGTCATCGCGAGGACGCGGTCGGCACCGGCGGTCGCCAGGAGATCGGCGACGAGCCTGCCGCCGATCGAGATCCTCGGCGCGTCCTTCTTGTCCGACCGGGCGTACGAATAGTGCGGCATGACGACGGTGATCCGCTTCGCCGACGCGCCCCGCGCGGCGTCCAGCATCAGCAGCAGTTCGACGAGATGTTCCTGCACCGGCCGCACCAACGGCTGGATCAGGAAGACGTCGCGCTCGCGGCAGTTCGCTTCCAGCTGGACTTCGAGACAGTCGTTGGCGAACCGCTGCACCTTCACGGGATGCAACGGAACACCGAGATGGGCGCAGATCTCTTCGGCGAGCTCGGGATGTGCGCTGCCGCTGAAGACCGCGATGTCCTCGCGCAAGGACCTTCTCCGTTCATTTGACTGACGGATTACGTCCACACACTAGCCACGAGCGGGGATTTCACAGAGCGGAAACGGCCTGAGAGATAGCAGTATCACCCGAGATCGCTTCGAGGACGCGGCCTGCCGTCGACGGGGTGTCGAGCAAGGCGACGAGGACAGCGGCGACGTCCTGGCGGGGAATGGGTCCGCGTCCGGTGGATTCGGCGATCAGGATCTCGCCGGTGCCTTCGTCGTCGGTCAGCTGACCCGGCCGCAGGATCGTCCAGTCGAGATCGCGGGCGCGCAGATCGTCCTCGGCCGCTTTCTTGGCTTTGAGGTAGATCCGGAACTCGTCCGAGACGTCCGCGGTCTCCCATTTGTCGGCACCCATGGATCCGACCTGGATGTGCCGCCGGACGCCCGCCTGTTCCGACGCCGCCGCGAAGAGTTCCGCGGCGGCCCTGTCCACGGTGTCCTTGCGGGCCGTGCCGCTGCCGGGGCCGGCGCCCGCCGCGAAAACGGCGGCGTCGGCACCGTCGAGCACCTTGGCGACGGCGTCCACATCGGACTTTTCCAGATCGAGGACGGCGGCTTCCGCGCCCGCCGCTTCGAGATCGGCGACGTGATCGGGATTGCGCACGATCCCCACCGCTTGATCACCTCGCGCGGAGAGGAGTTTCTCCAGCTTCAGCGCGATCTGTCCGTGTCCACCCGCAATAACGACTCGCATGGACCCGACAGTAATGGGTTCAGTCGACTTCGGCAGGGAGCTCGGTCTCGCGCAGCAGCTGGTCGTAGACGATCTCGTTGACCAGGCGCGAGACCGGGTCCTCGTCGAGGAGCATGCGCTCGTTGTGGCCCTCGAGGTCGAGGTCGGCCACCGCGTTGGGGTCGGCGGTGACGATGCCGAGCCCGTAGGCGCGGGCACGCGGCAGGCAGTTGCCGACGTAGTCTTCCGTCAATACGGCTGGCGATGGGAGCACCATCGCGGCCTCGCCGTAGCGTGCGAACGGAACCGCGGAGGCCATCGCGGTGCGCCAGTGCCGGGCGACCGCGAGGACGCCGATGATCTCGGCGGCCGGCGCGGGTGCGGTCGCGGCCAGCTCTGGCCATGTCCAGGTGTCGACGGTGGCGCGATCGACGACGGGACCCATGCCCATCGCGATGCGCTCCGCGTGCACGTCGGTGCGGAGCCGGGCGACCACGCAGATCTTGCGGCCGAGCACGGTGGTCTCCGGCAAGACGATGCCGTTCCAGCCGAGCAGGGCCGCCGCCTTGCGCGAAAGCTCCCCGACGCTCGCGGGCAGTTCGATCGGCGGCACCACCCGGCTCGGCAGTGACCGGCTGCGCTTCGCGCCACCGGCGACCGTCGAGCTCTCCATGTTCGGTGTAGCCGCCACGTTCCGCCTCCTTCGAACCTGGTTTCCCTAAGGCTCTTCATCCCGTGCCACCTCGGTGGAAGCGGCACATGAACTGTCTAACAGGGCGGGGAGGCGGCGGCGCCGGACAACGCGAGTGGCTGCGATCGGCGGCGCCTTGCGATCGGTGACCGGTCGGTAGGCGGTCGTCGGACTTCAGTCCGACCGTGCCGCCAACCGAGTGAGAGCGAGGTAAGTGGTGTGACCGTTCGTCTCCGAACGGTCACCAGTACGGACCCTCCGCCACCGAACAGTGACGCGGCGAGGGAAGCAAAACGTTAGGCCATTCAGCCCAATGAATACTCATTCCATTGTGGACCGTCGCAGGTCAGCTCACGAGATCGTCGCGGTGCGGAGGAGATCTTCGACGCCCGGCGTCCGCCACTCGTCCATCACCACGACTTGCCTGTCCGCGACGAACCAGATCCGCTGGGTCACTCGCGTCTCGCCGCTTCCGCCCGTCTGTCCACGAGGAACACACTGGATCGTCCACTCCTCGTAGGCCGCCGTCGCCGCGCCGACCGGTGCGGTGGCGGAAGCCGTCCGCTCGGCGTCACCCTCTTGGCGGAGGTCTTTGCGTCCGGCCGCGTTACAGGCCCGGCCGCCCGCGCTGCGCCGGTAGAACCCGCCCGGCCGGTACGGCGGCTGTTCGGCGGACTGCTGGGTGTTGTCCGTGACGAGGACGTACTTGCAGTTGAAGTACTTCTTGGGATCCGGGCAGCCCGGCGCGACGAGCACCTTCTCCAGTCCCTGCGAGACCACGGTCCAGTCCTTCGGCAGCTGCAGGGTCAGCGCGCCGACCGACACGGCCTCGGTACCCGGCGGAGTCCCGGTGCCCGGGGCGGCGGTGGCCGACCCCTTCACGGCCTTGCCGCCGGTCAGGCCCGCGACGAGTTCGGGTTTCAGCAGTTCGGAGAGCCTGGCGTAGGGAAGCTTCATGGTCTGGACGCCGCAAGCGGTCTCGAAACCGAGCCGGGTGAAGTTGATCGCGAGCTCGACTTCGGCGGGGGTGAACGCCGGGAACACCTTGCGCTCCCCCGGTCCGGCCAGGTCGGACGGTTTGATCGGCGTCCAGGTGGTGAGCGCGCAGCCCTGGTCGTGATCGGGCCAGAGCAGATCGCTGAGCGTCAGCATGCCCTGGTCGGAGAACATCCCGGGACGGAACAGGTCCGCGGGCGCGACGGCGGTGCCGCTCGCGAGGTCGATCAGCACGGAGGAGCGGCCGAAGTTCCACGTCGGGTGCGGAGCGTTGTCGAGGCCGTGTTCGTAGCTGACCGAGAGGTACTTCTCGTTCTGCATCCGCACGTCGGCCTTGGTAGTGAGGACGTACGGGCCGCCGCCTCGTTCGGAGGCCAGCTTCGCCGCGCCCGGTCCGGTCTCCCGGTTCCACTCGTCGATCGGCGCGGTCAGCGCGTCGTTGACCCGCTTCGACCAGGCCTGGCCGGGTCCGCCGGTCACCTCGGGATACTGCCCGCGGAACCGGAGGTCGGTGCCGGGCACCGTCCCGGAGCGGTCCTTCATGGCCACTTGGAGCGCGACGGCCTGCTGAGTGGTCGGCGACGGCTGTGGTGGCGGGGTGCTCGCGTCGGAGAAGACGACCACGCCACCGACCACCGCGGCCGTCGCGGCGACGACACCGACGGCGATCTTCAGCCCGGCCGCGATCCCGCCGCTCGACGCGGCCACCGCACCCGTTCCGGCGGCGGCGACGCCGGGAGCGGCCGCCGTACCGGCGCCGAGCAGGACCAACGGCGTCGCCGCGACGAGCACGCCCGCCGCCTTCGCCAGCCGGGACCAGCCCTTGCGCTCCCAGTCCTCGCCGTACCCCGCGCGGGCGACGCGTTCGAGTTCGCCGACGAACGTGAGCGCGTCGACAGGCCGTTTCGACGGGTCCTTCGACATCCCCATCGCGACGATCTGGTGCACCGGCTGCGGGACTTCGCCGAACGGGATGGGCGCGTGTTCGTGCAGCGTGCGCAGCACTTCGGTCTGTTCGGCCTCGTACGGCCGGTGCCCGGCGACGCACTGGAAGAACACGCAGGTCGCGGCGTAGACGTCGGTCGCGGGAGTGGCTTCTCCGCCGGCCCATTGCTCGGGCGCCATGTACGCGGGGGTGCCCACGGCCGGGCCGCGTTCACCCGCCAGGACGGCCGTGCCGAAGTCGACCAGCTTGCTCTCGCCGGTGTCGGCGACGAGGACGTTGGCCGGTTTGTAGTCCCGGTGGACGACGTTCGCGAAGTGCGCCGCCGCCAAACCGAGCAGCGAGCCTTTCAGGACCGCGAGTGCGGCTTCGGGTTCGAGAGCGCCTTCGGCCTGAAGCACCGAACGGAGCGAGACACCGTTGATCGCCTCCATGACGATCGCGGCGCCCTGCGGCGTCTCGAAGAACTCGTACAGCTTCACGACGTGCGAGCTCGTGACACGGTGCAGCGCCAGCGCCTCCTGGCGGAACGCGGCGAGATAGGCGGGCTCGGCGGCGAAGCGGGAGAAGAGGTACTTGATGGCGACGACGTGGCCGGTGTTGTCCTGGCGCGCGAGCACCACACGGCCGAAGGTGCCCGTGCCGAGCTGCTCCAGCTCGGTGAAACCGGGCAATCTCCACTCGTCGTTTAGTTCCATCGCGCCTCTTCCAGGATTTTGTCGAGGCCTGGAGTGTTCCATTCGTCCACGATCACGAGCTGTGTTTTCGGCAGGAACCACACTCGCTGGGTGACCGTGCCGCCGCCGGAGCACGTGAGCCGCCACTCTTCGTAGGCGGCCTTCTTCGTTCCGATCGGGCGAAGCTCCTTCTTCTGCAGGATGGGTGATCCCTGTGTCTCGCCCGGTGCCCCGAGGGAATGGCAGGGCCGCGGACCGTTGGACCGGTTGTACGGCTTGCCCGGTTCATACGCCGGGGTGGCCGCGTCGACGCGCGAGTTGTCGCTGAAGACGACGCCCGCGCAGTGGAACGGCTGCATCCCGTCGTTCGAGCACTGGTCGGCGGTCACCAGGTAGCGCTCGATGGGCGCGCTGGAGAGCAGCCACCACTTCTCCGGCGTGGTGATGGTGAAGGCGCCGACGTTGTCCTCTTTGGTCCGTTTGCCCTGCGTGCCGCCTCCCGCGAGGCCGAGGAGGTTCGACACCGAGGGACTCAGCAGGTCGGCGAGGCGGGCGTACTCGGTGGTGACCTCGGTCGGATCGCAGACGCGCGGATAGCCGAGCGCGGAGCCGTAGACGTAGAACCGCATGCCGTTGGCCGTGGGCGCCGCCTGCAGGATGGAGTCGTAATCGAAGGTGTACCGCGCCGACAACGCCGTCGCCGGGAGGTGTTCGGGCGAGGTCGGTTTGTCGGCGAGGCAATCGCCCGGCCTCGCCGAGTCGAGGATCAGGTCTTCGAGCTTCCGCATCCGCGCGGCGGTGCCGTCGACGTTGTCGAACAGGTGCGCGCCGGAGATCTGCTCGCCCTTGGCCAGGTCGATGACGATCGGGCGGACGCTGAACCCGCCGTGGTTGCCGAACTGGGTGGAGTCGATCGAGCGTTTGTAGACGACCGAGACCAGCTTGTCGTCCTGGCGCAGGATCTCGGCCTCGGTCTTCATGTGCGGGATGTCGCCGTCCGGCTCGCGCCGCGGCTGGTAGCTGTCGGGCCAGAAGTTCTCGAGCCAGCCGTCGATCGGCGCCATCAGCGCCTTGTTGACGCGGTCCTCGGCGGCCTTGTCCTTCAGCCCGCTGATCCGGACGTACTTGCCGTTGTAGTCGAAGCCGTCGAACTTCTCGGTGCGGGTGAGGAGGTCGACCTTCATCGCGGAGAGCGTCGTGGTCGGCGGGTCGTCGCTGTTGGCGTTGATGACCACGACGGTGCCGACGGCCGCGGCGGTGACGGCGGCGACCGCGGCCGTCACCTTGAGGCCGACCGCGATCCCGCCGCCGGTGGTCGCCGCGACCCCGCCCGCCGCGCCGCCCGCGACGACCGGCGCGGCGGCGGTCCCGGCTCCGAGCAGGGCCAGCGGGGACAGCGCGACCAGGACACCGGCGCCCTTGGCGAGCCAGTGCCAGCCGTTGCGCTCCCAGTCCTCGCCGTACGCCTTCCTGGCGGAGGACTCCAGTTCGGCGACGAACTCGGCCGCTCCCGACGGCCGCTGGGCGACGTCCTTCGCCATGCCGCGCGCGATGAGGTCGCGGACCGGTTCGGGGACCTCGCCGAACGGGATCGGCGCGTATTCGTGCAGCGTGCGCAGCACTTCGGTCTGTTCGGCTTCGTACGGCCGGTGCCCGGCGACGCACTGGAAGAACACGCAAGTCGCGGCGTAGACGTCGGTCGCCGGAGTGGCGATCCCGCCCGCCCACTGCTCGGGCGCCATGTACGCGGGCGTGCCCGCGGCGACCCCGGTCTGCCCGGCGAGGACGGCGATGCCGAAGTCGACGAGCTTGCTCTGCCCCTCACGGGTGACCAGGACGTTGGCCGGTTTGTAGTCGCGGTGGACGGTGCCCGCGGCGTGCGCGCCGGCGAGGCCGAGCAGCGAGCCCTTGAGGATGGCCAGCGCGGCTTCGGGTTCGAGCTTCTCCTGGCGGCCGAGGATCTCTTTCAGGGAGATTCCGTGAACGGCTTCCATGACGATGGCCGCGCCCTGCGGGGTCTCCACGAACTGGTGCAGACGGGCGATGTGGGGCCCCGAAACGCGGCTCAGGACGTGGGCCTCATGGCGGAACTCGGCCAGGCGCTGCGGGTTTGCGGCGAACTTCGTGTACAGGTATTTGATGGCCACGACCTGCGCGGATTCGTCGTGCCGGGCCAGGACGACCCGGCCGAATCCACCTTCGCCCAGCGACCCCATCTCGGTGAAACCCGGCAAGGTCCAGTCGTCCACAGATTCCTCCGCGATTCCCGATCGTGTCCCCTTGGAGGTGAGCTGCGCCGCAGCGGTTCCCCGCCTTCCGGGTTTAGGGTTACCCGTCGGTCACTTAGCCCGTTGCGATGGAGGAACGATGCGTTCGCCGAAGGATTTCTTCGCCCCGCTCGCCGTGGGGGCGCCGGAACCGCTCCGCCAGATCCCCGTGCCTCCTTCGCGGATGATCCACTTCTTCGACCCCAGCAACGAGAAGATGGCCGCCAAGGTCCCGGATCTTGCCAAGAAGGTCGACGTCCTGCTCGGCAACCTCGAGGACGCCGTGCGCGCCGACCGCAAGGAGGCCGCGCGGAATGGGCTCGTCTCCATCGCCAAGGCGACGGACTTCGGCAAGACGCAGCTGTGGACCCGTGTCAACAGCCTCGACTCGCCGTGGGTGCTCGACGACCTGATCACGCTGGTCACCGAGATCGGCGACAAACTCGACGTGATCATGGTGCCGAAGGTCGAAGGCGCGCAGGACATCCACTACGTCGACAGGCTGCTCGCGCAGCTCGAAGCGCGGGCAGGGCTGACGAAACCGCTGCTGGTGCACGCGATCCTGGAAACCGCCAGCGGTGTCGCGAACGTCGAGGAGATCGCCGGCGCGAGCCCCCGGATGCAGGGCATCTCGCTCGGCCCGGCGGACCTCGCGGCGAGCCGCCGGATGAAGACCACCCGGGTGGGTGGCGGGCATCCCGGTTACCTGGTGCGCACGGATCCGACCGGCGAGGACCTGAACGAGGGACGCACGACGTATCAGCAGGATCTCTGGCACTACACCGTCGCGCGGATGGTCGACGCCTGCGCGGCGAACGGGATCCTGCCGTACTACGGGCCGTTCGGCGACATCCGCGACGTCGTGGCCTGCGAAGACCAGTTCCGCAACGCGTTC
This sequence comes from Amycolatopsis sp. NPDC089917, assembly GCF_040684635.1. Lineage (NCBI taxonomy): Bacteria > Bacillati > Actinomycetota > Actinomycetes > Pseudonocardiales > Pseudonocardiaceae > Amycolatopsis > Amycolatopsis sp. NPDC089917. The sequence goes on along the minus strand of NZ_JBFBGL010000056.1, from coordinate 24,003 downwards.
CTGCTCGGCTGCGTGGGTGCCTGGAGCCTGCACCCGGTGCAGATCGACATCGCCAAGAAGGTGTTCTCGCCCGCGCCCGAAGATGTGGCCTGGGCGCGGCGCGTGATCGCCGCGATGGGTGATGGCACCGGTGCGGTGATGATCGACGGCAAGATGCAGGACGACGCCTCGGTCAAGCAGTGCCGGGTGGTCGCCGAACTCGCCGACGCCCTGGCCGCCGACGACCCCGAACTCGCCGCCGCGTACGACGCGGCCACCAAGGAGGCTTCCGCATGAACCCCCGGCGTTCCGTCCTCTACATGCCCGGCGCGAACGAAAGAGCGCTGGAAAAGGCCAAGACGCTCGACGCGGACAGCCTCATCCTCGACCTTGAGGACGCCGTCGCGCCCGATGCGAAGGAAGCCGCACGTGAACGCGTTTGCGCCGCCGCGTCGTCGAAGGAGTACGGCAAGCGCGAGGTGACCATCCGCGTCAACGGCCTCGACACCGAATGGCACGACGCGGACCTTCGCGCCGCCGCGCAGGCGGGCCCGGCCGCGATCGTGGTCCCGAAGGTGAACTCCGCCGCCGAAGTACACAACATCGAGCGCGCGCTGGAACTCGGTGGCGCGCCGGACCACACGAAGATCTGGGCGATGGTCGAAACCCCGGTCGCGATGCTGCACGCCGAGGAGATCGCCGCGGCGTCCGAGCGGTTGACCGTGCTGGTCATGGGCACGAACGACCTGGCGAAGGAACTGCACGCCGAGTTCGTCCCCGGCCGCGCGCCGTTGCTGGGCGGGCTCTCGCTCGCGCTGCTGGCCGCGCGGGCGACCGGCAAGGCGATCCTCGACGGCGTCTACAACGACGTGAAGGACCTCGAAGGCTTCGAGGCCGAATGCCTGCAGGGACGTCAGTTCGGCTTCGACGGCAAGACGCTGATCCACCCGGCGCAGCTGGAGCCGTGCAACCGGATCTTCGCGCCCTCGGAGGAGGAGATCGCACGGTCGCGCAAGATCATCTCGGCGTTCGAAGAGGCGCAGGCGGCCGGTCAGGGCGTCGTGACCGTGGACGGGCGGATGATCGAGAACCTGCACGTGGAGAACGCGCGGCGGATCCTGGCGCTGGCCGACGCGGTCGCCAACTGACGCGTTTCGTCCTCTGAATGCACTATTTGCGTATGCGAGGACCGCAAGGTGTCAACTCATATGGACGCTTGCCTAAGCTGTACGCATGACCCGGCAGCGTCTAACGTCGATCGAGATCGAGGGCTTCACCTCGATCCGTTCGGCGCGCGTCGAACTGGGCGCGATGAATGTGCTGATCGGCGCGAACGGCGCGGGCAAGAGCAACTTCGTCCAGTCCTTCGAGCTGTTGGGCTGGATCAGCGAAGACCTGCTGAACCTGTTCGTGGGACGCAATGGCGGTGCGTCCGCGCTCCTCAACGACGCCGTCGACACCCTGCGGATCAGCTTCAAACTGGAAGCCCCACCCAACAGCTACCAAGCACATCTCGCGGCGGCACCCGGGGAAGAACTGATCTTCGACGAAGAAGTGATTTCGTACCATGGCCCCGGCCATGACCAGCCGTGGACGAAATCGATCGGCCGCGGGCATCGGGAGAGCCGCCTCAACGACGTCGTCGAGGAGCGCGGTCCGAAGTCGGTGGCTTCACACATCACCGAGTTACTCCAAGGCTGCCGCGTCTATCACTTCCACGACACCAGCTTCGACGCGCCGGTGAAACGGCTGACCCCGACCGCGGACGATCTCGCGCTGCGGGCGGACGCGGGGAACATCGCAGCGGTTCTCTTGCGACTACGAGACAGTGAAGCCCGGGCGGACAAGGTCGCGTATCGCCGGATCGTCGGCGCGATCCGGCTGGTCGCGCCGTTCTTCCGCGACTTCGTCCTCCAGCCGGACAGCACCGACCGCATCCTCCTCCGCTGGCAGCGGCAAAATTCCGAAACCATTTTCTCCGCGAATCAGATGTCCGACGGGACGCTGCGTTTCGTCTGCCTCGCCACCCTCTTGCTGCAACCGGAACTGCCCGCGCTGGTGGTGCTCGACGAACCGGAACTTGGCCTGCACCCGATGGCCATCGTCCAGTTGGCCGACATGCTGCGATCCGCCTCGACCCGCAGTCAGGTCCTCATAGCGACTCAGTCGGTGACCTTGATGAACCAGTTCTCCGCCGAGGACTTGATCGTCGTCGAACAGCGGGACGGGAACTCGGTCTTCATCCGGCCGAACAAGGCGGCGCTGGAGAGCTGGCTCGACGAGTACTCGCTCGGCGAACTTTGGGAGAAGAACATCATCGGCGGTCAGCCGGGATCGACAGGCAGCGTTCTCGATGCCTGAGCCGAGACGCCTCCATCTGCTGGTGGAAGGCCAGACCGAGGCAACGGTCGTCCGGGATCTGCTCTCCCGTCATTTCCGCCACCAAGGCTGGCTCGTCACCTATTCGACGGTCCGTACGCACACCTCGTCCGTGACTTACCGCGGCGGTGTCACGTCCTGGCCGAAACTGCACAAGGAGATCAAGGAACTGCTCGCCAGCCCACGTCTCACCGTTCTGACGACGCTGTTCGACTATTACGGGTTCCCTCCTGACGCGCCAGGCATGGCGACGAGACCGTCCGGTCCGGCCACGACCAAGGTCACGCATGTCGAGGAAGCGATGCGAGCGGCTGTCGGTGACCGCCGATTCGTCCCGCATCTCGTCCAGCACGAACTGGAGTCCTGGGTGTTCGCCGCCGGTGACCAGCTCGCTCTCCTTCGCGACGAACCCGATGTCGCCGACCGGATCAAACAGGACTGCGCCGAAGCCGGTGGACCAGAACTCGTCAATGACGATCCGAAGAACGCACCTTCGAAGCGTCTCGCCAGGTATTGCCCCGGCTATGTGAAGACACTCGAAGGGCCACTGGCGATCGCGGACCTGGGCATCGACGGCCTCCGAGCCCAATGTCCACACTTCTCGGCCTGGCTGGACGAACTCGGCTCCAGGGTTTGACGCGAAATGCCCGGGTCAGGGCCAGGGGCGCGGGGTGGGGCGAAGGGTTTCGTAGGCGGCTGCGGCGCGAAGGACGTCCAGGTCGGCGAAGCGGCGGCCGCTGATTTGGAGGCCGATGGGCTGGTCGTCGCTCGTGTGGCCGCAGTTGATCGAGACCGCGGGCTGGCCGGACATGTTGTACGGCACGGTGAACGCGATGTGCTCGAACGGGCGGCGCGGGTCGTTGGTCGGCGAGGGCCAGTCGGCGGGCGGGGCCGAGACCGGGCAGGTCGGCGACAGGACGACGTCGAACCGTTCGGTCTCGCGCAGGGTGGCGACGGCGATGGCGTCGATCTGCGCGAAACCGCGATAGGCGTCGACACCGCTGACGTCGGCGCCGCCGGCGGCCCAGTCGGCGATGTACGGCAGGACCTTCGCGCGGCGGTCTTCGGGCAGCGCCGCCATGTCCGACCAGGCGCGGACGCGCCAGAAGGTGTCGAGCCCGTCGAGCATTTCGCGGCGCAGGAAAGGCGAAACCGACTCGACGACAGCACCGGCCGCCTCGAAGACACGTGCGGCTTCGGTGACAGCGGCGATCGTCTCCGGCAGCACAGGAAGGCCGACGCCGGGATCAAGGTGCAGCCCGATCCGCAGGCCCTTGACCTCGCCGGACAGCGCAGTCCAGTCGAGCGCCGACGGCGGCAGCGAAAGGTGGTCGCGACCGTCCACACCGGACAGAACGCTCATCAGCAGCGCGGTGTCGGCGACGGTCCGCGTCATCGGCCCGGCGACGCGGCCGAGGAACGGCGGATCCACCGGCACCCGGCCGAAACTCGGTTTCAGCCCGACCAGGCCGCACCAGCCGGCGGGCAGCCGGATCGAGCCGCCGATGTCGGTGCCGACGTGCAGCGGGCCGTACCCGGCGGCGGCCGCCGAACCGGCACCCGCGCTGGAGCCGCCCGGCGTACGCGTGGTGTCCCACGGATTCCGCGACGCGGTGTGGAAACTCGACAGCCCGGACGTCAGCATCCCGTAGTCCGGCATGGTCGTCTTGCCCAGCAGGACACCGCAGGACTCGCGCACGCGAGCGCCCGCCGGTGCGTCTTCGGACGCGGCTTCCAGCGAGGTGGCGGCCGTGCCGAGCGGGACCGGCGTGCCCCGGGTCGCGATGTTCTCCTTGAGAGTCAAGGGAACGCCGTCGATCGGGCCGAGCGGTTCCCTCGCGTGCCAACGGCTTTCGGACGCCTTCGCGTCTTCGCGCGCGCCACTCGGGTCGTACGCGTAGAGCGCGTGCAGTTCGGGTTCGCGCGCTTCGACGCGGGCGAGGACCGCGTCGGTGACCTCGACCGGCGACAACGTCCCGGCACGGTACTGGGCGACCAGTTCGACAGCGGTCAGATCGGGCAACTCCGGCACAGCGGGCCTCCTTACGTCGCGGGTGGTTCGAAGCGGCCGTCGACCGCGGTCCAGCCGCCGTCCACCGCCAGCACGGAGCCGGTCACGAACGACGACGCGTCCGAGGCCAGGTAGACGACGGCACCGGCGAGTTCGTCCGGACGCGCCCAGCGACCGAGCGCGCCCTTGGTCGCGTAGGCCTCGTACCAGTCCGGATTCGCTTTGATCTGCGCGGTGAGCGGGGTCTCGACGACGCCGGGCGCGATCGCGTTGACCCGCACCCCGGCCGGGCCGAACTCCGCCGCGGCCGTGCGGAACAGCTGCACCAGACCGGCTTTCGTCGCCGCGTACGGTCCTTGCCCCGGCTCGACAGTGGTGCCGCGGATCGACGAGAACCCGACGATGCTCCCCCGTCCGCGCTCGACCATCCCGGCGCCGAACGCGCGGACGACCTCGAACGTCGCGCCGAGGTTCAGCGCGATCACCCGGTCGAATTCCTCGCGCGAGTACTCCAGCAGCCGTTTGCGCACGTTGGTCGCGGCGGTCAGCACGACGACGTCGATCTCACCGAGCTCCTCCGCCGCTCGCGCCGCCGCGCCCTCCGAGAGCAGGTCGATCTCGTACGCCTCCCCGGCGCCGGTCTCCTTGGCCGCGGCGACGTCGCGGTCCGCGACGATCACTTCGGCACCGTGCGCGGCCAGGGCTTTCGCCGATTCGCGGCCGATTCCGCTGCCGCCGCCGAGGACGACGGCCCGCTTGCCGTCCAGCCGGAACAGGTTCTCGTAACTCACGGTCGCAGCACCGCCATCCTCGTCACGGTCAGTTCCTCGACCGCGAATCGTGGCCCTTCCCGCCCGATCCCGGAGTCCTTCACGCCGCCGTACGGCATGGTGTCGGACCGGAAACCGGGCACCTCGTTGACCACCACGCCGCCGACCTCCAGCTCGTCGAGCGCGCGGAAAGCCGTCTTCAAGGACGTACTGAACACCGAAGCGTGCAGCCCGTAGCGTGACGCGTTGACCTGGTCAAACGCTTCGTCCACAGAGGACACACGACGGACGCAGACGACCGGGCCGAAGATTTCCTCGTCCCAGCATTCGAGGCCGTCGGGCACGTCGAGCAGCACGGTCGGCCGGATCACCGTGCCGTCGACACCGCCGCCGGCCAGCCGCGCGCCGGCGGACGTCGCTTTGCCGACCCAGTCCTGAACACGCCGGGTCGATCCCGGATCGATCAGCGCCGAGACGCGCGTCTTCTCATCCCGCGGATCACCCGTGACGACCTCGCCGAGCCGCGCGAGCACCCGTTCGCTGAATTCCTCGGCGACGGCGTCCACGACCAGCACTCGCTGCACCGAAATGCAGGCCTGTCCGGACGCGTAGAACCCGCCGCGCAGCACGGCGTCCGCGGCGGCGTCGAGATCCGCGTCCTCCGCGACCACCAAAGCGGCGTTGGACCCCAGCTCCAGCAACGTCTTCGTGGGCGCGGCGTCACGGGCGATCCGGTGCCCGACCAGCGCGGATCCGGTGAACGACACCGCGCCGACACGCCGGTCCGTGACCAGCGCGGAGCCGACGGCCGCGTCCCCGGTGACCAGCTGGACCATCGCGGGCACCTCCGTCAGCGAGCGCACGAGATGCACCAGCCACAGCGTCGCCAGCGGCGTCTGCGGCGCGGGTTTCACCACCACCGGGCAGCCCGCCGCGATGGCGGGCGCGATCTTGTGCGACGCCAGCAGCAGCGGATAGTTGAATCCGGCGATCCCGACCACGACGCCGATCGGCTTGCGTTTCCAGAATCCGACCAGCCCGTCGCCGGAGGGCAGCAGATCGAGCGGCACGGTCTCGCCGTGCAGCCGCGAGACCTCCTCGGCGGCGGCCTGCCAGGTGACGATCGTGCGGGCGACCTCGACCCGGCAGTCGACCAGCGGCTTCCCGGTTTCGAGGACCAGAAGCCGCTCGAATTCGGAGCGGCGCGCTTCCAGGGCGGCGGCGACGTCGTTCAACAGCGAACGCCGGGTGCGCGACGGCAGGGCCGCGACCTGCTTGAACACCGCGACGGCCTCGTCGATCGCGCGCGTGGCCAGCTCCGGCGTCCCGACCGGCGCCCGGCCGATCTCGCTCCCGTCATAAGGGAACACGACCGGTTCGATGTCTACAGTGGACACCCAGCCGTCGCCGATCGGCAATCCCTCGGGATAGTCAGCCATCGTCCCCTCCCCTCAACCGCGCCAGCTCGGCCCGCAGATTCGGCGCGGCCGCCAGCAACTGCCTGGTGTAGTCGTGCTCCGGCGCGTCGTAGACCTGGTCGACGTCGCCGATCTCGACGATCTCCCCGCGCCTCATCACCGCGACCCGGTCGCACACGTGCCGCACCACGCCGAGGTCGTGCGAGACGAAGATCAGCGTCAGTGAGTACAGCTCGACCAGCGACGCGAGCAGGTCGAGGATCTGTTTGCGCACCGAGACGTCGAGCGCGCTCACCGGCTCGTCCGCGATGAGGACGCTCGGGTTCGGCGCGAGCGCCCGCGCGATCGAGACGCGCTGCCGCTGCCCGCCGGAGAACTGGTGCGGGTAGCGGCCGGCGGCGTCGGCGGGCAGGCCGACCGCCTCCAGCAGCTCCGCGACCCGTGCCGGATCCCGGCGTCCCAACGGTTCGGAGATGATGTCGCGCACTCGCATCCGCGGATCGAGCGAACCCATCGGATCCTGGAAGACGATCTGGAGTTCCGACCGCAGGAAGCCGAGTTTCCGCTCCGGAAGCGTGTCGACGCGTTTGCCCTGGAACGAGACGCTGCCCACCGTCGGCTTGTCCAGCGCGGCCAGCAATCTGACCAAAGTGGACTTTCCCGAACCGGACTCGCCGACGATCCCGAAGCGCTGACCTGCTTCGACGTCGAACGACACCCCGCGCAGCGCGTGCACGTCACGGCGTGTGTAGCGGCGTTCGAGGTCCCGCACCGAGATCATCATCGGCTCGCCTCCAGATCCGAAGCGGCCAAAAGCTTCTTCGTGTACTCGTGCTGCGGCGCGGTGAGAACGTCGCGAGTGGTGCCGGCTTCGACGATCTCGCCGTCCAGCATCACCAGCACGCGCTCGCACACCGACGCCACGACCGCGAGATCGTGCGTGATGAACAGCAGCGCGCTCTCCCGTTCGCGGACGCCGTCGAGGATCAGTTCCAGGATCTGCGCCTGCACGGTGACGTCCAAAGCGGTCGTCGGTTCGTCGCAGATCAGCAGCTTCGGGTCGTTGGCCAGCGCGATCGCGAGGACGACGCGTTGCCGCTGCCCGCCGGACAGCTGATGCGGATACGCGCGAGCGACCCCCGGCAGTCCGACGGAAGCCAGCAAAGCCTCGGGATCCTTCCTGACGTTTCGGTGGATCCGCATCGGTTCGGCCACCTGCGCGCCGACCCGCATCGCCGGGTTCAGCGCGGTCATCGGCTCCTGGAACACCATCGACAGGTCGTTGCCGCGCAACCGCGACAGTTCTTTCTCAGGAGCGCCCAGCAACTCGCGGCCGTCGAGTTTCACCGAGCCGGACGCGGCGAGCTCGTCGGGCAGCAGCCCCATGATCGACAACGCCGTCAGCGACTTCCCTGAACCCGACTCGCCGATCAAGCCGACGCGCTCACCTCGGGCGATGTCGAACGAGACGCCGCGGACCAGGCCGCCGATCGCGAGGTCGTGGACTTCGAGGGTCATAGCCGCGCCGCCAATCGCGGGTCGAGACGATCGCGAAGGCCGTCACCGAGCAGGTTGAATCCGAGGACCGCGATGGCGATCGCGACACCGGGCACGAGCGCGAGCCGCGGGTGCAGGGTCAGGAACACCTGGGATTCCTGCAGCATCCGGCCCCACGACGGCGTCGGCGGCCGCGTGCCGAACCCGAGGAATGACAACGCCGCTTCCGCGAGCACGGCGATCGCGAACGACACGGACGCCTGCACGATCAGCAGCCCGGAGATGTTCGGCAGCACGTGCCGCGCCGCGATGTTCAGCCGCGAGCGACCGGCCGACCGCGCGGCCAGCACGAACTCGCTGCTCATCACCTGCAGCGTCCCCGACCGCGCGATCCGCGCGAACGACGGGATGGTCGCGATGCCGATCGCCACCATCGCGGTCAGCGTGTCGGCCCCGAACACCGCGCCGAACATGATCGCCAGCAGCAGCGCGGGGAACGCGAGCACGAGATCGTTGACACGCATGACGAACTCGCCGAGCCACCGCGAAGACATCCCGGCGAGGATGCCCAGCGGCGTCCCGATCACCGCGGCGATGCCGACCGCGACCACGCCGACGTACAGCGTCGTCCGCGCGCCGACCATGATCTGGCTGAGCACGTCACGGCCGAAGCTGTCGGTGCCGAGCGGGTTCGAGCCGCTGAACTCGTGCAGCCGGTTCGGCGCGTCGACCTTCACCGGGTCGAACGGCGTCCACACGAACGAAAGCAGCGCGGCGAGCACGATCAGCGCGACCAGCACGCCGCCGATCACGAGACTGCGATTGCGCATCAGGAACCCCGCAATCTCGGGTCGAGCACCGTGTACAGGACGTCGACCACGAAGTTCACCAGCAGCACGCCGACCACCAAGACCAGCACGATCCCCTGCACGGACAACAGATCCCGCGAGGCCACCGAGTCCAGCAGCATGCTGCCCAGCCCCGGGAGCACGAACACGCGCTCGACGACGACCGCGCCGATCAGCAGCGTCGACAACTGCAGGCCGAGCACCGTCACCACCGGCACGGAGGCGTTGCGAAGGCCATGGCGGAACAGCGCTTGGAACGGCCGGAGTCCTTTGGAACGCGCGGTGCGCAGGTAGTCCTGCCCGAGCGTGTCGAGCACGGCGGACCGCACATAGCGCGTGAGCACCGCGCCTTGCACGAGCCCCAGCGACAACGCGGGCAGCACCAGACCGCGGAGGAATTCGCCGGGATCCTGCACCGGCGGCGTCCAGCCACCGGAGGGCAGCCAGCGCAGCTGCACCGCGAAGATCTGCACGAGGATGATGCCGGCGAGGAACGCGGGGATCGCGACGCCGATCTGCGACAGCCCGGAAACCGCGGTGCCGTCGGCCTTCCGGTGCCGCACCGCGGCGAACGTGCCCGCCGGGACGGCGATCAGCAACGCCACCAGCATCCCGGCCCCGACCAGCCACAACGTGACCCCGAGCCGGTCGGTCAGCGCCGGTCCGATCTCCTCGCGGGTGACGTACGAGCGGCCGAAGTCGCCGTGCAGGACACCGCCGATCCAGTCGAAGTACTGCGTCGCCAACGGGCGGTCGACGCCGAATTCGGCGCGGGTCTTCGCGACCAGGTCCGGCGTCGCGTTGACGCCCAGCGCGACCTGCGCCGGATCACCCGGCAGCACGGCCATGAACAGGAACACCACGATGGACGCGGCCAGCACACTGGCCACCAGGATCGCGACACGTCGCACGACTTTCACCGTCATCGCGGCGCCAATCCCGTGAGGTCGAAGGACTCGCTGACCTGGTTGCGGACGAACCCGGTCACCTTGTTCTTCGCCACGATCACGTTGGGGAACAGGAAAAGCCAGTCCGCGGCCGCGTCCTCGGACAACCGCCGCGCAACCTGGCGCATCGCGTCGACCTGCTCCTGGGACGTTCCGGCGTCGGCCTTCGCCAGCTCCTTCTGGACGTCCTTGCCGTCGTAGCCCCAGTAGTACTTGGGCTTGCCGAAGGTGACGATGTCGCGCGCCTCGACGTGCTGGATGATCGAGAGGTCGTAGTCGTGGTCGGTGAAGACCTGCTTGAGCCACACCGCCGGGAAGTCCAGCGGCTCGATCGTCACGGTGACCCCGACGTCCGCCAGCTGCGAAGACACCACCTGCGCGGCCGAAACGGCGTACGGCAGGTTCGGGATCCGCAGCCGCAGCGAGGGATTCGGCTGCCCGGCCTCGGCGAGCAGCGCTTTCGCCTTCGCGGGATCGAACGAATACGCCTTCGAGAGATCCTCGTACCAGGGATCCGTCGGCGGGACCATGCTGCCGATGAGCGTGCCGCGACCGGCCCAGGCCGTGTCCAGCAACGCCTTCCGGTCGATGGCGTACGACAGCGCGCGCCGCACGCGGACGTCGTTCAGCGGCGCGCGGGCGTTGTTGAACGCGAGCGTGACCTCGCTGTTCGTCGTGCCTTCGACGACGGTGAACCGGTCGTCGCTCTGGAACTGCGGGATCGAATCCGGCACGGTGATCGCGGAGATGACGTCGATCCCGTTGCTGAGCAAGGCGTTGTTGAGCGCCGTCGGATCCTTGATGTACTTGAGGACCACCGTGGAGTACGCCGGTCGCGTGCCCCAGTAATCGGGATTCCGCTTGAGCACGATGGAATCGCCGCGCCGCCGCGAGGACACCGTGTACGGCCCGGTGCCGACCGGTTTGTTCGCCAGATCCGCGACCCCGGTGGGGCTGAACATCGCGCCGAGCCTGCTGGTGAGGCTGAACAGCCAGCCGTTGCTGGGTTTCGTGAGCACGACCCGCGCGTGATCCGGAGCGACGACGTCGACCCTGTCGACGACGTCCATGGTGGACTTGATCGACACGGTCCAGTCGGTTTTCACCCGCATCAGGGAGAACTTGACGTCCTCGGCGGTGAACGGCGCGCCGTTGGAGAACTTCGCGTTCTCGCGGAGCTTGAAGTCGTAGGTCTTGCCGTCCGGGGAGACCGTCCACGATTCGGCCAGCAGCGGCACGATCTTCGCGTCCGCGTCGAGTTTCACCAGACCCTCGTAGACGTTGTAGAGCAAGGCTTGCGGGATGGCGGCGCCATCGGTGCGGGTGAAGTCGAAGTTCGCGGGCTCGGCGGTGTAGCCGATTGCGAGAGTGCCGGGATCCTTGGCGACCGTGGCGCTCGAACCGGCGGAGCAGCCGGACGTCACCAGCAGCAACGCCACTGTCGCCGCTTGGATCCGGGCTTTCATCCTGCCCCCTGACCGGTAGACTGGTCTGACCAGTAAACCAGACGAGACGGCAGGGTCAAGATGGAATTCGAGCCGGTCGCCCCTGTCCGCGCGTACCAGCGCGTCGTCGAACAGATCGAGGAAGCCGTGTTCAGCGGCCGGATCAAACCCGGTGACCGGCTGCCGAGCGAACGCGAGCTGATGGTCCAGTTCGACGTCGGCCGCTCGACCGTGCGGGAAGCGCTGCGGGTGCTGCAGGCGGCGGAAATGATCCGCTCGCGGCCCGGGGATCCGCGCGGCCCCGAGGTCCTGGCCGCCTCACCCGCCGCGTTGCACCGGTCCATGCACCGGCTGGCGCGGGCCGACCACCTCGGTCTGTCCGAACTCCTGCAGTTCCGCATGGTGCTCGACGGTTCCGCACATCTGCTCGCCGCGCAGCTCAGGACCGAGGAGCATCTCGCCGAACTGGACGCGGCGCTGGAGGCGATGCGCGCGGGCGTCTCGCGGGGATTCGCGGAGTTCTCCCACGCGGACGTCGCGTTCCACGAGGCCATCGCCCGCGCGACGGGGAATCCGTTGCTGGTGATCAGCGGCGAAGTCGTCCGCGGCGTCGTCCTGGAACTCATCGAGGACAAACTGGAGCACGCCGACGACCGGACCGCGTTGATGCGCAACTGGCTCACGCATCACGAAGAGGTGCTGGAAGCGATCCGGGATTCGGACGGCGAACGCGCGTCGCGGCTGGCCAAACAGGCGCTCTACGACAACTACGCGGAATACGTACCGGAAGGCCAACGCCGTCTCCTGTTGCCCCTGCTTGCTTGACCCACCCCTACACTCGCTCATATGGGGGATGCGACGGAGCCTGCGAACCCCCGCCAAGGCGTCGGCCTGGCGCTTTCCGGCGGCGGCTATCGCGCGATGCTGTTCCACACCGGAGCCCTGTGGCGGCTCAACGAACTCGGCTGGCTGTCGAAGATCTCGACGTTCTCCAGCGTCTCGGGCGGTTCGATCGCGGCGGGCGCGCTCGCGCACGCGTGGTCGGAGCTGAAATTCGGAAACGGTGTCGCGGGCAACTTCCACGACGAGGTCGTCGTGCCGGTCCGAAACCTGGCGCGCACGAGGCTCGACATCCCGGTTACGTTGCGGGCCATGGCGATTCCGTGGCGGAGCGCCGGTGAGGAACTCGCGCGCGTGTACGCGAAACACCTGTTCGGCGACTGCTGCCTCAAGGAACTGGACCCCGAGGGTCCGCAGTTCGTCTTCACCGCGACGAACCTGCAGGACGGCGAGCTGTGGTGGTTCTTCCGGCAGAACGGCGCGCACGGGAACATCCCGCTCGCGACCGCGGTGGCCGCGTCCTCGGCGTTCCCGCCGATGTTGTCGCCGGTGGTGCTCCGCGATCCGTTGTCGGAGGAGACGAGCCGCAAAATCGTGCTGAGCGACGCCGGCGTCTACGACAACCTCGGCCTGGACCCGGTCGAAGGACACGCGACGGTGCTGGTCAGCGACGCGGGCAAGCGGATGAAGGTCGAGCCGAAGGTCAAACGCGACTGGGGACGGCAGCTGCTGCGCGTCCTCGACGTGATCGACAACCAGGTCCGCGAACTGCGGCGGGGCGCGCTGCTGAAATCGTATGTGGAGAAGGATTTCGCGGGCGCCTACTGGGGTTCCTACGTGAACCTCGAGAATTTCCAGCTGGAGAACGCGCTGAAGGCACCCGTCGAGGTCACGCACGCGCTGGCGGAAACCCCGACGCGGCTGACGAAGATGCCGGAAGTGCTGCAGGAGCGGTTGATCAACTGGGGTTACGCGGCGTGCGACGCGGGGATGCGGAAGTGGGTCGATCCCGAGGCGGCCGCTCCCGGCGGGTTCCCGTTCCCGTCCTCCGGCGTGGGCTGAGCGCTCCCCCGGATGTCAGGAAAGGGTCGTTCAGGACGAAAAACGTCCTGAACGACCCTTTCCTGACACTTGACGGACTAGCGCTTCACGAGGTCTCCCAGGACGTGCCAGGTGCGGAGCCGCTCTTCGCTGTTCCGGATGCCGCTCTGGGTCGCGACGACCTCGGTCGCCCCGGCGTCGAAGTAGCGCCGGATCTCGGCGGCGACGGTCTCCTCGTCCCCGGCGATCACCAGCTCACCGGCGGAATCCACGCCCTGGGCGTCGAACACCGCGCGGTAGGAGGGGATGTCGCGGAAGAACGCGTACTGCTTGTCGACCGTCGCGCGGACGGCGTCGGGATCGTCGGTCACGACCACCGGGACCATCGCGATGATCCGCGGCGCCGGACGGCCGGCGGCCGCCTTGGTGATCTCCGGGACGATCAGCCCGGACAGGGCTTTCGGCCCGGCGAGGAACGGGATCGTGCCGTCGGCCAGTTCGCCGGTGACGCGCAGCGCCTGCCGCCCCATCGCCGCGATGATCACGGGGATGTCCGACGAGCCCGCGACCGAGAGCGAAGCCGCGAAGCCCTTGGCGTGCGCGCTGACAGTCTCACCCGCGAGCTCGACTTCGCCGCCGTCGAACACCTGGCGAAGGATCGTGAGGTACTCGCGAAGGTGCTTGATCGGCGACGGGTATTCGATGCCGTACGCCGGTTCGAGCCAGTTCTTCGCGCCGGTTCCGAGCCCGAGGACGAACCGGCCGCCGGTGGCGGCTTGCGCGGTCTGGGCGAGACCGGTGATCAGCAGGGGATGCCGGGGATAGATCGGGACGACGCCGGTCCCGACGGTGATCCCCGGGACGGCGCGGCCGGCGAGAGCGGCGACGGTGATCGCGTCGTGCTCCATCTGCTGGGAGAACCAGGCCGAAGTCAGGCCCGCGTCGGCGGCCTGCCGGGTCTGCGTGATGAGTTCGTCGACGATGTTGACGGCGTCCGCGGTGTCTCCGGACGGGAGTGCCACTCCGATGGTCATGTTCAACGCTAACCGCGCTGTCGACGGGATATTTCGCCGTTCACCAGCTGGGATCACGCCCCCTCGATCCCGGAGAGCCCCCATGTCGCTGACCGACGTCATCGAAGGAACCAAGACCGCCGTCGACGCCGATCCCCGCAACGCCGCCGTCTCGTTCAGCGTCGCCAACGCGCTGAATCCCGGGACCGCGACCCAGGTGGACGTGCGGGTGCGCGACCACTCGTTCACCGTCGACGAGCCCGCCGCGCTCGGCGGCACCGACACCGCGGCGAACCCGGTCGAATACGCGCTCGCCGCCCTGGGCTCGTGCCAGGTGATCACCTAGCAGTTCTGGGCGGCGAAGCTCGATGTGCCGCTCGAAGGCGTGAAGGTGACCGTCGACGGCGACATCGACCTGCACGGGTTCTTCGGGTTCTCGGAGACCCGGCCGGGCTTCGGGGACGTACGCGTTTCGGTCAAGCTGAGCGGGCTGGGCCTGTTCCGGAACCCGACTCCGGTGAAGACCTCGCTCGCCTGAGATGTCATGAAAGGTCCCCATGGGACGGAAAACGTCCTATGGGGACCCCTCATGACACACGTGAGGCCGGGGAGACCGCGACCGTCAGACGAACTCGTGCCGCACGATCGTCTGTTCCCGGCCCGGACCGACGCCGATCGCCGAGATCCGCGCGCCCGAAAGCTCCTCGAGCCGCTCGACGTACGCCCGCGCGTTCGCCGGCAGCTCTTCGAAGGTGCGGCAGCCCGAGATGTCCTCGAACCAGCCCGGCAGCTCTTCGTAGATCGGCAGCGCGTGGTGCACGTCGGTCTGCGTCATCGGCATGTCGTAGGTGCGCGACCCGTCGACCTCGTAGCCGACGCACACCGGCACCTTCTCCAGCCCGGACAGCACGTCCAGCTTGGTGAGGAAGTAGTCGGTGATGCCGTTGACCCGCACCGCGTAACGCGCGATGACCGCGTCGAACCAGCCGGTGCGCCGCGAGCGGCCGGTGGTGACGCCGAACTCGCCGCCCTGCTTGCGCAGGTACTCGCCGGACTCGTCGTCCAGCTCGGTCGGGAACGGGCCGGAGCCGACGCGGGTGGTGTAGGCCTTGAGGATGCCCAGCACGGTGGTGATCTTGCCGGGGCCGATGCCCGAACCCGCGCTCGCGCCGCCGGACGTCGGGTTCGACGACGTCACGAACGGGTAGGTGCCGTGGTCGACGTCGAGCAGCGTGCCCTGCGAGCCTTCGAGCAACACGGTCTCGCCGCGTTCGAGGGCCTGGTTGAGCCGCAGGCGCGTGTCGGCGATGCGGTGCGCGAACTTCTCGCCCGCGGCCAGCACCTCGTCGGCGACCTGGTCCGCGTCGAGGGCCTTGCGGTTGTAGACCTTGACCAGCACCTGGTTCTTGAACTCCAGGGCCGACTCGACCTTCTGCCGGAAGATCTTCTCGTCGAGCAGGTCCTGCACGCGGACGCCGACGCGGGCGATCTTGTCCTGGTAGCAGGGGCCGATGCCGCGGCCGGTGGTGCCGATCTTGCGGCTGCCGAGGTAACGCTCGGTGACCTTATCGATCGCGACGTGGTACGGCATGATCAGATGCGCGTCGGCGGAGATCAGCAGCTTGCTGGTGTCGACGTCGCGTTCTTCCAGCCCGGCGAGTTCGTCGAGCAGCACGCCCGGGTCGATGACGACGCCGTTCCCGATGACGTTGGTGACGCCCGGCGTGAGAATCCCGGACGGGATGAGGTGGAGGGCGAAGTTCTGCCCGTCGGGAAGGACTACGGTGTGGCCCGCGTTGTTACCGCCTTGGTAACGCACGATCCACTGGACGCGGTCGCCGAGCAGGTCGGTGGCCTTGCCCTTGCCCTCGTCCCCCCATTGGGCCCCGATCAGCACGATGGCCGGCATGTGACACTCCAGGTGTTCGGCGACTGATGGTTTTGGCGCTGGTAAATGCCGGTGCATGAGCGTAACGGAGGGCCTTCGGGTGCGCGGAATAGTGGTGGTCTGTCCAGAGGGCGAGCCCACACTCCCGGAGATCGACGACGTCGAGATGGTGCGCGTCCCGAGCCGTCCCGGCAAGGCGGATATCGACCCCTTGCTGGGGGAACACGATCGTCTCGTGGTCGCGGGCACCGACGCCGATCTCGCGGCCGTCGCGCTCCGGCTGTTACGAAAAGAACAGCTCTCCGGCGTGTCGCTCGGCTTCGTGCCGTCCTCATCGGACTCCGACGTCGCCCGCATCTGGAGCCTGCCGACCCAGCCGCTGCGCGCCCTCGCGCTCGCGTTGCGCGGCGAGGTCGACCCGGTGCCGCTGATCCGCGACGACACCGGCGGTGTGCTGGTCGGCCGGGGCGTGGTCGGCATGATCCGCGGGGTCGCCTACTGCGACGAGCACACCGTCCTGCGCGGGCCCGCGCGCTCGATCGAGGTCGAGCCGGACGTGAGCGGGCCGGGGCTGATGGTCCGCGTGACCAAGGGGACGCTCTTCAAACGGCCCACGACGCAGTACGCGCGGGCGTTCCAGCTCGGCTGCATCCCGACCCGCCCGAGCAGCGACGGCGTCGTCCATCCGCGCGCGATGAGCCGCTGGACCTGGTACCGGCACACCGAGGACCTCCGGCTGGTCCGCGGCCTGGTCTAGGGCCTAGTCCGTTCGGCCCAGAACCTTCAGCTGGACTTTCCGAAACTTTTTCGGCGGTGTACACCGCGTCCGACCTGCTCGTGACACCCTCCGTTCACGAACAGCCAGCAGAGTGTCATCCGATGGTGTTGCGTGGGTCATATCCGTGCCTCATGGTGACCAGGTCCCCAAACCTGACACGGAGGCAGCAATATGCCAACTGCGCTTGCTGTTCGTCGCTCCTTCACCGTCCTCGCCGTCTCGGCGATCGTCTCGGCGGGCGTGGTCGGCGTCGCCGAAGCGACGCCCCCGGGCATCCCGTCGACCGCGACCGCCAAGACCCAGCTCGCCGGGCTGACCGTCAAGCCGGACGGTTCGTCGAGCGGGTACAGCCGCGACAAGTTCCCGCACTGGGCCGACCAGGGCAACAGCTGCAACACCCGTGAGGTCGTGCTGAAGCGGGACGGCACGAACGTCAAGCAGGACAGCAGCTGCGCCGCCGTGTCCGGCAGCTGGTTCAGCCCGTACGACGACGCCACCTGGACCGCCGCGTCCGATTTGGACATCGACCACGTCGTCCCGCTTTCGGCCGCGTGGCGCACCGGCGCGTCTTCGTGGACCACCGCGCAGCGGCAGGCGTTCGCGAACGACCTCAGCGCGCCGCAGCTGATCGCCGTCACCGACAACGTCAACCAGGAGAAGGGCGACAAGTCGCCGGACGCCTGGAAGCCGCCGTCCACCGGGTACTGGTGCACCTACGCGAAGATGTGGACCACGGTGAAGTACAAGTACAAGCTCACCATCAAGTCGGCGGAGAAGACCGCGCTCACCGACATGCTCAACCGCTGCTGAAACCTGGTCGTTCCGTGAAGGCCTCCTTGAGGGACCCAGAGTCCCTCAAGGAGGCCTTCACGGACTTTTGGGGCTGTCAAGCGGAATCATGGGACGTTTCGCGGGGTGGGAGCCGGGCTCAGCATGTGGGCGGGGCTCAAGGCCGTGATTAGCGTGAATCGGGTCGGCGCAAGCAGCAGTGCTGTTCCAAGACAAGCGCCCCGTTCCCCGCTGGAGGCCACCCGGTGTCCCGTACCACCGCCACTTCCCTGCTCGCGCTCACGGCGCTCGTCCTCACCGCCTGCTCCTCCGCCGGCGGTGCGACCGGTGCCGACGCCGGACCGCCCAAACCCGGTGGCACGCTGCGCCTCGGGATCTCGTCGAGCCCGGATTGCGTGGACCCGCAACAGGTCGGCACCAACGCCTCGCTCAACGTCGGCCGTCAGCTCGTCGATTCGCTGACCGACCAGGATCCCGCCACCGGCGAGATCAAGCCGTGGCTGGCCGAAAAGTGGGAGAGCGACGCGGATTCGACCGCGTTCACCTTCCACCTGCGCGACGGCGCGACCTTCTCCGACGGCAGTCCCGTCGACGCCGCGGCGGTCAAGACCAGCTTCGACGCGATCAAGGCCCTGGGCCCGAAATCCCAGCTCGGCTCGGGTTACCTGGCCGTGTACAAAGGCACGACGGTCGTCGACCCGAAAACGGTGAAGATCGACTTTTCCGTTCCCAGCGCCCAATTCCTGCAGGCCAGCTCGACGATGTCGCTCGGCGTCCTCGCGCCCGCCGCGTACAAGAAGACCGCCGATCAGCGATGCCAGGGTGACGGCCTGATCGGCTCGGGTCCGTTCGTCTTCGAAAGCCTGAAGCAGAACCAGGAAATCGTCCTCGCCAAACGCAAGGGCTACCACTGGGGCTCGTCGCTGTTCAAGCACCAGGGCGAGGCGTACCTCGACAAGATCGCCTATAAGATCGTGCCGGAACCCGGTGTGCGCACCGGAAGTCTCGCCTCCGCTCAGCTCGACGCCATCACCGACGTCCAGCCGGTCGACGAACCGCAGTTCACCGGTAACGGCTTCACCGAACCCACCCGGCCGAACCCGGGTATCGTGTTCAACCTGCAGGCCAACGTCACCAGGGGCGTGCTCACCGACGAGAAGGTCCGCCAGGCGGTGGTCAAGGGCATCGATCGGCCTGAGGTCACGAACACCGTGCTGACGCAGAATTACAAGCCCGCCACCAGTATCCTCGGCTCGGCGACCCCGTTCCACACCGACCTTTCCCCGCTGCTCGCCTACGATCCGGACGGGGCGGAGTCGCTGCTGGAAAGCGCGGGCTGGGCGCCCGGTCCCGACGGAATCCGCACGAAGAACGGCCGGCGCCTGACCGCGAAGGTCGTCTTCTCGCTGGTGTTCAACCAGAACAAGAGCGTGCTCGAACTCGTCCAGCAGCAGTTGCGCAAGATCGGCTTCGATCTCCAGATCGAGCAGCGCACGACGGCCGAGAGCGTGCAGATCACGCAGAGCGGCGACTACGAGTACCTCTGGTACAACACCACCCGCGCGGATCCGGACATCCTGCGCAATCTGTTCTCCACCAAGGCGAACAACCGCAGCAAGCTCCCCGCGGACAACCCGGTCGACGCGCCGCTCGCCGCGCAATCGTCCACTGTGGACCCGGCGAAGCGCAAGCCCGCGGCCGAGGCGGCGCAGCGCGCGATCATCGAGCACGGCTACTCGGCGCCGGTGTTCGAGCTGACCCAGGTGCTGGCGCACGGACCGAACGCGCACGGCGTCGGCTTCGAGGCCTCGTCCCGGCTCCAGCTGTTCGACGCCTGGGTGTCCGGCTCGTGAAGCGGTACCTGGTCCGCCGGATCCTGCAGGCGGCCTTCGTCCTGTGGGCCGCGTTCACGGTGTCGTTCGTGATCCTCTACCTCCTGCCGGGCGACGCGGTCAGCGCGAAGCTCGGCGGGGGTGAGGCCGGGCTTTCGCTGACGCCGGAGCAACTGACCGCGGCGAAGGCGGAGTACGGACTCGACGACCCGGTGCCGCTGCAGTACGGGAAACGGCTGGTCGCCGCGCTGCAGGGCGACTTCGGCCGCTCGATCTCTACCGGGGACGACGCCACGGGCATGGTCGTCTCGGCCCTGCCGCCGACGCTCGCGGTCACCGGGCTCGCCCTGGTGCTCGCGATCCTGTTCGGCGGCGGGATCGCGATCGCCGGGACCGTCACCCGGCATCGCTGGCTCGGCAACGCGCTGCTCGCGTTGCCTCCGCTGGGGATCTCGCTGCCGCCGTTCTGGGTCGGGCTCGTCCTCATCCAGTTCTTCTCCTTCCAGCTCAGGCTGGTGCCCGCGCTGGGGTCGAACGGCTTCGAGTCGCTGATCCTGCCCGCGATCACCCTCGCCATCCCGACCGGCGCGATCATCGGGCAGGTGCTGGCGAAGAGCCTCCGCACGCAGCTCGCCGAGCCTTACGCCGAGATCGCGCTGGCGAAGGGGGCAAGCCGGTTGCGAGTCCACTTCGGACATTTGCTGCGGAACGCGGCGGTGCCCACGCTGACCATCGCGGGGGTGGTCGCGGGAAACTTGATCGCGGGTTCGGTGATCACCGAGACGGTGTTCTCCCGGGACGGCCTCGGGCGGGTGACGTCGTCGGCGGTCACCGCGCAGGACATCCCGGTGGTGCAGGCGGTGATCGTGCTCGCCGCGCTGGTCTTCGTGGTCATCAACCTGCTCGTCGACCTGATCTGCCCGCTGCTGGACCCGCGGATCCGACACCGGGAGACGACCGATGCCTGACGTTCTCGTACGCACCCGGCGGCGGCCGGGCCTGGTCCTCGCGGTCGCCGTCCTCGCCTTCGCGCTGCTCGCCGCTGTCGTCCCGGGGCTGTTCACCGGCCAGGACCCGCTCGCCGGCGTCCCCGCCGAGAAGATGCAGGGTCCCTCGCTCGCGCATCTCTTCGGCACCGACGAAACCGGGCGGGACATCTTCGCGCGGGTGGTCCACGGCGCCGCGCTCTCGTTGCAGGCGACCGTGATCGCCGTGCTCGTGGCGCTCGTGGCCGGTTCCGCGCTCGGCCTGCTCGCCGGCTTCCGGGGCGGCGCCCTCGATTCGGCGATCATGCGCTGCGTCGACGTCCTGCTGGCGATCCCGTCCATTCTGCTCTCGCTCGCGCTGGTCACCGCGCTCGGCTTCGGGACGACCAACATCGCGATCGCGGTCGGCGTCGCGAATCTCGCGCAATTCGCCCGGCTGATGCGCGCCGAGGTCCTGCGCGTCCGCAGCGGCGTGTTCGTCGAGGCCGCCCGCGCGGGCGGCGTGCGCTGGACCGGGGTGCTCGGACGGCACGTCCTGCCCAACGCGCTCGGCCCGGTGCTCGCGCTCGCGACGCTCACCTTCGGCACGGCGGTGCTGGAGGTGTCGGCGCTCAGCTTCCTCGGCTACGGCGCCACCCCGCCGACCCCGGAATGGGGCTCGCTCGTGGCGGGCGGCCGCGGCTTCCTCGCCACCGCCTGGTGGATGACGACCTTCCCCGGACTCACCGTCGCGGCCGTGGTGCTGTCCGCGAACCGGCTGTCCCGAGCGATCGAAGGAGACGA
The DNA here is from genome assembly GCF_040684635.1 of Amycolatopsis sp. NPDC089917. Classification (NCBI taxonomy): domain Bacteria; kingdom Bacillati; phylum Actinomycetota; class Actinomycetes; order Pseudonocardiales; family Pseudonocardiaceae; genus Amycolatopsis; species Amycolatopsis sp. NPDC089917. Next base: position 2,759 of record NZ_JBFBGL010000056.1, on the reverse strand, counting down.
GCGGTGAGCGCCCTGCTGACCATCCGCGATCTCGCGGTTTCCTACAAGAACGTCCCCGCGGTGGACGGCGTCGATCTTGACGTCCACAAAGGACAGATAGTCGCCGTGGTCGGCGAGTCCGGTTCCGGCAAGAGCACGACGGCGCACGCGGCGATCGGGCTGCTGCCGCGCGGTGGGCGAATCGATCGCGGCGAGATCACCTTCGACGGCCGTGACCTGGCGAAACTCTCCGACCGCGGCTGGCGTTCCGTCCGCGGCCGCGAGATCGCCCTGGTCCCCCAGGATCCGACGGTCTCGCTCAACCCCGTGCACCGGATCGGTGACCAGGTCGCCGAAGTGCTGCTGATCCACGGCCTCGCGGACAAGCGCACAGCCGGCGCGGAGGCGGTGAGACTGCTGCGCAAGGCCGGAATCGCTGATCCGGAGGCACGGACGCGGCAGTATCCGCACGAGTTGTCCGGCGGGCTGCGCCAGCGCGCGCTGATCGCCGCCGCGCTGGCCGGACGGCCGAAACTCATCATCGCCGACGAGCCGACCAGCGCGCTCGACGTCACCGTGCAACGGCAGATCCTCGACCATCTCGAAGAACTCGCCGCCGAAGCGGGCACCGCCGTCCTGCTGATCACCCACGACCTCGGCGTCGCGTCCGACCGGGCGTCGCGGATCGTGGTCCTGTCCCAGGGCAAAGTGGTCGAGGAGGGGACGACCGGCGAGATCCTCTCGGCTCCCACGCGGACGTACACCCGGGACCTGCTGGCCGCCGCGCCCAGCCTCTCCGACAAGCCGCTGAGGGTGCCGAAACCGCCGTCGTCCGACGTCCTGGTTTCGGTCCGCGGCCTCGGCAAGACCTTCGGCGCGATCCGCGCCGTCGACGGCGTTTCCTTCGACGTCGAACGCGGGCGGACACTCGCGCTGGTGGGCGAATCCGGTTCGGGCAAGTCGACCACCGCGCGGATGATCCTGCGGCTGGAGACGCCGACCGACGGCGTCGTCGAGTTCGATGGCCAGGACATCACCTCGGTGCGCGGCGAGGAACTGCGACGGCTGCGGCGCCGGTTCCAGCTGGTGTACCAGAACCCGTACGCGTCGCTGAACCCGAAGTTCAGCATCGAGGACGTCGTCGCCGAGCCCCTGCGGGCGTTCGGCGTCGGCACGAAGGCGGAACGCCGGGCGCGGGCGGCGGAACTGATCGACCAGGTCGCGCTGCCTTCTTCCGCGCTGAAGCGCAAACCCGCCGAACTGTCCGGCGGGCAACGGCAGCGGGCGGCGATCGCGCGGGCGCTCGCCCTGCGCCCGGAACTGATCGTCGCCGACGAACCCGTGTCCGCGCTGGACGTCTCGGTGCAGGCGCAGATCCTGCGGCTGCTCGCGGACCTCCAGGACGAACTCGGCCTGACCTACCTGTTCATCTCGCACGACCTCGCCGTGGTCCGCCAGATCGCGGACACCGTCGGTGTGCTGCGTGGCGGCGAGCTCGTCGAAATCGGCCCGGCGCAGGACGTCCTCGAACGGCCGGGCGCGGACTACACCCGGGAGCTGCTTGCCGCGATCCCGGGCCGGAAACCGTTGGAGGCACGATGAAGTTCGGGCTCTTCTCCCTCGTCGCCAATCATCCCGACCCGGTGACCGGCGTGACGCCCACCCAGCACGAACGCCTGCGCCGAGTCGTCGACGAAGCGATCTTCGCCGAGGAACTGGGATTCGACGCGTACGGCGTCGGCGAACGGCACGGCGAACCGTTCCTTTCTTCGGCGCCGCCCGTGATCCTGGCGGCGGTCGCGGAACGCACGCGCCGCGTCCGGCTGCTGACCACGCTCACCGTGATCAGCGTGCTCGACCCGGTCCGGGTCGCCGAGGACTACGCGACGCTGGACCAGCTTTCCGGCGGACGGCTGGAACTCATGATCGGGAAGGGCAACGATCCCCGGCATTTCCCGCTTTTCGGGCTCGAAGAGGAACGGCAGTGGGAGTACCAGGCGGAGAAGTTCGCCCTGCTGCGCAAGCTGTTCCTGGAGGAGGGTGTGACGTGGGAGGGCGAGTTCCGCGCGCCGCTGACGGACGCCACGACGCAGCCGCGTCCGTTCCACGCGCGGCCGCGGATCTGGCACGGGAGCGCGTCGAGCACCGACTCGACCGAGCTGGCGGCGAAGTTCGGCGACCCGCTGTTCACCGCGAACGGCTTCCACCCCAAGAAGAAGTACGCCGATCTGATCGACCATTACCGGCGGCGATGGGCTGAATACGGACACGATCCGGCGGACGCGCTCGTCGGTTCGGGCGCGGGCGGGCTGTACGTCGCCAAGACCTCGCAGGAAGCGCTGGACGGCTACCGGCCGTATTTCGAGGCACTGACGAAGACGCCCGCGTATCAGCACAACAAGTCGGAGTTCACCACGCTGGAGGACAAGATCGCAGGCGGTTCCGCGCTGGTCGGGAGCCCGGAGCAGGTGATCGACAAGATCGGCGACTACCACGCGTCGTTCGGGCACGAGGTGCAGGCGGTCTCGGTCGACGGCCTGACATCCGGGGAGGCGCGGGACGTCCTGGAGCTCTTCGCGTCCGACGTCATCCCGGTCGTGCGGAAAGAGCTGCCGGGTCGTGAGTGGCAAGTGCCGTTCTAACGACACTTGCCACTCACGACACCTGCCCCGGGCTTGTCGCGAAAGCCACTTTCGAGACGTCTGATGTCCCGAAAGTGGCTTTCGCGGCCGCGGTAGCGGGGGGGCCCGGGGGGGGCCGGGGGTGGTGTGTGGGGAGAT
>NZ_JBFBGL010000055.1:0-56073 GCF_040684635.1 Amycolatopsis sp. NPDC089917 | reverse complement strand
TTGAGGGGTAAGGCAAAGGTGTCCCTGCCCGGGTGTCAAGTCCGTGAAGGCCTCCTTGAGGGACCCAGGGTCCCTCAAGGAGGCCTTCACGGAACGTCAACGACCGCCGAGCCGGGGCAGGGTCAAGGTGGTCACCGCCGTGGTGACCCAGCCCAGCAGGTCGCCGAGCGGGATGGTGGACAGCTTCTCCGGCCATTCCTCCGCCAGCGCGTGCAGGACCAGGTGACCGTCGTGCGCCTCGACCGCGGTGAGCCGGATCCCTTGGGGGAGTCCGGGCATCGGCAGCACGATCGGCTTGAGCCGCGACGGCGGGCCGAACCGGCGTCGTCCGATGTGGACGGACATCGGCCGGAGCACGACGGCGTCGTCCTCCACAGTGGACTCCAGCGCCAGGTGTCCCCAGCGCGGGCGCTTCTCCCAACGAATGTGGAAATGCCCGTCGTCGCCGGGGGTCACGATGATGCCCGGCCGGACCTCGGCCACGCGTTCCTGCAGGACTTCGGGTGCCACCCGGATCGCCATCTTCACCTGTTCGGGGATGGCCGCCGGGGACGGGAGCGAGCGGAGACGGACGTTCGACGCCAGGACGGTGATGCGCCTCAGCGGGGTTTCCGGCCAGTCGACATCCTCGACGACGATGCGGACGTCGCCGATCCGGCCGGTGGCGGCGAGGCTGAGACTGTCGGCCTGGTAGTCGAGCCCGGTCAGGGTGAGCCCGACGTCGTGGCCGTCCACTCTGGCGGTCAGCCGTCGCCCCACCAGCTGTTCGGTCACGGTCTTCAGCACCGCGGCCGGGGTGACGGGCACGTTGGGCAGCAGCGCCCGCCCGGCGGCGGCCAGGCCGAACAGCTCGGGAAGGGGGTTCAGCTCGAACCATCTGCCTTCGCTCATCCGACCAGTGTCGCCGAACGGGACGCCGGATGCCGCCGCAGGGGGTCAGCGGGCCGCGAAACGGGCGATCACGCCCGCCACGATCACCCAGAACGCGGCGGCCAGGCCGTAGTCGAGGATGACCGCGAGATTCGGATCACTCACCGGGAAAAGCCCCGGCCAGAACAACGCCAGCGGTACGGCCAGCGCCTTGATGAAGATGAAGAAACCGTTGCCCGCGTTGGCTCCCGCGAGCACCATGACCATGTACAGCAACTCGATGAAAGCGAACAGGGCGCCGATGCCGGTGATGACCCGCACGGCGGTGTTGCTCCTACTGGTGGTTCGCCATCTGGACATGGCGGCAAAGTTCCCGGATTCCGCCGTGGCAAACGTTTCAACGGCGAAGTTGCGCCGATTGGCCGTACCCGCGTACTCCTCGTAGGACGTCGGTGACGGTCAGGAACCGCCGGGGTGATGAGCCGTGCTTTCGCGCAGGACGACGTGGCCGCGGACCCGTTCGATCCGCGCCCGGCCGGCGCGTTCCGGCAGCATCGCCAGCTCCAGCACGCGCTCGCCGAGGTCTTCCAGCGGCAGCGCCACTGTGGTCAGTGGCGGGGTCAGGTCGCGGATCGTCGGGATGTCGTCGAATCCGGCGAGCGAGACGTCGCCGGGCACTCCGATGCCGTGGTCGCGCAGCGCCGCGAGCGCGCCCGCGGCCATGACGTCGGTCGAGGCGAAGACGCAGGTGGCGCGCAGGCCGCGGTCGATGAGCTGGTGGGCGGCCTCGTAACCGCCGTCGCGGGTGAAGGGAGCTTCGATGATGTCTTCGCGCTCCACGGCGACTCCGGCGTCGGCGAGAGCGCCGAGGAAGCCGCCGACGCGGTCGACGACCGTCGTGAGCAGCGGGGGACCGGACAGGACGGCGAACCGGCGGTGCCCGAGTCCGAGCAGGGCGCGCGCCAGGTCGGCCGCGCCTTCCCGGTTCTCCGGCAGGACCGCGTCGGCCCGCAGGCCGCGATGCCTGCTGATCACCGCGACCCGTCCGCCGTTCGCGCGGTAGCGGTCCAACTCCTGACGCAGTCCCGCCTGACGCGCCCGGTCCTCGAAGCCGGAGCCGATCAGCAACATCGCGCACACGCGGTGTCCGCGCATCATCGAGGTGTAGGCGACTTCGCGGTCCGGGTCGCGGAACGTGCTGCCGAGGACCACCTGGAGATCGTGGCGGTTCGCCGCGCGCATCACGCCGCGCGCGATGCCGGCGAAGTACGGATCGCCGACGTCGTGGCAGATCACCCCGACCGTGCGGCTGGACGAACGGGCGAGCGCCTGCGCGTGCGCGTTGGGGGAGTAGGCCAGCCTCTCGGCCGCCTGAACCACCCGGTCGCGCAGGGCCGGGCCGACACTCGCGGTGCCGTTGAGCACCCTGGACGCGGTCGCGAGTGAGACCCCGGCCGCCTTCGCGACGTCGCCGAGAGTGCTCTGGGCCCGTTGGACCATTCGTGCTCCTCCCCCTTGACCCCTGTGGCCTGCGGATTCTACGGTACGCCGGAAAGCGCTTTCAGAAAGCGTTTTCACCCTGGGGGTCGGTGCGGGAGGTTCGATGAAGATCACTCGCCGGAACACGGCGGCCGAAGGCCTGCTCGAACGGACATGGCGGCCGGTGGCCCTGCTCGCCGTGCTGGTGCTTCTCTGGCAGCTGGTGACGGACACCACCGGGCTCATCGAGCCGTACCTGGTGCCCTCGCCTGCGGCCACCTTGGACGTCCTGATCGGTCAGTGGCCGTATCTGTGGCAGCACACCTGGGTCACCACCTACGAGACGGTGCTGGGTTTCGTCCTCGCCGCGCTCGTCGGTGTCCTCACCGCGGTGGCGCTGGTGTCGTCGGCCACCGTGGAGCGGACCGTCTATCCGGTCCTGTTGTTCGCGCAGGTCATCCCGAAGATCGCGATCGCGCCGCTGTTCGTGGTGTGGCTCGGGTTCGGGCTGGAACCGAAGATCCTCGTCGCCGTGCTGATCGCGTTCTTCCCGGTGGTGATCTCGATGGTCACCGGGCTGAAATCGGTCGATCCGGAGATGCTGCAGCTCGCGTCGGTGATGGGCGGCGGTCCGCTCAAGACGTTCTGGAAGATCCGGTTCCCCGCCTCGCTGCCGCAGCTTTTCGCGGGTCTCAAGGTCGCCGTGACGCTGGCCGTCACCGGCGCGGTGGTCGGCGAGTTCGTCGGCGCCAACGAGGGGCTCGGCTATCTGATCCTGCAGGCCAACGGAAACCTCGACACACCGATGCTGTTCGCCGGGCTGATCGTGATGTCCGTCGTCGGCGTCGTCCTGTTCGTGCTGCTCGAAATCGCCGAACGCCTCGTGCTCCCGTGGCACGCGAGCCGCCGGGCCGAGGCCGTCACCACCACCATCTAGCAAGGGGTTGCGATGAGGAAACCAGCGATACTCGCCGTCCTGCTCGCCGCGACCCTGGTGATCGCCGGCTGCGGGACAGGTTCGGACACCAAAGCGGTGACCCTGACCCTCAACTGGTACCCGTACGGCGAACACGCGCCGTTCTATTACGGCGTCAAACAAGGGATCTTCGCCAAACACGGGATCGATCTGAAGATCCAAGCGGGACAGGGCTCCGGTAAGACCGTGCAGGCCGCCGCCGCGAACCAGACGGATTTCGGCTGGGCCGACACGTCCGCGCTGGCCGTCGCCGTCGAACAGGGTTTCGCGGTGAAGAGCGTCGGCGTCTTCCTGCAGACGACTCCCGCGTCGGTCCAGTTCTTCCAGGAAAAGAACATCACCAAGCCGCAGGACCTCAAGGGGCGCAAGGTCGCCACCACCGCCGGTGACGCGCTGACGAAGACGTTCCCCGCTTTCCTCAAGCAGAACGGGATGGCCGAGAACGACGTCCAGATCCAGAACATCGATCCGGCGGGCAAGATGGCCGCGGTCCTGTCCGGCCGCGTCGACGTCCTGCTCGGATTCGCTTCCGATCAGGGACCGACGATCCAGGAGAAGGCCGGGAAGCCGGTGTCCTACCTGCGGTTCTCCGAGTTCGGGCTGAACTACTACAGCAACGGCCTGATCACCTCGGGGAGCACGCTCACCAAGGATCCGGACCTGGTGAAGCGCATGGTCGCCGCCACGGCGGAGGCCTGGTCGGCCGCCGAGAAGGAGCCGCAGGCCGCCGTCGACACCATGAAGGGGGCATCGCAGCAGCTGCCGTCGCCCGCTGTGCTGCTGGAGCAGTTCAAGACCACGGTGACGTTGCTGCACACCGACGCGACCAAGGGTTCCGGGCCGGGCGTGAACTCCGCCGCGGACTGGAAGTCGACGATCGACACGTTCCTGCGGACCGGCGTGATCACCGAGGCGCGGGAACCGGGCGCGTACTGGGAAGAAAGCGTGGCACCCAAGGGATGACTGTGACACTCAGGACGGCCGCGGTCGAACTCGACTCCGCCGCCGTGCGCTTCCGGTCCAAGAAAATCGACGTCACGGCGATCAGCGAGGTCTCGCTGTCGATCGAGCCCGGCGAGTTCGTCTCGATCGTGGGGCCGTCCGGCTGCGGGAAGTCGACGCTGCTGAAGCTCGTTTCCGGCCTGCTGAAACCGTCTTCGGGCGCGGTGCGGCTGCTCGGCGAACCGGTCACCGGGCCGCGGCACGACATCGGCTACGTGTTCCAGCGCGCGGCCTTGCTGGAATGGCGTTCGGTCCGGCGCAACATCCTGCTGCAGGCGGAGATGCGCGGGATGGACGCGGCCGAGGCGGCCCGCCGGGCCGGCGAACTCATCGCCATGACCGGACTCGCCGGCTTCGAGGACGCGTTGCCCCACGAACTCTCCGGCGGGATGCAGCAGCGAGTCGCGTTGTGCCGGGCGCTGCTGCACCGGCCGCGGGTGCTGCTGATGGACGAGCCGTTCGGCGCGCTGGACGCGCTCACCCGCGAGCAGATGAACGTCGAACTGCGGCGGATCTGGCGGGAACCGGGCACCACTGTCCTGCTCGTGACGCATTCCATCGCCGAGGCGGTCTACCTGGCCAACCGGGTGGTGGTGATGACCGCGCGGCCGGGAGCGGTGCGCGAACTCATCCCGGTGGAGCTGCCGGAGGAACGGGAGTACTCGGAGACGTTGGCGCGGCCCGAATTCAGCGCGGCCACCGCACACATCCGGCGGTTGCTCGGCTAGCCGGCCGGTCGATCTTCCCAGGGGGCGGCCCGCCATTGCCAGCCAGCACGGGAGGGCCGCCCGGGAAGTCCCGTCCGGTCCGTCGCCCACAGCAACGCCGTCCAAGGGTCGACGTCGTCGGCGTCGACCTCCGGGAACATCCGCGCGAGCACTCGCGAGCAGACGTCGCGCGGCGGATCGAGGGTGACGCCGAGGCCCCTGGCCATGTCCTCGCCGTGGACCAGGGCCTCGACGCAGCCCATACCGGCGAAGCCTTCGAGGTCGGCGTGGCCACTCGGGTGGAACGCGAGGACGTCCGGGGACGTCGTGCGGAGGACGGCGCCCAGGATGCGGCCGCCGACCGTGACGAACTCCAGCAGCTCCGACGGCGTCGCGGTCTTCTCGGCGACGGCTTCGAAGCAGACGAACCGTGACGTCGACGGCCGAGCGATCAGCAACCCGGCGTAGGAAATGAGGCAGTCGCCGAGGTGTTCGGCCGTCCGCCAGGCGTTCAGCTCGCCGGTGGCCGGCGCCTGCGACCAGTCACGTCCCGACGCCTGACTCAGCACGCTGGTCACGCTCAGGATCGCGGTGTCGAGGTCGTCGGGCGTGACTGTCATCGTGGCATCAGCTCAAAGGTGTCGGAAACGCGACCGGACCGCGGCGGCCGTTCTTCCCGACCGCGCGGACACCGAAGAACACGTTGTCCTTCGACAGATCCACTTTAGCCTCGGTCTTGTCGCCGACTCCGATCGAGTGTGTCCAGTCGGCTTCCGTCGTCTCGCGCCAGACGACCTCGTACCCGGCGAGATCCGGGTCGGATCCACGCCGCCACACCAGATCCGTGTCGTTCGTCAGCTGGTTCGTCCGGATCCGGACGTCCTCCGGGGCTCCGGGCGCGGTCGCCAGCGACCACAGCGTGGCGGCGTTCACCCGCGCGACCCGGGCGATGAACGGGAAGTCGCAGAACTCCGGCAGGTCGCCGAACTGCTTGCCGTTCTCCACCCGGACGTCCTGGTGCTGGTGCGCGTAGTCCTCGTGCGGCTCGGTGAACCGCGCTGCCGGATATCCCTGCTCCAGGAACGGGATGTGGTCGCCGCCTCGGAGATAGCGGTCGCGCCGGTAGATCACCCGCACGGACATGCCGGTCGCGTCGTTCTCCGCGACCGAGCGCACGAACCGGGCCAGCTGGCGGGACGGCGAATCGTTCTCACCGCCGACCGAGCGCCGGATCTCCGCCTGTGCCGGGGTTTCCGACGTCGGCACGCCCTCGGCGAACAAGCGGATCGTGCGCGGGTCACGCGTCCCGTCGTCCGCCCGGCTCGATCCGACGATGTCGTTGGTGAACATCGCCTGCACGTTCGTGCCCGCCGTTTTGAACCGCGTGGCCATGTGCCGCGCCCCGAAGAGGCCCTGCTCCTCGCCCGCGACCGCGGCGAACACGATGGTCGCGCCCGGGCGGCGGGTGGCCATCACCCGGGCGAGTTCCATCGCGACGGCCACTCCGGAGGCGTCGTCGTCGGCGCCGGGAGCGTCCTTTGTCGCGTCGAGCGGATCGGAACACCGCGAGTCGTAGTGGCCCGACACGACGTAGACCCGCTCCGGTGTGGTGGAGCCGCGCAAGGTGGCGACGACGTTGGTGATCGTGGTGGCGACGGGGATCCGGGGCGGAGCGGGCTGTTGCACGTACGACTGCAGCTCGATCGTCATCCGGCCGCCCGAACGCTCCGCGGATTCCCTCATCTCCGCGAAGATCCAGTCGCGAGCCGCCCCGATTCCCCGGACGGGGTCGGTCTGCGAGGACAACGTGTGTCGCGTCCCGAAGGCCGCGAGCCTGCGTACGGTCGCCTCGATTCGGTGTTCGTCGATTTCCCGGAGAATCGCGCGCAGCTCCGCGTCAGGCCGTTGTGGCGAGAGGGTTTCGCCGGGACCTCGATCACCTGGTTGCCGGGCGCCCGCCGGGACTCCGGTGAGGGCGGTGGATCCGAGAGCGACTGCCGAGAGGGCAGCCGAAGACAGTACAGCCGACGTGGACAGGAAAACTCTTCTGGACCTTTCCTCAGCCATTCTTCGTTCCTACGCGTCCGGTCTTCGGGCGTCTACCCGCGAAAAGGATGAGCGCGATGGGTGGTGGATCAGGGAGTATCACCGGGTGATCTTCGGGAAAAGGACCTCCGTGGCCGACGCACTCCAGGAAACGCTGGAGAGCCGGGGCAGTCGTGCCGATGTGCTCGTCGAGGTGCTTCTGCGCGTCGACAAATCCGGCGACGCCACCGAGATCGCGGCCGCGTTCGAAGTGATCACCGAAAACGCGGCGCTCGTCGCGACCCTTGACGAGTACTGGCGTCATCAGCGGGTTCTGGGTGACGCCGCCCGGCGGCTGAAGGCAGGTAAGGCCGGGCCGCTGGCGATCGTCCTCGCCGCTTCGCACGGCGATGGCCGGATCCGAGAGCTCGCGGTCACGGCGCTGGTGGAGAAACCTGATCCGACGATCCTTCCTTTCTTGCTCCTGCGCATGACGGATTGGGTGTCGCCGGTCAGCGACCTCGCTCGCATGGGTGTCGTCCGGCTTCTGCACGACGCCCCGGCGACCTACTTGCAGGCGGCCGCCGAAACGATGCTCCACCTCGGGCGTCGCTACCGCGGCGGCTTCGGGGTGCAACAGTTGTACGCGGCCGCTTACGACGCTCCCGCACGGGTGCTCGACCAGTTGCTCCAATCCGTGAACCTCGCTGTGCGCAGGTTCGTGTTCGAGGTGCGGACCCGGAGGGGCGACTTCAAACTCGACGAACTCACCCGGCTCGCTTTGAGGAACTTCGACAAGAGCCTCCGTGCGCGCGCTGGTGGAGCCGCGGCCCGCGAGGCCGTTTGGACCGGTCGCGTGGACGTCTTGCGCAAGCTGGCGGCCTGCCGGCACGACGAGGTACGGATCAGCGCGTTGACCGGGCTCGCCCGGCTCGGGCACCTGGAGGAGATCGTCACGCTGCTCGACGATCGCTCTTCGCTGATCCGCGCGCTGGCCAGGGATGCCGCTCGTCGTACGGGTACGGACGCCGTCGCTTGGTACCGGTCCGCGGTCGCCGGTGGGCAGCCTTCGCTCGGTGCCATCGCCGGGCTCGCGGAGTCGGGGCGGGCCGAGGACGGACCGTCGCTGCATCCGCTGCTGAAGCATCCGCTGGCTCGCATTCGGGCTCAAGCCGTTGGGGCGCTTCGGATTCTGGACGCCGTCCCGGTCGAGCTGGTGGAGCCCATGGTCGAGGATCCCTCGCGACGGGTGGTTCGAGCTGCTTTGAAGGCCTTGAAGACGCGGAAATGATGGCGACACGGGCGAGTTCGTCGGGATCGCACTTGCGGGCGGCGGCAGCGGTGCTCAAGGCGAAGGTGTGTCCTCCTCGGGCTCCGTGCGAGGTTCGTGGAGCGGCTCCGGCGACGTCTCGTAGGTGTGGCCACTCGGCGTGGTGATGATCATGCCGCCGTTGCCGGTGGGTTCGGCCGACCAGCCGGGTTCCTCGCGAAGCAGGTTGTGTCCCTTGCAGTGCAGGTGGCAGTTGTGATGGTTGGTCTCGCCGTCGCGGGCCCAGGAGACGATGTGGTCGATTTCGCAGAACTGTCCGGGCCGGTGGCAGCCCGGCTGGGTGCACTCGCGATCCCTCGCCATGATCAGCCGTGCCAACGAGGCGGGTGACCGATATTTGCCGGGGCCCGCTTCGAGTACCTGGCCGTTGGCGGGATTGGTGATCAGCCGCGACCAGGTCGACTCGGGGTCGGAAGCGATCTCGCGGACCAGCCAGTCGGGGACGGGGCCGTAGCCCGCGAGGATCGCGGGGTCCTTGCGGGCGCCGATGAGGGTCAAGAAGTCGACATAGACCTGGATGTGCGCCCGCGGTTTGCCGTGGCCGTCCTCGGCCAAGAGCCGTTCGGCGAACACGTCCGCGCGATGCTGGTCGAGAGTGCGGGACTTGTCCTTGTTCCGCCGGGCTTTCGCGGCCCGGCTCATCGACGCGTAGATGGAACTTGCCAGTTCGGTGGGAAGGTAGCCGGACAGGGTGGACATGGTTTCGTCCTTGTGCTCCAACGAGATGTGCCGTTGGGCGCGTTTCCTGGTGGCTCGTTCGTGATAGCCGGCATAGTCGAACTTCTGGACGGCGTAGCTCACCGAACTCCGGATCGCGGCGGGATCACGGCCGGCGAGACGTCCGGCCATCCAGGCGTCCACCTGGGCGGCGATCTCGTCCGGCACCTCGCGGGTCAGTTGGCTGACCTTCGAGGCCTTGTACAGGTCGATGTCGCCGCGCTCCAGCGCCGCCAGCGTGTTCGGCAGGCGGGCCACCAGGGCGCAGGACGTTTCGACGAGCAGGTGGGCGTGATTGCGGGTGACCGAGAAGCGCAAGGCGACCTCCTCGGTCACCGATCTTCGCGAACCGGCGAGAGCGGCGAAGTCGGCTAACGCTCGCACCTGACGGCTTTGTGTCCGACGAAGCGAAATCTCTTCGTCGAACGCGGTGTCAAGAAAGCGAGCGGCTTTCGGGTTGTAAACGAGAGATGTGGTCATGCCCATGATCATACTCGAACGCACGTTCGAACTCGACCAAGAATTTAAGCGGAGAGTGAACGGTCCGGTGATGAAAGTGAGCAACGCTGAGTCGGGTCTTGAAGGCTCCCGCTCAAGCGAGGCAACGACGATGCGGTCAGCTGGGTTGGCTGAGCGAAGTGTGAGTCAGCAGGATGCCGCCGTTGACGATGTTGTGATCGCGCCCGCCGTCGAGTGAGGCGAAGGCGTTCCTCTGTCTCGTGTAAGCCTGGAACCGAGCTGTTCGCCGGGCACGTGACAAGGATGCCGCGTAAGCGGTTCGAGCAAAGTGTCAAGGCTCGGGAATCCTGCCTGTCCGCAGTGGGCGCGGCGGGGTGAGATGAGGCCCCGCCGCGGCGTGATCGTCGAGATTCAGTGCGCGTCAGAGGGGCGACGGCCGAGGCGGATCGCCGAGACGAGAAAGAACAACCCGCCAAGAGCGGCGTATCCGGCCAGATTGACCAGCGACGCGCTCGGCTGCGTGGCTTGCAGGATGAAGGATGTCCCGGCGACTGTGGAAATGGCGCCGCTGGCGATCATCGCGCCTTGACCGCCCAGCTTGCGGCGGCTGATACCGACGGCGAGCTGGACTAGACCCGAGACGATCGCCCAGGCTCCCCATATGCGCAGGACCGCCGGGATGCCGGAGCCGGCGGCGAGCGCGAGACCGATGCCCGCGATCCCGCTGGTCGCGATGTTCACGTACAGGCCCGGCGTGTTCCCTGATGAGCGAAGGTCGATGAAGGCGGCGACAACGTCGAACAGCGGGTACAGCACGAGCAGCGCGACACTGATCGGCCCGAGCTTCGACGCGCTGGTGAACAACAGGCCGGCCCAAACGAGGGCGAAGCCGAAGCGAACGAAGTACAGGCGTCGCAGAGTGGGCGCGAGGGTGGGCGCGGCGACGGCTTGGCTGCTCACGAGAGCTCCTTGGATTGTGGAGAGGAGAACGTTCGGTCTACTTGGACACTGGCAGGTCGCCGTCGCCGCGTCAAGACCGAACGTTCTATCCCGTAAGATGCTGGTAATGACGAACGTCCGCGGCCAAGCCTCCGAAGCGCGGTCCAAGCTGCTCGCCACGGCGACCAGGCTCTTCTACACGGAGGGCATCCACTCCGTCGGCATCGACCGGATCGTGGTCGAGGCGAAGGTGACCCGCGCGACCCTGTACCGGCACTTCCCCGGCAAGGACGACCTGATCGTCTACTACCTGCAGGAAGCCGATCATGCCTTCCGCGGTCAGGTGGACGCCATCCTGGCCCGGAAGGCGGCGGCGCTCGACACCCTCCGGGCGATCGCCGAAGCCATCGCGGAGGGCATCCGGTCGCCCGGCTTCCGCGGCTGCGCCTTCCTCAACGCCGCCGCCGAGTACCCGGACCCGGCCCACCCCGTGCACAAAGCGGTCCTCGCGCACCGCGAATGGTTCTCGCGCGTGATCACCGAAGTGCTGGCCCAGGCCGGAGGGACACCGGCCGAACCCGCCGCCCGGTGTTTCGTCCTGATGCGGGACGGAGCGATGGCCACCGGCTGCCTGTCCGACCCTGAACCGATCTGCGAAACCTTCCTTCAGGGCGTCGAAGACCTGCTACAGTTTCACGTCACTGTCAGCCGACGAGGGCCTCGATGATTTGCCGGGTGGTCTGCGCGGCGACGCGCGGATTGACGGCGGCGTAGGAAACATAGGCGTTCAAGCCTGTCGCCAGTGCCCAGCCGCGCCCGCGAGTCCAGGTGGCGTCGTCCACCCCGAGTGCGGCACGGAAGGTGGCCCGGGTTTCCGCCGACATGAGGGTGAAGGCGATGACCAGGTCACAAGCCGGGCCGGAACGAGCAGGCGCAGCGGCGACGCGGCCCACCGCGGGAACTGTGTGTCGACCAGACGCCTCGCCAGCGCGGCGTCGATCACCGGGGTTTTCTCGATGGTCAAGAGCAGCTCCCATGAATAGGCGGCATCAGGGTTCCATGGCCCCGGAACCTGATCAACCGGGTATTTCGCTGGCGGATCAAGGCCGCGCCGGGGTCCAATCAGGGCGTGAACGGCGACTTCGCGCCACCCTCGGACCTGGCTGACCGCGTCAGCCGGGTGTGGCGACGTGAGGGGGAACTGCCGCCCGCCCTGCCGCAACCGGCCGTGGACCTGCTGGTGTTCGCGGACGGTTCGCTGTGGTTGACCGGACCGGAGACCGAGGCCAGGACCGGGAACCTGACCGAACCCTTGACGGGCGTGCGGTTGCGGCCGGGGACGTGTGCCTCGGTACTGGGGATCGCCGCGGACGAGGTGCCCGTGGCCGGGATGCCGTTCCCCGGTGACGGGTTCGACGCCGGATTGCGGGCGTTGCGAGCGTCGGCCCGTCCGCCCGATCCGGCAGTGAAGCAGGTGCTCCAAGCCATGCGCGCGAACCCCGGGGCGCCGGTGTACCGGCACGCGGCGGCCGCCGGGTTGTCCGAGCGGCAGTTGCGGCGGCGGTTCCTGGTGACGGTCGGGTTGAGCCCCAAGGCGTACGCGCGCGTGGTGCGGTTGCACCGGGCGATGGCCCTGGCGCGGTCGTCTTCGGTGCCGGATTGGGCGGAAATCGCCGTCCGCAGCGGCTTTTACGACCAGCCGCACATGCTCGCGGAGTTCCGGCGCGCGGTCGGATCGTCGTGTGTCCGTTTCTTCCAAGCCGCGAGCGTCGGCGGGTAGCACACTGCAGCGTATGTCCGTCGAGGAGATTTTCGCTTTCCACGAGCAAGAAGCGGGCCCGGTGCGGTTCGTCGAGTCGTTCGGCGGCTGGGTGGTCACCCGGTATTCCGAAGTGGACAGAGTGCTCACCGAGCACGCGGTGTTCTCCTCCGACGAGCTGCGTTACAGCGACCGGCCGATCCCGCACGGCTCGAACCCGTTGCTGCGGGGCCTCCAGGCGATGGATCCGCCCCGGCATCACGTCCTGCGCAGGATCGTCAGCCAGGTCTTCACGCCCCGCGCCGTGTCGTCGCTGGAGCCGTCGATCACGGAGAAGGTCCACACACTGCTCGCCTCGGCGGGGGAGACTTTCGACCTGATCGGGGAAGTGGCGTACCCGCTGTCGGTGCACACGATCGCCTCGCTCCTCGGCGTGCAGCCGTCGCGATGGCCGGATTTCGTCCGCTGGACGGAGGCCATCACGTCGTTCTTCGGCACGTTCACCGCGGATGAGGCGCGCCGGATCGCCTTCGACCAGGCGGTCGAAGAAATGGGCGACTACTTCCGCGAGGAGTTCGAACGACCGGCAGGCGTCATCGCGACGCTGATGGCGTCAGAGCTCACCGAGGACGAGCTGATCGACTTCTGCGCGCTGCTGCTGATCAACGGCCACGAGACGACCAAGACCCTGCTCGTGAACGCCGTCCTTTGCCTTGTCGCCCGACCGAAACCGGCCGACCTGCGCCTCGCCGTCGAGGAGGTCTTGCGCTACCTGCCACCCACGGGCGGCACGGATCGGTTCGTCACCCGGCCCACCACGCTCGGCGGTCAGGAACTCCGGCCAGGCCAGCGGGTCGTCGCGATGATCACGGCGGCCAACCGGGACCCCGAGGTCTTCCCCGATCCGCAGACCTTCGACCCGGACCGGACGCCCAACCCGCATCTGTCCTTCGGGCACGGCATCCACTTCTGCCTGGGCGCACACCTCGCCCGGCTGGAAGCCCGCATCACGCTCGCCGCTCTGCTCGCCCGGCCTTGGCGGATCGCGGATCTGGACACCCATCGGACCCCGGTCGGGATCGACGTCCTGAAAGCCACTCTGGTGACCCGGTGATCGTCAGCCCTCGGGAAGCAGTTCCCGCAGCATGGCCAGCAGCTCCCGCCGGTCACCGGCGCCGAGCTTCCCCCGGATCCGGGCCATGTGGTGCTCCACGGTCTTCCCCGAGATGAACAGTTTGCCGCCGGCCTGCTTGTACGTCAGCCCGTCGACGACCAGCCGGGCGACCTCCAGTTCCCGTTCGCTCAGCGCGCTCAACCCGGTGGCCGCCACGGGTTCCGGAGCGCGCCCCTGGAACTGCCGGGCCGCTTCGAGCAGCTGGACCATCGCCTTCCGGTCCGAGGTCCGGATCGCCGCCTGCCCGGCCAGCCGGGAAGCGTCCCAGCAGAGCCCGAGTTCGTGCAGTTCCGACGCGGCCGCGGTGATCGCCTCGGGATCGAAGGTCCCGGTCAACACCGCGAGCCAGCAGGTCGCGGCGTCGGCGAGCGCAGCCGAATAGCGTCCACACGGCGCGAAAGCGTTCAGCGCGGCCAGATGTTCGCCCGCCGAAGCATGATCTTCGATGGTGATGGCGGCGTGCAGTTCGTGCCAGCGCAGCGTCGCCGTCCACAGTGGAGGGTTGCCGAGGTCGTCGAGCACGGCGTGCGCACGCTCCAGCTGACCGGCCAGTTTGGCGCTCGCGCCACCCCTGGCGGCCGCGATCGCGAGCTCGCCCAGCGGCAGCAGCGAATACAGGTCCGGCTGCTGGCGCATCGACGCCTGATACGCCCGGTCCCAGGAACGCTGCAGGCCGGGAAGGTCGCTCGCCCGCCGCGCCAGGCCCAAGTGCAGGGTGGCGGCGAAGAGTTCGTCGCGCGCTTCGAGACCGTCCGGCGGCATCAAGGACTCGGCGGCCGTCTTGAGATCGCCCGCGGTCATCGCGACCCAGCCGAGCAGCAATCGGTGTCGTTTCGCGAGCAGGTCCCCGCCGATCCGCCCGGCCACCGCGCGGCTCAATACCGATTCGGCCAGCGCGAGTTCGCCGGAGTGCAGGCCCACCAACGCCGCGAGCGCGGCCGGGCTGTCCGGGAGCGGTGCGGGCGCTCCCGCCGATTCCAGCATCGACGCCGCGCCCAGCAGGGCCGACAGCGTTTCGGCGCCGCAGCCCGACACCGAGCCGGTGATCGCGCGCGCCGTCCGTGAAGCGGCGCCCGCGAACAGGGTCGGGACCTCGGGAGTCTCCAGTACGCCCCGCGCGGCTTCGAGTTTTCCGGTGCCCAGCAATGCGATCGCGGCGAACGCCTTCGATCCGGCCCGGCCCGACCATTGGTACAGCTCGGCGCTGTGCGCCAGTTCGCCGCGATGCGCCAGCACGGTCGCGGCCACTTCGGCGCCCGCGGCCCTGGCGTCGGCGACATCAGGGTCGTCGGCGCCGCCGAGCATCCCGTCACCGAGCCGGAGCGCGGTGTCGAGGTCCCCGGCCAGCGCCGCGGCGTGCGCCCAGCCGACGGTGAGCGCCGCGCCGCGCCCACCGGCCTCGGACGCGGCTTCGTAGAACCGCGCCGCGAGTTTCGTGTCGTCGGCCATCGCCTCACGCGCGGCCGCCTCGAAGGCCGCCGCCGCGCTCGCGCCCGAACTTCCCGTTCCCAGCAGGGATCGGGCGAGGTCGAGGACCGGAAGTCCGTCCCGCAGCTGGAGTTCCACCAGCCGTTGCAGCACCGTCAGCCGCCGCCCCGGCGAACCCCAGGCCCGGACGGCTTCGGCGGCGATCGGCAGCAGGACGTCGTCCTCGCCGAGAAGGCCGGTCGCCCTGGCGCTGTCGAAAACCTCGGGCAGGCCTTCGCGGTCGCGGTTGAGCAGCGCGGCCAGGAGATCGAGATTCCGGCCCGCACCCGCTTCCGCCGCGATCAGGTAGCGGTGCACGTCGTCGTCCAGTTGTTCCAGCTCGCCGCGGAAGTCCGCCAGGCGGCCGGTGACCGCGCGCAGCACGAGCCCCGGCACGCCACCGGTTCTGACGTGGACGTCTTCCGCCGTGGCCGCGTCGCCGCCGGCGTGTTCGACGAGCCGCCGGACGTCGTCGACGCCGAACGCGCCCAAAGCCACCGACCTGCCGAAGGAATCGGCGAGCGCGCGCAAGGTGGTCGTCCGCGCGGTCGGCCGGAAGGCCAGGACGACGGGCGACGTCGTTTCCTCCGCCAGCGCTTTGATCTTCGCGATCTCGTCGTCGCCGAGCTGGTCGGCGTCGTCGACCAGCATCGCTTCGACCCCGGCACCCGCGTAGTGGCGTTCGAGCAGGCCGAGCAGATGGGTCTTCCCGTGCCCGCCGGGGGCGACGACGGTGACCCGCACCGGGAGTTCCGGGGCGGCGGTCACCTCGTCGAGCAGGGGCCGGGCACCCGGATGGATGATGCCGGGCTTGTCGAGCAGTGCGTTCAACAGCGACCTTCGGGGGATGTGGGCGCGACGCCGGGGGAGGACGGCGCGCACGAGCTCGAGGTGGCGGGAGGGGCTTCGGGACCCTTGTCCGCGGTGGCTTCCCGCGTGGTCAGGGTGAGGAACAGTGTGGTCGCGGCCAGCACCACGACCGCGGCTCCGGCGACGATGGGCTTGCGTCGGCTGAGCAGTTTCGCCGCCCCGGTGCGTTCTGGCAAGGGGAACGGGGTGATGTCGACCGGTGGCCGTTCGGGCCGCTCGGTGAGTTCTTCGAGTGCGTCGACCCGGGGGAGAAGGGTGGTTTCGACGGTTTCCACCGCGGTCGACCGGGGGCCGCCGGGTCGAGGAACGTCACGTCGCGCGGCGATGTTGGCCGCGCCGGTCGCCACCGTGAGAACCGGGTCGCTCGAAGCGAAGACGGGGCACGGCGTGCGACCGGCGACCGGGGGCGCCTCGCCGCAGAGCACGATGCCCGCAAGCGCTTGCGGCGGGATCCCGGCGCCGTGCGCGAGTTCGAAGACCTTGCCGACGGCCTCGCCGGGGTCGACCCCTTCCACCGTTTTGACCGGCTGCCAGCCGTTGACGCCGGCGGCGGCGATCGTGACGACCGCGCCGTCCGGGCCGAATTCGCAGACCCCGGCGGTGACGTCGCCTCGCGGGGCGAGGTACGCGTGCAGGGCGGCGACGGGTGCCGGAACCAGTGCGGCACGGGGGAATCCGGCTTCGGCCAGCGCCCGGCGCAGCAGGTCACGGCGGTACGAGCCCCAGCCGACCGGATGCGTGAGCACCACGCGCCGCGGTTTCTCACCGAAGCGTTCGGCCGCTTGATCCACCGCGGCGTCCACGAGGACCGCGCTGAGGGATTCGGCCGGGAACCGCTCGCCGTCCACGATCACGGGCACGTCGTCGCCGACCCGTTCGTGGAACCCGGTCAGCAGCCGCGCGGGCGCGGACAGACCCGCTTCGACGGCGGCGTCCCCGGTGAGCAGGTAACCGTCGTCGTCGAGGAACACCGCGGACGCCGCCGACGGGCCGCGCGCGCCGAGCCACGACGGCTCGGGCACGCCCCAGCCGTCGCCGGAGTTGACGCAGGTGGCGGCGGTGGTGCGGGTCGAGGCGATATCGATGCCGAGGACGTAGGGCAACGAGCATCCTCCTTCGCTTGACCAGCCCCTAAGGACCAAATAGGGCCACTCACCTGAACGGATTGACCCATCCGGGTGAGGGTTGGCATTAAACCGAACGGGATGCGTCTCGGTTAAGCCCCTAACGCCCTAACGATGTCATACCGATCCCCTATTGGCTGAGTGAGAGACGACCAGGAGTGATCCCCGATGTGCCCAGAGGCGTCACCTCACTAACTTCGGTGACCTGCGCTCAGCCGTGCCCTCCGGCCGCTGGGCAGGCCCCGCCGACCTAGACCCCCAGGAGAGTCCTTTCATGGGTTCCGTCCAGACCCTGCACGACTTCACGCTGAACCTGCTGAACGACACCGCGGCCCGCGCGGCGTTCGCCAACGACCCGCAGCAGATCCTGGCCGACGCCGGCCTCGGTGACATCAACGCCGCCGACGTGCACGAGGTCGTCCCGCTGGTGCTCGACTTCGTCCCGGTCGGCACCGCCACCGACATCACCGGAAACGCCGCGGCCACCGCCGACAACCTGGCGGGCTTCGGCGGCGTCACGAACGCCGTCAACGGCACCGACGGCGAGTGCGCCGACGGCGTCCAGGGCGCGATCGACCAGCTCACCGCGCTGACCGCCGGCCTCCCGGTCGCGGTCCCCGGCGTCGACGGGCTCCCCACCGTCCCGAGCCTCCCCGGCGCGGGCGCCGGCCTCCCGGGCGTCCCGGGCCTGCCGGAGCTGGGCGACCTGCCCGCCGTGCCCGCCGTCGGCGACCTGCCGGTCGACCTCCCGGGTGTGCCCGCAGTCCCGGCCGTCTCCGACGTGACCGACGTGTCGAACGCCGCCGCCGGCGTGACCGCCCTGGCGCAGAACACCGTCGGCAGCTTCGGCCTGACCGACGACCTTTCGCGCGGCCTCGACGCCGGTTCGGTCGCCCAGGCCGGTGACGTCGCCACCGGCGCCGTCGACACCGCGACCGACCTCGCCCACGCCGTCCCGGCCGTGGACACCGCCGGGCTCCCGGCCGTCGACTCGGTTCCGGCCGTCGGCGACCTGAACAGCGACCTGCCGCGCGCCGACGGCGTCGCGGGCGGTGCCCCGGACTTCCTGTCGACGGTCGGTGACCTGACCAGCGTCATCGGCCAGACCGGTGTCGCCGACGTCACCACCAAGGTGCACGACGTCGCGGGCAAGGCGGCGCACGACATCGGCAACGCCAACATCGCGAACGACGTGACCGACAACGTCGCGACCGACGTCACCGACAACGTCGTGAACGACGTCGCGAACCACGCGGGCGTCAGCGACGTGCACGACGTCGTCTCCGGTGTGGCCAACAACATCGGCCAGGTCGGCGACATCCACGTCGGCGACATCGCGTCGGGCAACGACATCCACATCGGCTGATCTGAATATCTTTCATTTCTTGCCGTGTGTACGGGCCCCGCGATCGCACCAGGTCGCGGGGCCCTCGTGGCATGTTGGGCCATGCCACATTGATTCCGCGCTTGGTTAAGGGAACACTGCATCCCCGTGACAGCCCCCGCCTGGCTCGACGTGCTCAACGAGACCTTGGACGCCTGCGCCGCCCACGGACGCGCCGACCTGGCCGAACGCCTGCGGCGCAGACGGGATCGGCAGCCACCGGGCACCCGGATCGCGGTGGTCGGTTTTCCCAAGCAAGGCAAGGGATACCTGCTCAACGCGCTGCTGAACGCCCCGATCTGCGCGGTCGGGGACGCGAGCACCCCCGCCGTCCCCACGGAGATCGGGTACGCCGCCGATCCCGCCGCCACCCTGGTCGGCCACGGCCGGGAGAGCGTGCCGGTCGGTGACCTGGCCAAAGAACTCGAAGTCCGGCCGCCCGGTTCGCTGCGACGCGTCGAAGTCGGCCTGCCGCGCGAACTGCTCGGCACCGGACTGGTGCTGGTGGACACCCCGGCGATAGGGGATCCCCGGTCCCCGCGCACGGCGGCCACTCTCGATGTCCTCGCCGACGCGCACGCGGTGATCCTCGTCTCCGACGCGACGCAGGAACTCCAGCCCGCCGAACTCGCGCTGGCCCGCCACATCCGGACCTGGTGCCCGGCCTTGGTGCTGGCGCTGACCAAGATCGACGTCAGCCCGGACTGGCGGGAACTCGCCGCCCGCAACCGCGCCGCGCTGTCCGAGACCGGTGTCGTCGCCGACGTCTTCCCCGTGTCCGCGACGGTGCGACAGGCCGCCGCGAAGGCGGGCGACGCCGTCCTCAACGGGCATTCCGGATTCCCGGAACTCCTGAACTGGGTGGGGGAACAGGCCGCGCGCCCGATCGAACGCACCCGGGCGCTCGCCGCCGCGGTGAGTGTCCGGGCGGCCGCGGTCGAACTGGTCGAAACGTTGCAGACCCGGCTCGACGCCGTCTCGCGGGACGACGGGATCGACCAGGTCACCCTGCTGCACCAGGCGCAACGGCGCGCCGAGGAACTGCGGCGGCAGAACGTCCGCTGGCAGAACATGCTGTCGGACGAGATCACCGACCTGGTCTCCGACGCCGAATACGACCTGCGCGAGCGGACCCGGGTGATCGTGCGGCACATCGACCGCGCCTTCGACGAAGGCGACCCGGTGCAGATCTGGCCGGATTTCCAGACCTGGCTGGAAGAAAACCTCGCCGAGGCCGTCGAAACGAACTACGACTGGGTGTCGGACCGGTCGACCTGGATCGCGCACGCCGTCGCCACGAACTTCGGCCCGCACTACGGCCAGGCCCCCGACCTGCCGCTCACCGGATCCGGCGTGGACTCGATCCCCGAGGTCGGCACCCCCAAGATCGAGCGCTTCAAGATCGGGCAGAAACTCTTCACCGGACTCCGCGGTTCCTACGGTGGCGTGCTGATGTTCGGCCTGGTCACCAGTCTCGCCGGGCTGCCGCTGATCAACCCGGTGTCGCTCGGCGCCGGTGTCGCGTTCGCCACCAAGAGCGTGCGCGACGAAGGCGGGATGCGGCTGCAGCGACGCCAAGCGCTCGCGAAGGCCGCGGCGCAGCGCCACGTCGACGACGTGTTCATCCGGTTCAGCAAGGAGATCAAGGACGAGGTCCGCCAGGTCCAGCGGCGCCTGCGCGATCACTTCACCGCGGTGTCGGACCAGCTCGCCGAAGACCTGACCCGGCAACGGGAGTTGATCATCGCCGGTTCCGCCGAACGCGACCGGCGCACCCAGCGGGTGAAGAAGGAGATCGACCGGCTCGCCGCTCTGCACCGGAAGGCGGGGGCGCTCGGCAGCGGCGCCGCGCCGCGCCGGGAGCTCTCCGCGTGACCGGCCTGGACGTCCATGAGCTGCTGAACGAGGCCGCGGCGCACTACCGCGACCGTCCGCACGCGGTGGCGATGCTGCGGGAATGCCTGGAGCGACTGGAAGAACCGCTACGGGTCGGCTTCGTCGGCACGCCGGGGACCGGAAAGTCCACTTTGGTCTCCGCGCTGTCGGAATGGCCGACGCGAGCCTTGCGGGAGATCGATCTCTTCGACACCCCGGCGCCCGCCGAACACGTCGACGCGACCGTGCGCCTGGTACGCCACCTCGAACCGGACGAGCTGGCCGGTACACGCCAGGTCGGCGGTTCGGCGTTCGCGCGGCAGACCGCGGTGAACACGGTGCTGGTGCTCGGCCGGGCCGACGAGGTGGGCGCGGGCCGGATCGACGCTCTGCTCACCGCGAAGCAGCTGGCCCGGCGGGCTTGGCGTGAGGACCCGGATTGCGCGGGATTCCAAGGAGTCATCGCGGTCGCCGGGCAGCTCGGTTACGGCGGACGCGCGCTGCGGGACGACGAATTCGAGGTGCTGCGCGCGCTGGCGTCGGTCCCCCGTCCGGAGCTGGAGCGCCATCTCCTGTCCGTGGATTCCTTTGTGGACGATCCGTTCCCGATCCGGGTTTCGCCGGAATCGCGGAAACATCTGGTGTCGCGGTTCGGGCTCTACGGCGTCCGGCTGGCGATCACCCTGATCCGCACCGGCAGCGAGAGCAGGCTCAAGCTGTCGGCGGAACTCGTGCACCGCAGTGGTCTCGGCGATCTTCGGGACACGCTCGCCGGATGTTTCGCCGCCAGGGCGGAAGCACTGAAGGCGCGCACGGCGGTGCTGCGGCTGGAAGGACTGCTCGCCGCCGAACCGCTGCAGCACGGCGACCGCCTGGCCGCACGCGTCGAGCGCTTCGCCGCGGCCGCGCACGACTTCCGGGAACTGCGGCTCATCGCCGGCATCCGCGGTGGCCGCACGGCGTTGTCCGGGGAGATCGCCGAGGAGGCCGTCCGGTTGCTCGGCGCGCAGGGCCTCGCGCCGACCGAGCGGCTCGGCCTCGAACCCGACGCGGATCCGGCCGAGATCCACGCGGGCGCCGAAAGCGCGCTCGTCCGGTGGCGGCACGAGGCGGAACGGCCCGACGCCGCGCACGCCGAACGCGCCGCCGCGCGGGTGATCGTGCGCTCGGTGGAAGGCCTGCTCAGCCTTTTCGTGGCGTGATGCCTAGGCGTTCCCGAGGACCCGGCTGACGGCGATCTCGATGACGACGCGCTCCGGGTTCGGCTTGGGCTGCCGGTAGCGCGCCGCGTAGCGATTCTCGGCGTCGCGCACCGACTCCGGGTCTTCGCGCAGCACCGCGCGTCCCTCCAAAGTGGACCAGCGCGGTCCGTCGATCTGGCAGGCGGCGACCGGAATGCCCTTTTCGCCCGCTTCCTTGATCATCCGGGCCTTCTTGGACGAACGGAACGTGATCACGCGGGCGATCCCGGCCTCGAAGTCCACCGTGACCCCGACCGCGACCACGTGCGGGGTCCCGTCGGGGCGGACGGTGGTCAGGGTGGCGAGGTGGCGCTCGGTCCAGAAGTCCCGGAAGGACTCGTCGCGCGCACTCAAGTCGATCTTCATGGTGTCAACGCTAGGGCACTGTTCACGAAAGCGTCATTTGAGGTAATAGTAAGGAAACTTTCTTAACTCTCTTGTTTTTGGCCGATCCGGCTGTCACTCTCGAAACGCGCCGCCGCCACCAACGACGTTTCCGGAGGAGCCATGAGAAAGACCGTTCGGACAGTGCTGGCCGCGGCCGCGCTGACCGCCGGGCTGGTCGCCACGACCGCCCCCGCCACCGCGGCCACCGCTCAAGGAACCCCTTACCTGCCGGGCGTTCTGCGCCCGTCGGTCTCGCAGGCGACGCAGGACGCGGCGCTCGCCAAGTACTACGACTTCTGGAAGAAGAACTTCCTGACCACCAAGTGCGGCACGGGCACTTACGCGGTCAAGGCGCCGGACGCCGACCACGCCTTCGTGGCCGAGGGTCAGGGCTACGGCATGACCATCGCGGCCATGATGGGCGACAAGGACTCGCAGGCCCGCACCATCTTCGACGGCATCCTGAAGTTCGTGAAGGCGCACCCGTCGTCGATCGACAAGGACCTGCACGCGGCCGAACAGGACTCGAGCTGCAAGAGCGTCAACGGCGTCGACTCGGCGACCGACGGAGACCTCGAAATCGCCTACGGCCTGCTCATCGCCGACAAGGTCTGGGGCAGCTCCGGTGCGGTGAACTACAAGTCCGAGGCGCTGCGGATCATCAAGGCGATCAAGCGCAGCGAGGTCAACTCCAGCACCAAGTTCATGCGCCTCGCGGACTGGGCGGACGACGGCAAGTACACGAACAGCTCGCGCTCGTCCGACTGGATGCCGGGTCACCTGCGCGCGTTCGAGAAGGCCACCGGGGACTCGTTCTGGGGACAGGTCCGTACCCGCCAGGAGCAGGCCGTCACCCAGCTCCAGCAGCAGTACTCCCCGAAGACCGGGCTGATCCCGGACTTCGTCGTCAACACCAACTCCACGCCGAAGCCGGCTCCGGACGCCTTCCTCGAAGAGCACGACCCGCACTACTCGTGGAACGCCTGCCGTGACCCGTGGCGGCTCGGCGTCGACGCCATCACAGTCTCCGGCAGCCCGGCGCAGGGCCAGGTGCGCAAGATGAACACCTGGATCCAGCAGTCGACCGGCGGCGACGCGGCCAAGATCACCACCGGCTACACGCTTTCGGGTTCCAAGCTCTCGGGTGAATCGGGCCAGCACCCCTGCTTCACCGCGTCGTTCGCCGTCGCGGCGATGAACGACCCGGGCAGCCAGGCCTGGCTGGACAAGCTGTGGACCCGCGTCACCACCTGGACGCCTAACGCCACCGACTACTACGGCACCGGCATCACCGTGCAGGTCCTGCTGATCCTCTCGGGGAACTACGTGGCGGTCTGATCCGGCGGCGACAGCCGCTCACTGAAGTGTCATGAAAGGGTCGTTCAGGACAAATTTTGTCCTGAACGACCCTTTCATGACATCCACCGGACAAGATTTCAACTGGCTGTTGACCTCTTCAACAGCCAGTTGTAGCGTCGGCGACCACCCAAGGCACCGTGGAGGTCCCCTCATGCCGTCGACGCCGCACACCCTGACCCGAACCTGGCGCTTGGCCGTGCTCACCGGCCTGGCCGCGCTCGTCACCGCGGCCTGCGGAGGCGGGCCCGACGGGGCAGGCGGCCAGGAACCCGCCGCGTCGGGGGCGCCGTCCGCGATCCCGGACACGACCGCGCTGATCGAGGCCGTCCAGAAGGACGCCGCCGTCGCCGGCACGCTGCCCGCGAAGTACACGCAGGCCGGGATGCTGCACCTGGCGTCGAACCTGCAGTCCGCGCCCAACAACTTCTACGCCGCCGACGGCAAGACCCCGATCGGCTACGAGGTCGACCTCGCCAAGGCCATCGGCAAGAAGCTGGGCGTCACCGTGCACCACCAGGACATGGCGTTCGGCTCGCTGATCACGAGCCTCCAGTCCGGCCGCGTCGACCTCACGATGGCCGCGATGAACGACACCAAGACCCGCCAGGCGCAGATCGACTTCGTCGACTACTTCTCCTCCGGCATCACGATCATGGTCCGCAAGGGCAACCCCGACCAGATCTCCGGTCCGGACACGTTGTGCGGCAAGAACGTCGCGGTCGTGCAGGGTACGAGCCACCAGAAATTCGCCGAAGAGCAGAACGGCAAATGCGCTCAGGCGGGCAAGCCGGCGCTGACCGTGACGGCGACCGATTCCGACACGCAGAACCAGAACCAGCTCCGCACCGGCCGGGTCGCCGCCATCCTCAACGACCTGCCCAGTGCGGTCTACATCTCCCGCACCGCGGGCGAGGGCAAGTTCTTCGAGGTCGTCCCGGGCGAGCCGATCAACGGCGGACCGTACGGGATCGGCGTCACCAAGGAGAACAAGCCGCTCGCCGAGTCGATCCAAAAGGCGTTGCAATCCCTGATCGCCGACGGCGGCTACGGCAAGATCCTGCAGGCCTGGGGCGTCGAGCAGGGCGCGCTCAAGGAGGCGAAGCTCAATGGCGGAAGCTGACCCGCTGCCGATCGTCCGGCTGAAGCACTGGGGCCGCTGGGTCAGCGCCGCGATCATCCTGGTGCTGCTGGTCCTGCTCGGGATCGCGCTCGGGAACGCGCAGATCCAGTGGGACTCGGTCCCGGAGTTCCTGTGGTACCGGGTGATGGCGGTCGGCCTGCTCAACACCGTGCTGCTCGCGGTGATCGCGCAGGGTTCGGCGATCGTCATCGGGATCGTGATCGCCCTGATGCGCCGTTCGGCGAATCCGGTGGCACGCTGGTTCGCGGCGGGCTACATCTGGCTGTTCCGCGGGCTTCCGGTGCTGCTGCAGATCCTCATCTGGTACAACCTCGCGCTGGTCTTCGAGTTCATCTCGATCCCGCTGCCCTTCGGCGGCCACCTGCTGCATGAGCAGACCAACGTGCTGATCACCGCGTTCACCGCCGCGCTGCTCGGCCTCGCGCTCAACGAAAGCGCGTACATGGCGGAGATCGTCCGCGCCGGGCTGAACAGTGTCGACAGTGGACAGACCGAGGCGGCGAAGTCGATCGGCATGTCGCCGGGCGCGACGCTGCGCCGGGTGGTGCTGCCGCAGGCGATGCGGGTGATCATCCCGCCGACCGGCAACGACTTCATCAACATGCTCAAGGGGACGTCGATGGCTTCGGTGATCGGCGTGACCGAACTGATCCACGCCGCCAACAACATCTCGTCCAACAACCTGCTGGTGATGGAGACGCTGCTGGCCGCCGCCGTCTGGTACATGGTCGTGGTGACCGTCGCCGGGGTCGGGCAGCACTATCTGGAGCGCGCCTTCGATTCCGAAGACCGGTCGCGAAGTCCGTTCTCCCGTGCCGCCAAGGCTTTGCGCGCGGCACCGCTGGTGAGGAGTGAACGTGGCTGAGGCACTGCTGAAGGCCGTCGGCGTCCGCAAGAGCTACGGCCACACCGAGGTGTTGAGCGGGATCGACCTCGAAGTCCACAAAGGACAGGTGGTTTGCCTGCTCGGCCCGTCCGGGGCGGGGAAGAGCACCTTCCTGCGCTGCGTCAACCACCTGGAGACGATCGACGCCGGACAGGTCTGGGTCGACGGCGAGCCGATCGGGTTCCGGCTGCGGGGCGGCAAGCTGTACGAACTGAAGGAACGCGAGGTCGCGCGGCAGCGGCGCGACATCGGCATGGTGTTCCAGCGGTTCAACCTGTTCGGGCACCGGACGGCGTTGCAGAACGTCGTCGAGGGGCCGGTGCGGGTGCTCGGCGTCCCGCTCGACGAAGCCCGGGAGCAGGCGCTCGAACTGCTCGACAGGGTCGGCCTCGCGCACCGGGCCGACGCCTATCCGGCGCAGCTTTCGGGCGGGCAGCAGCAGCGGGTCGCGATCGCCCGGTCGCTCGCGATGAAACCCAAGCTGATGCTGTTCGACGAGCCGACGTCGGCGCTCGACCCGGAACTCGTGGGCGAGGTGCTGGCGGTGATGGGTACGTTGGCCGCGGAGGGGATGACGATGGTCGTGGTGACGCACGAGATGGGGTTCGCGGCCGAGGCCGCGGACGAGGTGGTGTTCATGGCCGACGGCGCGGTCGTCGAGACCGGTCCGCCGGGGGAGATCCTGAGCTCGCCGAAGCACGAGCGGACCAAGCAGTTCCTGGCGCGGGTCCTCGCATGACGCGGATCTACCCGCGGTACCTGCTGCAGTTCGCCGAACCGGCCGGGTACCTCGACTTCGCCCGGTTCGGCCCGCCGTCGCACGCCGTGCTCGACACGACGGCGGGCCTGCTCGACGCCTCGACCAAGGCGGGACCGTCCACTGTGGACGATCTGATGCGGCAGGAGACCCGCGCCAAGGCGGCCGCCGCGCGGCTTTCCGGCAGCGACACCGACCACACGGTGTTGCTGCCGCACACCAGCCTCGGGCTGTTCCAGGCCGCGTTCAACGCTCCCGGCGGTGAGGCGCTGGTGTCGGCGGCGGAGTTCCCGGCCAACACCTACCCGTGGGCGCGGGCCGAGCAGGCGGGCAGGCTGACCGTGCGGCGGCTGCCGCTCGGGAACGTCACGGCGGACGCGGTCAAAGCGGCGCTGACGCCGGAGACGTCGCTGGTCAGCGTGAGCGCGGTCGACTTCCGCACCGGGTACCGCGCCGATCTGGCGGCGATCCGCGAGGTGGTGGGGGACAGGCTGCTCGTCGTCGACGGCATCCAGGGCTTCGGCGTGACCGAGGCGCCGTGGGAGGTCGCGGACGTGCTCGTCGTCGGCGGTCAGAAGTGGCTGCGGGCGGGCTGGGGCACCGGGTTCGCCGTGCTGTCCGACCGGGCGCTGGAGCGGATGGAACCGATCCTCTCCGGCTGGACCGGCGCCCGTGACCCGGGCCTGTTCGACGACGAGATCCATCCGGCCGACGACACCGCGGCCGCGTGGTCGATCTCGAACCTGAGCCCGATCACCTCGGGCGCGTTCGCGGCCGCGCTGGAACTGGTCGAAGAGGCGGGTGTCGCGGCCATCGCCGGACGGATCGCCGAACGCGTCGGAGAGCTCGAAGAAGTCGTGAAGTCCCTGGGGGGAGAGGTGGTTTCGGCCGTCGTGCGACGGGCCGGGATCCTCGCCTTCACCGTGGCGGGGCACGCCGCCGAACAGGTGGGGTCCGCGCTGGCGGACGCCGGGATCGCCGCGACCGTGCGGCCGGAACACGTCCGGCTGTCCCCGCACGCGTCGACCCCGGCGAGCACGGCGGAACTGGTGCGCTCGGCGCTGGGCCGCTTGACGAAACCGGTCACCGTGATTCCCGCCGGCGTTCCCGCGGCCGGAGTCGCGTCGAATGACCTGCTCACGGCGCTCGTCCCCGCTGTGCACGCGCTCGCGGCGATGCTGGGGCCGGGCAACGAGGTCCTGCTGCACGATCTGAGCAGGCTGCCGGACTCGATCGTCGCCATCGCGGGCGACCTCACCGGCCGGACGGTCGGCGGGCCGATGACGGATCTCCTGCTGGGCCTGGTCCGCCGCGGCACCACGCAGGACCTGACGAACTACGAGACCCACGGTCCCGACGGGCGCGCGATCCGTTCGTCGACGCTGTTCCTGCGGGACGCCGACGGTGTCGCGATCGGCTGCCTGTGCGTGAACCGGCTGACCGACGGCGCGCCCAAGGCCAACGGGCACGAACCCGAGACGTTCCCGCCGGACGTCGACAGCCTGCAACGGTTCCTGATCGGGCGAGCGGTGACGAAGGCCGGTATCCCGGTCGACCTGATGAAGAAGCGGCACAAGGCGGCCGTGGTCCGGGAACTGGACGAGGCGGGGTTCTTCCTCATCAAGGATTCCGTGGACCACCTCGCCGGGGAACTCGACGTCACGCGGTACACGATCTACAACTACCTGAACGAGATCCGGGGCACCTGAGCGCGTGGCCCGGTGGGTCGTGAGCGGCGATTCGGGTTCTAACCCGAATCGCCACTCACGAGGCTCACGCGAGGAAGGACTCCACGGCATCGGCCGCCCGGTCGACCCCGCCGTTCCCCCGCGTCTCCGCCCGGACCTCGGCGAGCCGCGCGGCCACCGAAGGCGATCCGGCGACCCGTTCGACAGCCGCCCGCAACGTCGAAGCCGTCACGTCCGAGGCCGCGAGCTCCTCGCCGACGCCCAGTTCCGCCAGCTTCGCGGCGTTGCCGAAACCGTCGGTGGCCAGCGGGATCGCGACGGTCGGCACGCCGTACCACAGCGATTCCGTGCTGCCGCCCATGCCGGCGTGCGTGATGAACGCCGACGCGGCTTCCAGCACCGCGAGCTGCGGGACGAACCGGTGCACCTCGATGTTCCCGGGCAGCGGCCCGAGGTCGGCCGCGTCGGTCTGCCCGATCGAGATGACCACGTGCCAGTCGGAGTCGCGGAACCCGTCCACGCACGCGCGGAACAGGTCGAGCTGGTCGGTGAACGCCGTGCCGAGCGACATCAGCAGGACCTTCCGTCCGTTCGCGGGCGGGGTCCAGCTCCGGTCGGCGAGGCGTTCGGGATCCAGCGCCGGGCCGACGAACCGGACCGACGACGGCACCCGCTCGACGTTGGGCTGCATCGCCCTGGGCAGCAGCGCGAGCACCTGCTCCGGATGGGAGATCCAGTCCCAGGCGTCGGCCTCGATCCCGTTTTCGTTCAGCCACCGCGTGAAAGTGGCGAAATAGTCCTTTCCGGACGGTGAGGACCTGATCGAGGTCAGGATCTCCGCCATGTCCTCTTCGTAGCCCTCCCAGGCGACATACGTCGGGGAGAGCTGCACCGCCGGAACGCCGTAGCGCCTGGCGAGCAGCGGCGCCGGGAGCCCGCCGATGTCGTACAGCAGCAGATCCGGGCGGTTGCCGTCGTAGAACTCCGTCAGCACCGGCATCGCCTGGATGCCCTCGTCGAGGAAGACCCGCATCTGCGACGCCGGATCCTCCGGCCACGCCGACTGGTCGCCGAGCGGGAGGATCGAGGGGTGCGGGACGACCTCGGCCCCGGTCGGCGCGATCAGCCCGGTGAGCGGCTCGCCCACGACGTAGCTGACGCGATGCCCGCGAGCGACCAGCTCACGGATGATCGCCAGCGAAGGGTAGATGTGACTCGGCGCGGTGCAGCCGATCATGGCGATGTGCTTCTGCATGATGTCCTGTCCGTATCCGTGAAGGGACGTCAGACGGCGCGCAGAAAGAGGGGCCTCCCGATCGCGGGGGCCCTGCGGTCACGCCGCCTCAGGCGGTGCGGATGCGGACGTAATAGATCATGATCGAGATCCTAACCGGCCGGCTCCGGCGTCCCAACCGATTAACCGGCTGCCCGGTTTGCCGCGATCGGGACCCGCCGTTGGTAGGGATCTTCGCGAGAGGGCTTTCGCAGGTCACGCACGTGGATAGGGTTTCGGGGCTTTCACCTTTGGAGGGAAAGGGAAATACCTTGAGACGTGTTCTCAGCACCGCGCTGGCCTTGGCCACGCTCGCCTCGGTCGCGGTGACCGCGCCCGCCGGCGCGGTCGAAGCGGCGCAACCCGCCGAGACGATCGCCTGGGGAGCGTGCACCGACCCGGCGTTGATCACCGCCGGCGCCGAGTGTGGCTACCTGCCGGTCCCGCTGGACTACTCGCGGCCGCGCGGCGAGAAGATCCAGCTCGCGCTCAGCCGCGTCAAGCACAAGACGCCCGAGGCGCAGTACCAGGGCGTCATGCTCACGAACCCGGGCGGCCCCGGCGGTTCCGGGCTGCTGCTCGCGACCCGCGGGCCGCGCGTGCCGAACCACGCCGGCGACGCCTACGACTGGGTCGGCTTCGACCCGCGCGGCGTCGGCTCCAGCAAGCCCGCGCTTTCGTGCATCCCGGACTACATGGACTACAACCGGCCTGAATACGTGCCGACGACGCGGAAGCTGGAGAAGACCTGGCTGCAGCGCTCGAAGTCCTACGCCGACGCGTGCGCGGAGAAGAACAGCCGCGCGCTGCTGGAGAACATCAAGACGACCGACACGGTCCAGGACATGGACAGCATCCGCAAGGCGCTCGGCGCGGAGCGGCTGAACTTCTACGGCTACTCCTACGGCACCTATCTCGGTCAGGTCTACGGGACGCTGTTCCCGCAGCACGTCCGGCGGATGGTCCTCGATTCCACTGTGGACCCCCGCAACGTCTGGTACCAGGCCAACCTGAACCAGGACCTCGCCTACGACGTCAACCTCAACATCTGGTTCGGCTGGGTCGCGTCGCACGACGACGTCTACCACCTCGGCAAGACCCAGGCCGCGGTGAAGCAGGTCTTCGACGAGCAGCTGAAGAAGCTGCGCGCGGTCCCGGCGGGCGGCTACATCGGCCCGGACGAGTTGCTCGACGTCTTCAACCAGGCCTCCTACTACCAGTTGCGCTGGACGCTGCTCGGTGACGCGCTCGCGAAGTTCGTCAACAAGGGCGACTGGCAGACGATGAAGGGGCTCTTCGAGAGCTTCGGCGGACGCGGTGACGACAACGGTTACGCCGTCTACCTCGCCGTCCAGTGCACCGACGTGAAGTGGCCGCAGAGCTGGCAGCAGTGGAAGCACGACAACTGGCGGACCTACCAGAAGGCGCCGTACTTCACCTGGCAGAACGCCTGGTACAACGGGCCCTGCCTGTACTGGCCCGCGAAGCCCGGCAAGCCGGTCAAGGTCGACGGCACGAAGGTGCCGAGCGTGCTGATGATCGGCGAGACGCTCGACGCGGCGACGCCGTACGAAGGCAGCCTCGAAGTGCGTAGCCGCTTCCCCGGCGCTCGCCTGATCGGGGAGCCGGGCGGCACGAGCCACGCCATCACCCCGCGCGGCAACGCGTGCGTCGACAACCGGATCGCCGACTACCTGGCGACCGGGGCGCTGCCCGACCGCAAACCGGGGCGGACGGCCGACGTCGAATGCGCGCCGCTGCCTCTGCCGGTGCCGCCGCCCACCCCACCCGCGGCCGCCGCACTCTCCCGGGTGCCCGCCTAGCGCAAGTCCGTGAAGGCCTCCTTGAGGGACCCAGAGTCCCTCAAGGAGGCCTTCACGGACCGGGGCTCACGACCCGGTCAGGCTCACGACCCGGTCAGGGTTGCGGGGTCCGCGACGCCTGGAGCGTGCCGCCCGGCAGCCGGTTCGCGCCCCAGCTGCGTTCGATGTAGTCGATGATCCGCGTGACGTCCTCGGCCGGCACCTTCTCCGGTTCCCCGTGTTCGAGCGGGTCGGTGTGGAAGATGTAGAGCCGCGACGCGAACTGGTCGAACGGCAGCGAAGCTTCGCCGAACCGCTCGCCGTTGCCCGCGGTCGACACCACGACGCCGTCGCCCCAGTCCTGTCCGCTGTCGTTGTTCGGGTTGTAGAAGTACACCCGCGTGACGTCCTGCGGGTCGGGGGCGACGCGCAGGATGGTGATCGCGTGCCAGCCGACGTACCGGGCGGCACTGTCGGTGACGGCGACCCCGGCGGGCTGCGGGTGGATCAGCGGCTGCCCGCCGTTGTAGTCCGGGTGGTAGCTCACGTGGAACTGCCGCAGGAAGGTGTCGAGCTCGATCAGGTTCCCGGTCTCGACGTCGACGTTGATCCGGAACCCGCGCGCGGCCCACCAGCCGTGGAACTCGGGGTTGACCCAGCGGTGGGGATCACCGGGCCTGCCGATGCAGCGGCGGCCCATCTCGGCGTAGATCCGGTCCAGATGCGGCACGACGAGCAACGAGACCGGATCCAGATCCGTCTGCGGCGTGCTCGCGAGTCCCTCGGCGCTGTCCTTCGACGAGATCGGCTGGCCTTCGAAGTGCATGACGATCTCGTCGTCCCTGGCCGCCCAGACCACGATCTGCAGCAGGTAGTCCGGGTCGTTGTAGGCCCACATCGACAGCGCGCGGGCCGACTGGCAGGTCGGGTTGTCGCCCTGACCGACGCCCAGCGGCAGGCCCAGCATCGACAGCACGCCCGCGATCAGCCTCGCCTCGGGGCCCGGCTCGTCGCCGTACACCGTCGTCAGCCGCTCGCGAGCGGTTTCGGACAGTTCCAGTCCCAGCTGACGCCACAGCGCGGGCACCATCGGCGGCGCGTGGAGGATGCCGCGGTCCAGCAGCAGCGCCAGTCCGTAGATGCACTGGGCGGTCTGCGTGTGCACCGCCACCTCGATCAGCCGGTGGATCAGGTCGCGGTGGCGCAGCAGGCAGTTGCGGCCGGTGTCGGACAGGCCGAGCGCCTCCCCGAGCAGGTAGTCGCTCTTGTGCCGCAGGAACCGCAGCAGTTCGGCGTGATAGGGCGAGACCAGCCCGGTGTCGTGCATCGCCCTGGCGAACCCGGTGGCCTCGTACTGCAGGCCGCCGTCGTCCATCGCCTCCAGCCGGGCCCGGAAGACCTCGGTGCCCGGATCCTCCCGGCACGCCTCCGTGGTGCCGAACAGGGCGGTGATCAGCCTGTCGATGCCCTGACCGGGGGCGTTGCCGAGATCGACCTCCGGATCGCCGCGGTAGACCGCGATCCGCGTGATCAGCGACTGCACCTGGTCGACCTGGATCGGCCGCTGGCGCAGGATCCGCCAGATCTCCTCGACCAGCTTGTCCAGCACGCTCTCGTAGCCGATCTCGTCGGCCACGTGCCGGAACAGGTCCCTGATCAGCTGCGCCGTCCGGCCCTGCTGGGTCCGCTCCGCCTCGGTGGGCGGGGTGAACAGCAGCTCCAGGTTCAGCGCGAGCACCTGGGACAGGAACTCCCGGGCGTCCTCGGCGGACAGCGTCGGGTGCGCGTAGTCACCGCGAGCGACGGCGAGAGTGCGCAGCTCGCTGCACGCCTCCATCACCACGGTGTCCGCGTCCCCGGCGTGGAGACCCGGCCCGACCAGCGCCGGGATCAGGATCTCCGGGCTGGCCCAGTCGGTCTCCAGGAACAGGCCGGCCTCCTCCAGCGCCCGTGCCCTGGCCTGGACCGCCGCGGCGCCGCCCGGCTGCACCAGGACCCGCCGCAACGCCTCCAGCATCCTTCGCAGTTTGGTGTGCTTGCCGAAGTCGCGGGTTTCGGCCATCGCCCTGACGGCGTCGTCGAGCGAGGCCACGCGTTTGTCCAGCGTGGCGGACGCGCCGGGTACATCGGCAGTCGGTTTCAAAGGCATCCCTCGGGTCGGTCTCCTGCGCGGGGCTGCCCCTCAGACGTAGAAGTCGATCTCTTCCTGGTGCTTCAGCAGGTCACGCATCCGGTAGGAGTCGTCGCCGAAGAAGTACAGCAGACCCCAGTGTGTACCGAACGCGGTCCGTTTGGTGACCGTCTCCTCCAACGGCGCCGAAAGATCGTGTGACTCGTAGTAGTCGTGGTCCTCGGTTTCCGCCGGGATCCGCAGCTCACTGACCACGCGGCGGCGCGGGTAGACCCCGAAGCAGCCCGCGACCCCGGTGGCGTCTTCGACCTCCTTCGGGAAGAACGCGTCGATCTCCTCCTCGGTCGTCTTCGGGTCGAAGGCCAGCGCCAGCCCCTGGTAGGCGTTGAACCCGTAGGCCCGTTCGAGCAGCTCGAACACCTTGAAACCCGGCGGCCGGTAGGCGACCTCGCCGAAGTACATCTCGCCGTCGTTGGTGACGAAGTACTCCGGGTGCACGAAGCCGAACTCGATGTCGAAGGTCTTGATCAGCTTCTCGATCTGCGCGGTGATCTGCGGCCGGTACCGCTCCAGCTCCGGGGTGGCGGGCACGAACACCGAATAGCCCAGCGTGACGTACTCGGAGATGTTCAGGAACTTGATCTTCCCCTGGTGGATCCACGCCTCGACGGCGAACTCCCAGCCGTCGAGATGCGACTCCATCAGGACCGGGAACTCTTCTTCCGGGATCGCGTCGACGTCGTCGGGCGTACGGACGACACGGTGTCCGAGGCAACCCGCCTTGTCGAAGGCCTTGAGATGGATCGGGTCGTTCGGGTCGCCGTCCAGTTTGAGCAGAGTCTGGTTGACACGCTTGAGAAAACGGATCACGTCGTCCCGGTCGTGGGCCTCTTCGAAGATCCCGACCCGGATCCCGCCGAGCTGCGCCCGGCGCTTCATCAGCGACTTGTCCCGCAGCAGCATGGCCTGGCCGAACAGGCGCGGGTTGTCCAGCAGGACGGCGTTGATCGCCCCCGCCCACTCCACGGTTTCCTCGAACAACGGGATCGCGACGTCGACGCCCGCACGTTGCAGCGTCTCGGCGATCTCCAGCGAGCGGTCGTTGAGCCGCTCGAAATTCCATGGCAGATAAGGAATGTCGTGTTCCACGCAATACTTCTCGGCCCAGTCCGGCGCCACGACGACGTAGCGCCGATCGAACCGGTCCAAGGCCTCGACAGCGTTGAGGCTCCACCCTAGAAGAGCTACATACCCTTTGTTCGGATCCTTCGTGGCCGCGTCGAGCCGCGTCATAGACCGTTCCTCCGTGTCGGCGTCGTCAGCTCCTCACCCAGTTGAAGGGAAGCTGTCTTCAACGCTAAGCGACAACGGGGTGGTCCGCAGAACGCACGATCGACCACGAAGGTGTCACCGCGACGGCGGGGACACGCCGTCGGGGGTGACTTCGCGCTCAGTGCGGTCCAGGCGCGCGACGTCGGGCGGGTAAACCAGGCGAAGCAAGGTCCCCGTCATCGCGGTGGTCACCAACGCCATGACCACCATGAGGGAGTACAGATTCGCGTCCAGCACGCCGATCCGCATCCCGACGTTCAGCAGGATCAGTTCGGTGAGACCGCGGGTGTTGAGCAGAATGGCCATCACCGCCGAATGCCGCCGCCGGGCCCCGCAGATCCGTGCGCCGGCGTAACCGCCGATTCCCTTGCCACCGACGGCGGCGAGCAGGATCAGCCCGAACTCGCCCACTCCCCGGATGTCCACAGTGGACAAATCGACACCGATCCCGGCGCTGGCGAAGAAGACCGGGATGAGCAGCGTCTCGGTGCCCCGCTCCACCTTCGGCAGCACGCGCTCGCGCAGGAACGCCGCGCCGCCCTCCGGCATGGCGACGCCGAACACGAACGCGCCGAAGATCAGGTGCAGGCCCATCCACTCGGTGGCCAGCGAACACGCCGTCGCACCGGCCGCCAGGAACACGAACAAGAGGCATCCGGACGCCGCCCCGTCCAAGGGATACCGCCGCAGCCATCGCGTCGCCAGCGGGCGCACGACGGTCAGGAGCACGACGACCAGCGGCACCACGAGCAGGACCCGCGTGGGATCGGTGCCCGCGCCGGCGATCGCCGCCACCACCGCCAGCAGCGCCCAGATCAGGACGTCGTCGAGCGCCGCGCAGGCCAGGGCGAGGCCGCCGATCGGCGTGTCGAGCAGGTCCCGGTCGCGCAGGATCCGGGCCAGCACGGGAAAAGCCGTGCAGGCGATCGCGGCCCCCATGAACAGCGTGAACACCAGCCCGCCGCCGTCGGCGTGACGGTCGGCGAGCAGCAACGCCAGCAGCACCCCGGAGACGAACGGCAGCGCGACGGCGCTGACGGAGACGGTCGACATCATCCGGCCGTGCCCGCGCAGCAGGCGGCGGTCGACGTGCAGGCCGACGAAGACCATGAACACGCAGATGCCCACGTCGGCCAGCGCCGTCATCGCCGGACGCACTTCGAGCGGGAACAACGCCCTGGTCACCGCGCCGCCGGCCAGGGTCGGACCGAGCAGGATCCCGCCGAGGATCTCCCCGATCACCGGTGGCTGGCCGAGCCGCCGGGCGAGCGCTCCGAGCAGCCGCGCGGTCACCAAGATCGTCACGAGCGCGATGACCAGCTGCGCGAAACCCGATGCGGTCACCGTTCCCCGCCCGGCCCCCGGACACCGCCCCGAGCGTCACGCACCGGCGCTCCACCGGTCGGTGAGCGCGAGGATCCGGTCCACCAGCTCCGCGGGTGTCGACCGGTGCGGCCGGAGGGTGAGCTCGGGATCGGCTGGTGCCTCGTAGGGCGCGTCGATCCCGGTGAACCCGACGATCTCCCGTGCCCGCGCCCGGGCGTAGAGCCCTTTCGGGTCACGCTGTTCGCACACCCACAGCGGGGTGTCCAGGAAGACTTCGGCGAACGGCAGCCCGTCGGCCTCGTGCAGCCGCCGGGCCCGGTCCCGGTCGGCCTGGTACGGGCTGATCAGGGAGACGATGGCGACGAGGCCGGCGTCGGCGAACAACCGCGCGACCTCGGCGACCCGGCGGACGTTCTCGGTCCGGTCGACGGCGCCGAACCCGAGATCCGAGGTGAGACCGTGGCGCAGGTTGTCGCCGTCGAGACGGTAGGCGGCCTGTCCCCGGGTGACGAGCCGCCGTTCCAGTTCGGCGGCGACGGTCGACTTCCCGGAGGCGGACAGGCCGGTCAGCCACACCGTTCCGCCGGTGCCCGCCCGGTCGTCCCGGCTCACCGTCGAGGGATGCCAGCGGATGTCCGTCGTCGTGCCGCCGCCCTCCCGGATCATCCCGGCGGCGACGGTGTTGCCGCTGGTCTCGTCGACGAGGATGAAGCTGCCGGTGTCGCGGTTGCGCCGGTACGCGTCGAAGTCCAGCGGCTTCTGCGTCCGGAGGGAGACCTGGCCGATGTCGTTGAGCGCGAGGCCGGTCGCGGTGGTGTCCCGGTCCAGCGTGTCGATGTCCAGCCGGTGGTCCACCGCGCGTACCTCGGCGCGGACCGAACGGGTCGTGTGCCGCAGCAGGTAGCGCGATCCCGGGGTCAGCTCGCCGTCGTCGGTCAGCCAGCAGACGAGCGCGTCGAGATCGTGCCCGGTCGCCGGCCGGTCGCGCGGCCCGCACAGGAGATCACCGCGGCCGACGTCCAGTTCGCCCGCCAGGCGCACGGCGACGGCCTGCGGCGGGAAGGCGGCGGTCAGCTCGGTCCCGCCGGGGCCGTGGAGCGTCTCGACGGTGGTGCTCAGTCCGGAGGACTGGACGACGATCTCGTCGCCGGGGCGCAGGACTCCCCCGGCCATCGTCCCCGTGTAGCTGCGGCGCCCGTCCGCCTCCCGGATCACGTACTGCACGGGCAGGCGCACGTCGGCCAGGTTGCGGTCGGCCGCGACCCGCACCTCCTCCAGGTGCTGCAGCAGCGGCACGCCCTCGTACCACGGCATCTCCGTGCCGCGGTGGACGACGTTGTCCCCGCGCAGGGCCGAGACGGGGATGACGGTCAGGTCCGGGATTTCGAGCCGCTCGGCCAGGCGCAGGAACTCGTCGCGGACCTCCTCGAAGCGCTTCCGGGACCAGTCGACGAGGTCCATCTTGTTCACGCACAGCACCAGGTGGCCGACGCCGAGCAGGCCGGCGATCAGCGCGTGCCGCCGGGATTGCGCGAGCACCCCGTGCCGCGCGTCGACCAGGGTCAGCGCCAGGTCCGCCGTCGAGGTGCCGGTCACCATGTTGCGGGTGTACTGCACGTGCCCGGGGGTGTCCGCGATGATGAACTTGCGTTTGTCCGTGACGAAGTACCGGTAGGCGACGTCGATCGTGATGCCCTGCTCGCGTTCGGCGCGCAGGCCGTCGGTGAGCGCGGCGAGATCCGGTCCCGTGTCCGTCTCGATCGCGGCGAGCTGATCCTCCTGGACCGCCTTCGAGTCCAGGAGAAGCCTGCCGATCAAGGTCGACTTCCCGTCGTCGACACTGCCCGCGGTGGCGATCCTCAGTAAGGGAGCCATCAGAAGTACCCCTCCCGTTTGCGGTCTTCCATGCCCGCCGCCGATATCCGGTCGTCCGCGCGGGTGGCCCCGCGTTCGGTCACGGTGCTGGCCGCCACTTCGGCGACGACTTCCGCCGGGGTCGCGGCCAGCGACCCGACGCAACCGGTGCAGGTCGCGTCGCCGATGGTGCGGAACCGGACGGACGCCTCGAACGGCTCCTCGCCCGGCAGCGGGCGCACGAATTCGTTGCGCGCCATCAACATGCCGTCGCGTTCGAGCACGCTGCGCCGGTGCGCGTAGTACAGGCCGGGCAAGGCGATCCGCTGTTGTTCGATGTACTGCCAGATGTCGAGTTCGGTCCAGTTGGACAGCGGGAAGATCCGGATGTGCTCGCCGGGGCGGTGCAGCCCGTTGTACTGGCGCCACAGTTCGGGGCGCTGGGCGCGCGGATCCCATTGGCCGTAACGGTCCCTGACGCTGAACACCCGTTCCTTCGCACGGGACTTCTCCTCGTCCCGGCGCGCTCCGCCGAACACCGCGTCGAAGCGGTGCCCGGTGATCGCGCGAAGCAGGGTGACCGTCTGAAGGCGATTCCTGCTCGCCCGCGGCCCGGTGTCCTCCACGACCCGGCCCGCGTCGATGTCGTCCTGCACCCGCGCGATCAGGAGGCGCACCCCGAACCGTTCGACCGTCCGGTCGCGGAAGGCGAGGACCTCGCCGAAGTTGTGGCCGGTGTCGACGTGCAGCACCGGGAACGGGACCGGCCCGGGCCAGAAGGCGCGGGCGGCGAGATGCAGCAGGACCACCGAGTCCTTGCCGCCGGAGAACAGCAGCACCGGGCGTTCGAGGGTCGCCACCACCTCACGGATGATGTGCACGGACTCGGCTTCGAGGTGCTGCAGGTAGGTCAGCTCGTAGGTTTCGGACGTCACAGAGACCCCTCCGGTGCTCGCTCGATCGCGTCGGCGCGGTGGTTTCGCCGTCGCCGTCAGGTACGGGGCAGCAGCGCACCACCGTTGACGTGCACGACCTGTCCGGTGATGAACCCCGCTTCGGGGGCGGCGAGATGGCAGACCGTCGCCGCGACCTCGTCGGGGCTCGCCCCGCGGCGCATCGGTGACTGCCGCGCCCGGCCGTCGTGGAACTCCGGCGACATCCGCTCGCCGTAGAATTCCGTGTCCGTCACGTATCCCGGGGCGACGACGTTGACGGTGACCTGGTCGACGGCCAGCCGGGCGGCGAGTTCGGTCGACCACGGATACAGCGCGGCCTTCGCCCCGCCGTAGGTGGCCGGTCCCCGCTCCGCCGCCACCGACCCGACCGTGACGATCCGGCCGCCGGGCCTGCGCAGCGAGGGAAGCAGCGCCTGGGTGAGCAGGACGACGGGGAGCACGTTGGCGCGCAGGTTCGCTTGCCAGGCTTCGGGAAGCGCGTCCAGCTCCTGTACCCGGTGCGGATCGGCGTTGCCCCCGGCGTTGTTGACCAGGACCTGGACGGCGCGGCCGTCGACCGCGGCCAGTACCGCGCGGGCGCCTTCCGGCTCGCTCAGGTCGGCCGCCACCGGGACGACGTGCGGCCCCAGCCGTTCCGCGACGGCCGCGAGCCGGTCCGCGCGGCGCCCGACGATGACGACCTCCCCGACGCCGCCGTGTTCGCCGATCCGCGCGGCGACGGCGCGGCCGATCCCGGTCGCCGCACCGGAAACGACCGCGACGCCGTCCTTCCCCGCGCTCGTCACGAGAGGACGGCCCGCGCGCGTTCCACGACCCGCATCGTCAGCTCGGGTGACTCCCCGAGGTAGCTCGCCGGCTCGAACAGGCGCTCCTGCTCGGCGTCGGTGAACCGTTCGGTGATCGCCGGATCCTCGGCCGCGAGCTTGCGGACCGGGATCCCGTCGGTGTGCGCCCGCTGGGTGAGCTGGTAGACGTACTCGTGCGCCTGCTGCTTGCCGATGTGCTCACCGAGGGCGAACATGAGCCGTTCCGACATCACCTGACCGGTCACCGTCTCCACGTTGGCGCCGAGCCGGTCGGGATGCACGATCAGCCCGGTGACGATCTCGGTCGCGATCTCCGCCGCGGCGAGGCAGTAGTGCGAGACGTCCGGGACGCACGCCCACTCCAGCCGCAGCGAGCGCGCGTCGCGCTCGTGATCGCCCACCATCGCGGTCAGCGCGAGCCCGGCCTGCGCCGCGGCGAGCCTGGCCAGGACCACGATCTGTTCGCATCGCTCGGGATTGCGCTTGTGCGGCATGGTGCTGCTGCCTACCTTGCCGTCCCGCCACGCTTCCTCGACCTCGCCGAACTCCGGCCGGGACAACGTGCGGATCTCGTCGGCGATCCGGGCCAGTGTGCCGGTGATCATCGCCAGGGTGCTGACGAACTCGGTCACCCGGTCGCGGGCGACGTGCCACCCGAGTTCGGGGACGACGAGCCCCAGCCGCTCGGCGAACCGTTCCAGCGTGGCCCGGCCGAGCCCGTCGAAGCTCGCCATCGTC
Organism: Amycolatopsis sp. NPDC089917; assembly: GCF_040684635.1. NCBI lineage: Bacteria > Bacillati > Actinomycetota > Actinomycetes > Pseudonocardiales > Pseudonocardiaceae > Amycolatopsis > Amycolatopsis sp. NPDC089917. The sequence continues at coordinate 16,239 of NZ_JBFBGL010000055.1, read as the reverse complement.
CCGGCGCCGCCGAACAGCTGCGCGGTCGGGGTGTGCGCGCGGAGGTGGGTGAGCCGGTCACGCTGGCGCAGGAGTTCGTCGAGCCAGCCCGCCACCTTCAGCCCGAAGGACATCGGCAAGGCGGGCTGCGCGTGCGTGCGGGCGAGCCCGATCGTCCTGGCGTGCAGTTCGGCGGTGTCGGTCAGGCTGCGGATGATCCGGTCGAGCGCGGGCGCCAGGGCGTCCAGCACGTCGCGGGCTTCCAGCGACTGACCGGTGTCCTGGATGTCCTGGGTCGTCGCTCCGTAGTGGATGAACTGTCCCGCCTTCTCCCCGCACGCGGTCTCCAGCGCGCGGAGCAGGCCGATGAGCGAGTGCCCGGAGCGCGCGGTCTCGACCTGGACCTGTTCGAGGTCGATGTGGTCGAGATCGGCGACGGCGGCGATCCGCTCGGCGACGTCCTTCGGGATCACCCCGAGTTCGGCCTGGCTCAGCGCCAACGCCGCCTCGATGTCGAGCCAGCGTTGCTTGCGGCAGACGTCGCAGAAGATCTCCCTGCTGGCCGCGGTGGCGTAACGGTCACCGTAGAACCGCGAGTCCGTGATGTGGCCGCGTTCGTGACGGCAGTCTTCTGACATGGCAAACCTCCGGTTCAGCGAGCGGTGGGCACGAAGTCCCGCAGATAAGGACAGCCGCCGTACGGCGGCGCGTCCGGGTCGGCGGTGCCTGCTGCGGCGAGCCGCGACGCGGCGGCACGGGAACCGACCTTCCCGCGGCGCGATTCCTCGGCGATGTCCGCCAGGAGATCGCTCATCAGGCGGGCGAGCGCGTCGAGCACCTGTCTCGGCGACGGGCACTCGCGCGGACCGAACAGCGCTTCCATCGACGCGGACCCGCCGATCCCGCCGATGAAGTCCGGGACGACCACCACACCCCGCCGTTCCAGGTCCCGCTCGACGCGTTCGGTGAGCCCGCAGTTCGCGCCCACCGTCACCGCCGGGACAGCGACCCGGGCGGCTTGCGCGGGGCTCATGGCGTCCGCTGGTCCGGCGAGGACGAGCACGTCGGCGGGGACGGCGAACAACTCGGCGGGGCGGCCGCCGGACGGCAGGGCGGGAACGGGCGTCCCGGCGGGACGGCCGAGCATGGCCGGGACGTCGAGACCGGCGGACGAGGCGACGGCGCCGTGTTCGTCGCCGATCGCCACGACGCGGGCGCCGTATTCGTGCAGCGCGCAGGCCGCGCCGCGAGCGAGGTTCCCGAATCCCTGCAGCGCCACGGAAAGCGTTCCTGCGCACCGGGCGGCCCTGGCCGCGCCGATCCCGGCGTACGCCAGGGCATGTCCCGCCCGGCGCGCGGAGACCGGGAGCCCGTCGACGGGCTCTTCGAGCACCGCCATCCGGTGGGCGAACTGCTCGGCGTCGAGCCGCTGGGCGGTCTTGATGGCGTATTTGATCGACGGCAGGCCGATCGCCCCGGCGTGCCGGTTGAGCTCCGCCCAGCCGGTCCCCATGTCCGGGCCCATGCTGTAGCGGGTGGCCAGTTCGTCGCGGAGGAACACGAAGAACCGGCCCAGTATCGCGTCCTTGGCCGGCGAGGCGGGGTCGAGCGCGAGCCCGCATTTGGCGCCGCCGACGTTGAGGCCGAGGACCCGTTGTTTGACCGCCATCCGTTCGGCCAGCGTGCCCAGGGTCCGCGCGTCGATACCGGCCCGCACCCGGCAGCCGCCCGCCGCGAGCCGGTGCCTGCCGCCCCGGTAGGCGAGATATCCCTTGGTGCCGTGGACCGGGTCCACGAACTCGATCACGTCCTGCGTCACAACGCGCTCCCTGTCCGCTCGTGGTCCGGTGCGAGTGCGCCCGCGACGTCGGCCGCGGTGAGGATCGCCGCGGGGACACCGTCTCTCAGCACCACGCACGCGCCGTGCTCGGCGATGACGGCGGCCGCGGTGTCGAGTTCCTGTCCCCAGCCGACCTTCGGCAGCGAAGTGACGGTGACGTGGTCGCCGACCGGGGCGTCCCAGCGCGCCCGTCCGGACGCGATCCGCACCGCGACGTCGTGTTCGGCGACGAACCCCGAGATCTCCGGGAGCCGCACCGGCGCGGTGGCGGAAGCGACCGCCAGATAGCCGATCCGAGCGTCCCGCATGCGCTGCCAGGCGGTCGCCAGGCTGTCCCCCGGGGCGATCACGGGGAGGTCGGAGCCGAGGACCGCGGCGGCCACCGGCACGCCCTCGGCGGGAGAGGTGAACCCGTGCGAGGCCAGCCAGTCCTCGTCGAAGATCGAGTTCAGGTACCCGCGGCCCGAATCGGGGATCAGGACGACGATGACCGCGTCGGGACCCGAGCGCTCGGCGATCCGCAGCGCCGCGGCGACCGCCATCCCGCCGGAGCCGCCGGTCAGGATCCCTTCCTCCTTGGCGAGGCGCCGGGTCAGCGCGATGGCCTCCGCGTCCCCGACGGTGACGATCTCGTCCGGGACGGCCGGGTCGAAGGCCGCGGGGAGACTCGGCTGGCCGACGCCTTCGAGGTAGTACGGGCGCAGTTCGTCGCCGTTGTACACCGAACCTTCCGGGTCGACGCCGACGACCCGGACCGCGCCGCCGGACACCTCGTGCAGGTACCGGCCGGTCCCGGTGACCGTGCCGCCGGTACCGAGCCCGGCGACGAAATGCGTGACCCGGCCCGTCGTCTGGTCCCAGATCTCCGGACCGGTCGCGGTGTGGTGGGCCTCCGGGTTGGCGGGGTTGTTGTACTGGTCGACGCAGCAGGCGCCGGGCGTCTCCTCGGCGAGCCTCGCGGCCACGTTCCGGTAGAAACGGGGGTCGGTCATGGGCACGGCCGCCGGGCACACCACCACCTCGGCCCCGTAGGCCCGCAGCGCGGCGATCTTGCTGGGCGAGACCTTGTCCGGGCAGGTGAACACGCACCGGTAACCGCGCTGCGCGGCGACGATGGCCAGCCCGATCCCGGTGTTGCCGGAGGTCGGCTCGACGATGGTGCCGCCGGGCCGCAGCGAACCGTCGCGTTCGGCCGCGGTGATCATGCCGACCGCGATCCGGTCCTTCGCCGAGCCGCCGGGATTGAACTGTTCCAGCTTCGCCAGCACCAGCGGACCGGAACGGGCGGCGACCGCTCTCAGTCGTACCAGGGGTGTCGATCCGATCAGGTCGAGCATCGAGTCGTGGAATCGCATGGCTGCCTTCTCCGAGGGTTCGGGTCGAGGTCGGCTCGGGGAATCGGTCATCGCGGAACGGTCGCCGGGGTCAGGTACTCGCGGCTGGTGCGCACCGCGACGAGCGAAGGTCCCGGGTGTTCGAGCGCCTTCGCCAGGCAGGTGCGCACTTCGGCGGGGGTTTCGGCGGAGAGCCCGAGGGCGCCGTGCGCCTGGGCGAGCAGGCGGAAGTCGGGGTTGGCCAGATCCGTGGCGATCCCCCGGTCCGGGTAGCGCCGCTGCTGGTGAAGCCGGATGGTGCCGAGCGAACCGTTGTCCGACACGACGAACACCACCGGGAGGCGACGCTCGCAGAGTGTCGCGAGCTCTCCGCCGTTCATCCCGAACCCGCCGTCCCCGATGACGACGACGGTGGGCACCGACGGCTCCCGCGCCGCCACCGCCAGGGCCGCCCCGGGGCCGAAACCCATGGAGCTGGAATCGATGCCCACGAGCCTGCCCTCACCGGAGAACCGCAGATAGCGGTACGTCCAGCTGGTGAAGGTGCCGGAGTCGACGACGACCGTGACGGCGCCCGCGGTCAGCTCGTCGAGCGCCGCGGCGATGTCCCCGACCGTGACCACGTCCGGATGGGGCGGCGGGATCCAGCGCGCCCTCTCCTCCTCGATCCGGTGCAACCGAAGGCACCATTCGTCGCGGGACGGATGCGGGACGGCGGTTTCGGCGAACTGGGCGAGGAAATCCGCCGGGTCCATCGCGAACCCGGCGGTGACCTGATGGAATCCGCCGATCCGGGCCGCGTCCGGATGCACGTGGATCAGCGGCTGTCCGGGTTCCGGGCCGCGCGGGAACCGTGACTGCCTGGTCGTCGTCTGGCCGAGCCGGGTCCCGATCGCGAGCACGAGGTCGGCGCGGTCGAACTCGGCGAGTTGCCCCGGTCCGGTGGCGTTGTGCAGATGCCCGGCGTAGCAGGGATGCCGGTTGTCCAGCAGGTGCTGGTTCTTGTTGCTGGTGACCACCGCGACCCCGTGCCGCCGGGCGAACCCGTGAAGCAGGGCACGGCCCCGAGGAGTGTCCAATGTGGACCCGGCCAGGAGCAGCGGGCGGTGTGCCGAGCCGAGCAGGCCGCGTACCGTGTCGAGCTCGCGATCGCCGGGCACCACGCGTCCCGGTTCGACCCGCGTCGAGGGAGGGTCCGCGCCGTCCCCGTCGAACACATCCTCCGGCACGAACACCACGACCGGCCCCGGCGTCCCGGACTCCGCGACCCGGAACGCCCGTCGCACGGTGTCGCCGGTCGAGGCGGGATCGTGCAGTGTCCACACCGCTTTCGCGCGATCGCCGAGGGGACGGCCGGACTGGAACGTCTCGCGATCGAGTTCCCGCGAGGGGACGTCGCCGACGAAGACCACGAGCGGCGTGGCGTCCTCGGCGGCGGCGTGCACCGCGATCGCCGCGTTCGCCGCGCCGGGCGCGCGGCTGACCAGGCACACCCCCGCCCGGCGGGTGATCTTGGCGTCCGCCAGCGCGGCGAACCCGGCGGAACCCTCGTGCCGGCAGCCCACCACGTCGATCTCGGCGCAGTCGTACAGCGCGTCGAGCAGCGGGAGATAACTCTCCCCCGCCACGCAGAAGACGCGGTCGACGTCGTGGCCGAGGAAGCTGCGCAGCATGGTGTCGGCGACGGCGGGCATCAGACGGTGTCCAGGGCGGCCGAAGGCAGGTACTCCGCGGTCGCCTTCTCCGGCGGGTAGATGATCGCCGACTCGTCGAACCCCTGGTCGCGCTTCTGGTATTGCAGCAGCACCAGTTCCGGGCAGGTGTGATGCCAGTGGGCGGGCCCGCGCTCGTACCGGATCGGTCCCCGCCAGGTGGGGAACTCCATCGCTTCCAGCGCGTCGATGAGGTCCTCCCGTCCGTCGGACCGCGCCGCGCGGCTCGCGGCCGCGACGACGGTGACGTCGGTGAAATGGGTCAGCGCGGTGTCGGGCGGGAAGTCGCCGTACCGCTCCCGGTACCGCTCGGTGAACCACCGTCCGATGTCGGTCATCCCCGGCCACGACGGGCGGTACTGCATCGCCGGCCAGATCGTGCCGACCCCGCCTTCCCCGGTGAGACGCCAGAAGTCGTTGGACCGCAAGGGATAGCTGAACGGCACCATCACCGGCGTGCCGGGCAGGAGGCCCGCTTCCACGGCCGCCTCGAAGATCCGGTAGTTGGTCCGGATGACGCCGCCGTTGATCAGCAGATCCGGTCCGTAGTCCCGGATCTTCCCGAGCATGCCCGGGTAGTCCGGTGTGCCGTCCTGTTCGAAGTCGAACCTGAGGAACTCCATGCCGTGTTTCGCGCTGCCGTAGCGTTCCAGGGTGTCGCCCGTGTGCAGCCCGAACGCGGTGTCCGCGCACACCATCCCCACTTTGCGGATGCCCAACCCCGCCGCGAAGTCCAGCATCAGCGGCACCCGGTCCTGCACGCTGAAGTAGTGCCGGAAGACGTTGCGCCGCTTCTGCGCGGTGATCTCGCTGTACCCGTTCTCGACGAAGATCGGGACGTCGTACTTCGTGGCGATGTCGACCACCCAGGGCGTGGTCCGCAGATGCCACTGCCCCATCACGGCCACCACTTCGTCCACCAGCGCGAGCTTGGCCATCTGCCCGGCCGCGGAACGGAACATGCCTTCGGTCCGGGCGGTCGCCTGGTCGTCGTAGAGGACCAGCTCGATCTGACGGTTGTCCCGCGCGCCACCGTGTTCACGCACGTACTCGGCCCCGAGACAGGCGCCGCGGGTCACCAGTTCCCCGGCCGTCGCGTCGCCGGGCTCGCTCAGCGGTGTGATGATGCCGATCTTCAGCGGATCCGTGCCCGCGTCCTTGTTCACGTCACGCACGAGCGCTTGTGCGCGTTCCAGGTGGCTCAGCTCCGACACGCTGTTGCTCCCCTTCTGTCAGGCTTCCTTCGGGACGGCGAATTCCTCGATGTAGCCGGAGAACCGTCCGGCCAGCGCGGTGGCCGACAACCCGAACCGCTCGGCGCGGTAGGCGTGCCCGCCCGGGGCGCGGTTCGCGGCCAGATGGCGGTCCATGCGCTCACGCACGTCTTCGGTGAGCGGGAGATCCGCCGCCTCGCAGACGCGGGTGACGACCTTCATCGGATCGCCGACCAGGTCCGCGTAGCGCACGTCGAGCAGCGGCTGCCGGAACGGCCCGTCCTCCCGGTGGAGACCGTCCAGGACGGACGCGGCCCGGTTCAGCCAGTAGTCCCCGATCTCCCGGTCGTCCACGGCCGCCGAGCTGGCTCCCCGGACGACGGACGTCAGGCTGCAGACACTCGGCACCGCCACCGCCGGGGACCGGTGCAGGCGGATGACCAGCGCGTCCGGGTACACCTCGGCGAGATCGTCCAGGTACCACAGATGGGACGGTCCTTTGAGGAGGATCCGGCCGCCGGGGATCCGGTCCAGCAGCACCGAAAGCTGCGTGCGGTGATACCGGTAGGCCGGGACCATGGACCGGCCGTCCAGCCATTCCGAGTACCGGGGGACGTGGTATCTCAGCGCGAAGATCGGATCGTGGAACGTGGTGGCCGTCAACCGGTGACACTCTTCGGGAAGCTCGGCGCGCAACGGATGGATGTTCTTGAACTCCGGCGCCAGCCGGTCGTACTCGGCGACATAGGCCTCGCAGTGCGCGATCAGGTCCTCGGGCGGATCGCGGCGGGCGGGCGCCATCAGCTCCCACAACGCCGGCGCGCGAAGCCCGGGGTGCTGCGCGAGCAGGTGCTGCAGAAAAGTCGTCCCGGTGCGCAGGAGCCCGGTGACGACGACCGGCCTGATCCGTCTGCGTCCCAGGTCCGGTTTCTCCGCGACCCGGCGGGTGGTCTCGATCTGCTCGACGAGCGAGCGTACAAGCGACTTCCTCGCCCTGCGTTGTCCCGCGGGGCTCAGCCGCCCTTCTTCATCGAGCGAAAACGCGAGCTGTTCCAATGCCGTCGAATGCCGGAGTTCGTCGTCTCGCGCACCGGAGAGACTCCGCGCGGAATCCACCAGCCCTCGTGGATCCAGCGATTCCCGCCCGGTCGAGACGTCCTGATTCGGCCTCACGCAACCTCCTCGCCCACGGTACGAAGAAATGACGACAGTGCCCGCCATTTCGACTGCGAAACAATTCAGCCGACTACGATGCTTCGGTCGTTCGAAGAGGGTTCAACGGTACACTTCCCGGCGCCGATCGCTCCACCGAGAAGGCATGAAACAATCATTCATTCCAACGAAGTCCGAAACCCCCCATGAGATCCATTGCACGTGAGTGTAGCAGACAGACTCCCTATTTCGTGAAATTCTGACGCCCGCACACCTTGGGCCGATCGGGCAAGATCAAAGTGACGATTTCGTAGTCGTGACACCCGGTGGCCGGTGATTCTATTGCATTCCAGACCGGGCTTTCCATAACGGGAAAACCCTGATCGCAATCAGTCAGAATTCCCGCTCCGGCCATTCGCAAAAAGGTGAACCAGACGAACGCGAATCCGCTGACGAACACGCTCGGCTATCGGATTTATTTCACCAGACCATACGAAATGTCCACCGCGCGAAGGCCGTCACGACCGGACACTCACCATGGTAAGCGGAAGTGACGGAAGAATGCCCGTGACAAAGACTCGGACACAGCGGGGAGAACGTCAAAGAGACGGTTTCGGGCTCATCGCCCGCGCAGTTCGAACGCGACCGCGCCGAGCACCAGCGCCCCACCCACGAAAGCACCGACCCAAAGCGGCTCGTCGAGCACGGTCGCGCCGATCGCGGCGCCGACGAGCGGCGTGATGTAGGCATAGGTACTGACCAGCGGCGCCGGGGCGGTCTCCAGAAGGCGCGTGTAAAGCATGAAACCGACAAGCGAATCGAAAACGAGCAGAAAGACCGCCGCCGCGGCCGAGGTCCAGCTGACGTCCGCCCATTGGCCGGGGTCGAATTGGCCCAGCGCCAGCGCGACCAGCACCAGCACCGTTCCCCCCGCGATCAATTGCACCGCGCTGGCGACCACGCGATCGAGCGGACGGTCGACGTTCGCCGTCAGAAGACTTCCCGCCGCCCACAGGATCGGCGCGACGCAGAACGCCGCGACCGCCCAGGGCGCGCCGCCGATGGCGCTGCCCGGCGCCGTCAGCACGACGATCACGATGCCGCCGAAGCCCGCCACGAGGCGGATCCACGACGCCGCCGACGACTTCACCCCGGTCAGGCCGCTGAGCAGCACCACCCACAGCGGGATCGCCGCGGCGAGGATCGCGCCGAGGCTGGCGGTCACCGCGGTCAGCGCCACCGTGGCGAGCCCTTGCCCGCCCACCAGCAGCAACACCCCGGCGATCGTCAGCGTCCGCACCTGACGGCGCGTCGGCCGCGGGCGCCGTCGCGCCACGCCGGCGAGCACGATCCCGGCCAGCAGGAAGACCAGCGCCGCCCCGCCGACCGGCGGGATCGTGTCGACCATCAGCTTCATCGCCGGGATCGCCGAACCCCAGCACGCGTAGAGCGCGAGCAGCAGAAGGACCGTGCGGTCGGCGGGCACGGCGGCCGCACGCTCGCCGTCCGGGCGCCGTGTCGTCCTGCCGGTGATCATCGCGAAGATCCTCACACTCTCTCGATCCGCATCGCCCGCTTGCGCGAGTGACGTCAGGTCATCTCCACCAGCAGAAGCGCGTATTTCACCGACGGTTCTTCGTACGATTCCAGGATACGCATTCCCACCGCGTCCAGCAGTTCGTCGAGCTCGTCGGCCTTGAACTTGTGCGAGGTGTCGACGGTGACGCGCTCGTCCGCCTTGACGACTCCGCGCAGATTCAGGTCGGCGAGATGGAACGCGACGTCGGCCTTCGGCCAGATCTGCGCCTCCATGCGGCAGGCGTCCGTGTTGTAGCTCAGCCTGCTTTCGAAGGCCGACGGGTCGAAATCGCCACCGAACAGGCGGTTCAGGCAGGCCAGCCTGTTGGTGAGGAAGTTGTGCCACAGGTCGTAGCCGGGCGGGTCGTTGTACGCGGTTTCGAGAGCCGCCCGCGATTTGTCGAAATCGACGCCGATCATCAGGACGTCGCCCCGGCTGCCCGCCGACCTTATCCCGGTCAGCAGTTCGTGCCGCTTCTGTTCGCTCATGTTGCCCAGCGAACTGCCCATGAACATGAACAACCGGGATGCTTCCGGTCGCTGCTCGACGACTTTCAAACCGCTGTGATAGTCGCCCGCGACCGGCCAGACCTCGAGACCGTCGATGGAACCGGCGAGCCGGGCCGACGTCCTCATGAGCATTTCTTCCGAAACGTCGATCGGCACGTACCGCGACGACCCGCCCGGAGTCGCGGACATCCGGTTCAGCAGCAATTCGGATTTCGTCGCCGTCCCACAACCCAGTTCGACGATCTCGTCCCGTTTCACGAGGCCGCAGATCGAGTCGATGTTCCGCGACAGCAGCTCCCACTCGGTGCGATACGGGTAGTAGGTTTCCAGGTCGCAGATCCGCGCGTACAGATCCGATCCCCGTTCGTCGTATCCGTACACGGTGGGGATCAGGCGTGGAGTTTCCGAAAGGCCCGCTATCAGATCCTGTATTTCGCTCGTGGCATCGTCGACACGCACGTCGATCAGATCGTTCACCGCACCCATTCCCGCCATCCAATACATAGATTTTCAAGAACGGACAAAGCCTTGTCACTCACACAGGGGGGCACCACGGCGACAAGCGGGCCCGCGGTGCTCGCGTCACCGGGCCGAGGCCAGACCCGCGGCCGCTATGTGCGCGTTTTCGATCGCTCGGCGACCTGTCGCCGAGGCCGCTCGTGCCTGCTCGACCCAGAGCAGCATCGTGGCCAGAGCCTGTTCGGGTTCTCCGGCGAAGGGTCCGTCGGCGACTTCGAGCGCACCAGACTCGACTCGCCGTCGCAGTTCGCCGAGGACGACCTCCACCATTCCGTCGAGGGCGCCGAGAGTGTGCCCCAGAAGCCCCAGTTCCTCGACGAGCACCGCGGTGTCGACAGTGGTCACCGGCAGCGCGGCGGCCCGGCGCGTCGCGGCACGGGCCGTCCTGAGCAGATCACCGTGGTTGTGCTGACGCAGAGATTCAGTGCGAAACGGCATAGTCGCGGCTCGGCCCGGAATCGGCAGGCACCTGACCTGTTCACCTCCCTACGACAGTATACTGTCATCGGTGACAACATGCTGTCAACGCGACGACCAAGGGACGTGACGGTGAGCGGAGCAGTGGAGGCGTACCGGCTGCTGATCGCCGACGTGTACGAACTGGCGGGCCTGAGCCGCCGGATCGGGGAGCGCGAGGCCGTCGGCGAAGGAACCACGGTCGCACGCTGGCACGTCCTGAGCGCGGTGTCGGAGACACCGGCCGCGGTGCCGGAGATCGCGCGACGGCTCGGGCAGGTGCGTCAAGGCGTGCAGCGTGTCGTCGACGATCTCGTCGAGTCGGGTGACCTGATCCGGCATCCGAACCCGAGCAACTCCCGATCGCCCAAGGTCGGCGTCACCCCGGCGGGCCGCGCTTTGCTCGACCGGCTTTGGGAAGTCAGCGAGAACTCACGTCAGGTGGTCACCTCGGCCGCCGAGCTCGACGAGTACACGCTGCAGGAGGCGCGCAGCACCCTGCGCCGGTTGACGCTTTCCCTGCGGGAACTCGAAAGCCGTCAGAACGACGACCGGACCGCCTGACCGGTTGTGGTCAAGGCAGCCGGACGGGTCAGCGGGTGCGGGCCACTCCGGCCAGGCCGCGCGAACGGGAGGCTTCGTCGACGAAGTCCCCGGCGCCGGGCCGCCATTGCGGCAGCCACACCAGACCGGGGTCGACCAGCTCCAGCTCCCCGAAGAACTCGGCGACCTGCTCGCGCGACCGCATGATCGCGGCGTGGTTGGTCCGGCGCCCGTACTCCGCCGCCACCTGCTCGCCCGCGTTCTGTGTCTCGACGTCCTCGGGCGCGACGTGGATGTGCGACACCGCCAGGAAGCTGCCGGGCGGGAGCATCGTGCGGTGGAACCCGAGTGTGGCGTGTGGGTTCCGCTCGTCGGGCATGAAGTGCAGCAGGGCCACCAGCAGCAGTCCGATGGGCTGGGTCCGGTCGATCAGGCCGGTGTCCAGCACGCGCTCCCACAGCCGGCCCTGGTCGAAGAAATCGGCGTCCAGGGCGGCGTGCCGGTTCGGGTCCGCGGTCTGTTCGAGCAGGATCTGCGCGTGCGCGCGGGCGATCGGTTCGTTGTCGATGTAGACGACCCGGCATTCGCCCGGGGCCACCTCGTCGGCCACCTCGTGGACGTTGCCCTGCGTCGGCAGGCCGGAGCCGATGTCCACGAACTGCCGGATCCCCTGGTCGACCATGAACCGGACGGCGCGGCCGAGGAACGCCCGGTTCGCCCGGGCGAAGTCGCGGATCTCCGGGAGCACGGCGAGCTGTTTCTCGGCGAAGGCCTGGTCCACGGCGTAGTTGTGCGTCCCGCCGAGCAGGTAGTCGTACACCCGCCCCACCGAGACCTTGTCCACCGCCGCGCTCAAACGCGCGGCCTCGTCCATGCTCATCTCGACCCCAAGATCTTCGCCGGCGGCAAATCAGGAACCCGTACCTTACCGGTCCGCCAGCTGTTCGAGGCGTGCCATCTCCACGTCCAGGGAGGTCTGCGCGCGGCCCAGCGCCTCCGAGCTGTAGCGGCCGCTCGACCGGGCCCGCTGGAGACGTTCGGACTGCTCGGTGAGGACCCGCAACCGCAGCCGCAGGTACTGGTAGACGTTCTCGGAGTGTTCGGGCGCCGGCTGCTTCGCCGACGCTCCGGCCGGGACACGGGCGTCGGCACGCACCCGGTCCACGACCCGCTCACTGAACGGCCCGTTGCCCGGGTCTTCCAAGGCCGGGTCGTCCAAAAGGGACTTCGCCGCGTCGGTCAGCTCGGTCATGAGGCTGACGTACTCGCGGCGCAACTTGCCCGGGTCCTCCTCGGGCACGCGCGCCGCGCGGATGACCGCCGGTAGCGTCAGCCCCTGGACCAGCAACGTCGTGGTCGCCACCACGTAGGCGATCAGGACCAGCAGGCCGCGGTCCGGCGTGTCCTGAGGCAACGTCTGCGCCGCCGCCAGGGTGATCGCCCCGCGCATCCCCGCCCAGCCGAGCACCACTCCGCCACGCCAGCCGAGGGTCTCGGTGAGCCGGAACTCGACGTCGGCGGCGGCGCGGTCGATCCGTTTCCGGAAATGCGCCACCCGCCGCGGTGACGCCTTGTCCAGTCGCTCGGTGACGGCGGGATCGGACTCGTCGCCCCGCAGCACCGCCCGCGTCGTTTCCAGGCGCGGTTTGAAGCGCGCGGCCCTGCGTTGTTCGCGGTACAGACCCGCGACGAGCGGTCCGACGAAGACGATGCGCGCGAGGATGACGAGCACCGAAGCCGCCAGTCCGATGGAGAGCGCCTGCCAGGCGCTCGAACCGTCCTTGTGCACCTCGTCGACGAGGGTTTTGACGCTGAGTCCCATGAGCAGGAACATCCCGCTCTCCAGCAGGAAGGCCACGGTGCGCCAGTTGACCGTCTCGGCGAGACGGTCCGTCGCGCGCAGGTGGCGCGGGGCGAGGTGGCCGGTCACCAGGCCGGCGACGACGACGGACAGGACACCCGAGGCGCCTGCCTCTTCGGCGGGCAGGAACGCGATGAACGGGACCACGAACGAGATGGCGGTGTTGAGCACGGCGTTGCCCAGCAACGCGCGCACCCGGACGTTGACGTAGCCGACCAGGATCCCGATCGCCACCGCCACCACGACCGCGAACACGAACTCCCCGACGATCCCCCAGACGGACACGGACCCGGCGACCGCGGCGACGGCGGACCGCAGCAGCACGAGCGCGGAGGCGTCGTTGACGAGCCCTTCGCCTTCGAGCACGGTCAGCAGCCGGGGAGGCAGGCCGAGCCGCCGTCCCACGGACGTCGCCGCGACGGCGTCGGTGGGGCTGATGACCGCGCCGAGCGCGAACGCGGCGGGCCAGCCGATGTCCGGCACCAGCCAGTGGAACAGCCAGCCCGCGCCCAGGGTCGACCCCACCACGAGCAGGACCGCGAGACCGGTGATCGGCCGGATGTTCCGCCGGAAGTCGACCATCGGCATGTTCACCGCCGCCGAATACAGCAGCGGGGGCAGCACCCCGGCGAGGATCAGTTCGGGTTCGACCTCCGGATGCGGGACACCCGGAAGGAAGCTCAGGCCGATGCCGACCAGCACGAGACTCAGTGGCGCGGCGAGGTTGAGCCGCTCGGAGAACGCGGCCACGAGCACGATGCTGACGACACCGAGCACGACGACGAGGGTCAGGTCCACGGATGACATGACATCACCGGACCGGCGACTCGGCATCCGGAACCGAATTCGGTGGACCGCCGCCGGGCGGGTGTGGTCCTGTGTGGCCGTGAGCTTGAGTGTGCACGTGTTCGTCCTCGACGACGGCAAGATGCGGCTGCTGGACACCCCGGCGTGCTGCGAGGAACTCGCGGGGTTCGAGAGCTGGCGCACCACGGTGTGGGGCTCGGCGGCCGCTCGCGCGCTGGACGCCCGGTTCTTCCCGGTCCTGGACGGCGGCGACCTCACGGTCATGCCCGAGCAGGTGCCCGATTTCGTCGTGGAGACCAAGATCCTCCGGGCCAATCTGGACAAGCTGGCCCCCGAGGCGGACCCGAGCCTCAGCCATCAGTCGTTCGTGGAGGCGATTTCGTGGCGCCTGGCGAACATCCAGATCGCGGCCGGGCGCGCGCTGGGCGTCGGCGGCGGGGTCCTCATCTGGTAGCCGTCGCTTTCACGGCGTGAAGACGGCGGCGGTGAAACGCCCGATCACGGCCGAGGCCTCGGCCGGGCCGATGTCGCGCCGCGCCAGCTGGAGCAGGAGCCCTTCGACGAGGGAGAGCAAACCGCGCGCGTCGCGCAGCGTGTCGTCGAGGGGACGGCGAGGCGCGCTCAGGCGGATGGCCGCGGCGATCGCTTCGGCCAGCCGCCCGGAACCGGCGGACAGGCGCGCGGACATCTCCGGGATCTGCACGGCCTTGGCCACGACGGTCAGCCAGGCCATCACCTGCGTCTGCCACACGGTGTCCGGAACCGGCTCGGCCGACGGATCTTCGACGACGCCGGGGATCATGCTCCGCAGGACCCGGAGCACGGTCTCGTGGGCGTGCCGCGGATCGTCGAGCGTGGCGAGCTGGTCGGCGAGCCGTTCGTCGAGCGCGTCGAGCACGCCGCCGACGGCAAAGTCGAGCAGATCGTCCATCCCGGCGAAGTAATGCTGGACCGAGCCGAGCGACAATCCCGCCTCCGCGGCCACCTTGCGCAGGCTCACCGCGCCCCAGCCTTCGCGGTACGCCAGACGCCACAGCGCGGCGGCCACCTCGTCACGCCGCTGACGGCGATCGACGATCTTCGGCATCGGTCCTCCTTTTTGGTACAGTGACCTATAATAGCCGATGTCCTAGGGGGTCACTGGTGGATGTGGTCGTCCGCGCCGAATGCGGTGCCGTACGAGGGATGGCGAAAGCGGATCACTCGGTCTTCCTCGGCATTCCCTATGCCGCACCACCGCACGGCGCCCGTCGTTTCCGGGCGCCGGCCCCGGCTGCGCGCTGGGACGGCGTGCGCGACGCGCGGGCTTTCGGTTCCTCGGTCCCGCAGGCGACGCCGGCCTGGCGTCCCGGCGACGATCCGGAGAGCCTCACCGTCAACGTGTGGACTCCCGACGTCACGACCTCCGGGCTGCCGGTGCTGGTGTGGATCCATGGCGGCGCCTGCCTCGGCGGCACCGCCGCCACCGCCGACTTCGACGGCGCGGCCTTCGCCGCCGCGGGGATCGTGCTGGTGACGCTGAACTATCGGGTGGGCTACGAGGGTTTCGGCTGGGTCGACGACGCTCCGGTCAACCGCGGCGTGCTCGATCAGCTCGCCGCGCTCCGCTGGGTGCGCGAGAACATCGCCTCCTTCGGCGGCGACCCGGACGCGGTCACCCTGATCGGACAGTCCGCCGGGGCCTCGTCGATCGCGGGCCTGATCGCCGCCGGTTCCGCGCCGGACCTCTTCCGGCGCGGGATCGCGCAGAGCCCCGGGAAGATCTTCGTTCCCGCCGAAGAAACCCGGGCGGTGTCGGCGATGATCACGTCGCGGCTCGGCGTCCGCCCGACGGCCGAGGCCCTGGCGGAGATCCCGCCCGAAACGATCCACGCGGCACAGATGGCGCCGCTGGCGATCATGGCGGGTGAACCGGGCCGGTGGACGCATCCCCACGCGCCGTACGCGCTGACCGTCGACGGCGAAGTGTTCGACGCTCCCCCGTGGACGCCGCGGCGAAGGTCCGGCCCGGACCGGGAGATCGTCTGCGGCTTCACCACGGACGAGGCCCGGATGTTCACCGTGGACACGGATCTGTCGGCGGCCGATCCCGTCGACACCGCCCGCTCCTGCGGTCTGGACGCGAACGCCGTCCGGGATTACCGGACCGGGAATCCCGGGATCACCGACGACGACCTCCACGCGCTGATCCTGTCCGACGCCCTGTTCCGTATTCCCTCCCTGCGGTGCGCCGAGGCCGCCGCCGATGCCGGCAGAAGCACCTATCTGTACGAATTCGCGTGGCGGAGCCCGGCACGCGAAGGCGTACTGCGTGCCTGCCACGGACTCGACGTCCCGTTCACCTTCGACACCCCCGGCGGTCCGCTCGCCGCCGCCCTCGTCGGCCCGGACGTCCCGTCCGGCTTTTCCCCGCTGTCCTCGGCGATGCGCGCCGCGTTCACCGAGTTCGCCATCACGGGCGACCCCGGCTGGCCGGAATTCGACCGCGCGCGAAGGATCCACCGTATCTGGGCGACACCTCCCACACTGGGAAACGATCCACTGGCTGCTTCCCGCCGGATCTGGCACGGCGAGAAATCTGCCCGATAGGGCGTATTTCAGGGAAACCTTTCGCTCGCCCGAAATCACATGTTGAGTATTATTGAGGGGTAAGGCAAAGGTGTCCCTGCCCGGGTGTCAAGTCCGTGAAGGCCTCCTTGAGGGACCCAGGGTCCCTCAAGGAGGCCTTCACGGA
>NZ_JBFBGL010000054.1:0-56316 GCF_040684635.1 Amycolatopsis sp. NPDC089917 | reverse complement strand
TGATACGCATCGAGCGGAGTCTAGCCCGCTCTCCGCTCAAGTCCGTGAAGGCCTCCTTGAGGGACTCTGGGTCCCTCAAGGAGGCCTTCACGGACTTGAGCAGTCGCGAATACCGGGGTCACTCGCCCGGCTGGACGCTCTTTTCGAAGTAGTCGGCCAGTTCGCCCGGCGTCGGGTTCTGTCCTTCGGCCGGGACCTGGTAGATGAAGCCGACCAGCGGCCGGTCGGTCACCGAGAACACCAGGACGGCCGCGTTCCGACCGGCGGCCGACGAGTACTGGCCTTCCAGGGCGTTGCCCGCCCACTTGGCCTCGGTGCGGTCCCCGCCCGCCGACTTGAGCAGCCCGTCTGTGTAGGCCTTGAGCTTCTCCGCCGAACCGCTCTGCAGGTAGGTCACCTGGGTCCCGGCGCGGCCCGGCGCGGAGCAGGTCGACGTCACGCCGAGGTCCTCCGCCGGTTTCGCCGGCCCGTTGCCCATCCCGGGCTTGCAGTCGCCGGTGTCGGCGATCTTCCCGGCGAGCTGGCGCAGGCAGCCGGTGAGGCCCTTGTCGTCGGCCGCGCTGGGCGTCTTGCAGTCGTCGGCCGTGTAGGTCGTCACCGACGAGGAGGTCAGGAAGTACGTGAGCCCGGCCGCGATCAGCACGACGACGGCCACGATGGCCCCGATGACGATCGGCTTCTTCTTGCTCGCGGGAGCCTTCTCGGCGGTGGTCTGACCGGCGAGGGAGTAGGTCGGGAAGTTCGTCGGCGCGGGCTGCTGCACCTGCTGCGGACCGCTGTTCGGATAACCCGACTGGGGGAAACCGCCGGACTGGCCGGGACCGCCTCCCTGGTAGCCAGGGATCGACGCGACCTGCTGCGGCGGCGCGTACGGACCCGAAGCGCCGGGGCCGACCTGGTGCCCGCCGGTTCCCGCCGCGACCTGCCCTTCGACACCCTGCGTCCGCGTGCTGATGCCGTCGGAGGCGACGTGCTGGGCACCGAGCGCCACCGCGGTCTCGGGCTGGTCGAGGCTGCCGGGGACGACGCCGAGCTTCTCCGCGATCAGGCTGCCGACCAGCGGAAGCCTGCTCGAACCGCCGACGAGGTAGATGCCGGCGAGCCGGTCCGGGGTCATCCCCGCGGAGCGGACCACGCGCGCCATCAGCTCGACACTGCGCAGCATCGACGGCCGCACGAGAGCTTCGAGTTCGCCTCGCGTGACGAGGACGTCCTCGAACGGCTCCGGCATCGGGACCTCGGTCTGCGGGTGCCGCGACAGGGCCTCCTTCGCCGCCTTCACGTCCTCTTGCAGCGCGCGTCGCGTACGACGGTCCGGAGTGGACTCGGGCCGCAGGACCCGCTGCCAGCGCTGAGGATCCTTGTGCGAGACCTCGCGGCCGACGTGCACCAGCAGCGCCTGGTCTACGTCGAGGCCGCCGAGGTCGGGAAGACCGTCTTCGGCGACGACGGTGAAGCCGCCGTTCGGGGTCGCGCCGACGATCGCGACGTCGAAGGTGCCGGCGCCGAGGTCGTACACGGCGAGCGCCTGACCAGGCGCGAGCGTCTTGCCCGGGAACGACGCGAAATGCGCCGCCGCGGCGACCGGCTCGGGCACGAGAACCAGGTTGCCGCCCATCCCGGCGAGCCGGGCAGCGGACAGCAGCACGTTGCGGCGGGTCGGACCCCACTGCGCGGGATGCGTGAGCCGGACCTCGTCGGGCAGGTCGCCGCCGAGCTGGCGGGTGGTCTCGTCGAGGACGCGGCGCAGGATCGCGGCCAGCACCTCGCTGACCGGGATCACGTCGGTGCCCAGCAGGAGCGTCTGCTCGTCGATGCGGCGCTTGGGGTTGGGCTCGAAGCGGGTCGGGTCGAGGCGGGCACGGCGTTCGGCGTCGCGGCCGACCATGATCGTGCCGTCCTCGGTGGCGAAGACCGCGGACGGCATGTTGGCCGAACCGTCGACCTCGACCACCCGCGGCGGCCTCCCGTGCGCCGAAAGGACGGCCACGGTGTTGGACGTCCCGAGGTCCACCGACAGGATCCGCACAGCTCATACCCCTTCAACAGACGAACGGCGGCCGCCCCAGTACCGATCCGGCCGCGCTGGCCGTGATGCTCCCACGAGCGAGGGTTCCGCACGTGCGGAACCCGCCGAACCGGTCCCGTGTCACAGGCCCGGAGCGAAACTGTCGGTGGTCCGGCGCAGTATGGAGGGCGTGGCAGACGTACTCGACCTCTTCTCCCCCGCGACCAGGGACTGGTTCACCGGGGCCTTCGCCGCGCCCACCCGCGCGCAGGAGGGGGCGTGGCGTGCCGCGCACGCGAAGGAACACGCGCTGGTCGTGGCCCCGACGGGCTCCGGCAAGACGCTCTCGGCGTTCCTCTGGGCGCTGGACAGGCTGTCGGTCGAGCCGCCGCCGTCCGAACCCCGGAAACGCTGCCGTGTCCTCTACGTCTCACCGCTGAAGGCGCTGGCGGTCGACGTCCAGCGCAACCTGCGCGCGCCGCTGGCCGGGATCTCGCAGGCGTCGCGGCGGCTGGGGCTCCCAGTACCCGACATCGGCGTCGGCATGCGCACCGGCGACACCACCGCCGCCGAGCGGCGCTCGTTCGGGAAGACACCGCCGGACGTGCTGGTCACCACGCCGGAGTCGCTGTTCCTCATCCTCACCTCGTCCGCGCGGGACTCCCTGCGCGGCGTGGAGACGGTGATCATCGACGAGGTGCACGCGGTCGCGGGCGGCAAACGCGGCGCGCATCTGGCGTTGTCGCTCGAACGGCTCGACGCGTTGCTGGAGAAACCCGCGCAACGCATCGGGCTGTCGGCCACGGTCCGGCCGATCGACGAGGTCGCCTCGTTCCTGGCAGGCGGCAGGCCGGTCACCATCGTCCAGCCGAAGCTCGCGAAGACGATCGAGGTCCGCGTCGAGGTCCCGGTCGAGGACATGTCCACTCTCGACGGTCCACAAGGGCCGAAGCAGAACGAAGACCTCGACGCCGGCCTCGCGCGGCTCCCCGGCTCGCTGGACGAGAGCGACGGCACCCCGCGGCGGCCGTCGATCTGGCCCGCGGTGGAGGAGCGGGTCCTCGAACTGATCCAGGCGCACCGGTCGACGATCGTGTTCGCCAACTCCCGGCGGCTCACCGAACGGATGACGGCCCGGCTCAACGAACTCGCCGCCGAACAGACCGAGCTGGAGCCGGATCAGCGGTATCCCGCCGAGGCGATCGGCCAGTCCGGGCTCACCACCGGCGTGGCACCGGTGATCGCGCGCGCCCACCACGGGTCGATGTCCCGTGAGCAGCGCACGCATGTGGAAGAAGAGCTCAAGTCCGGGCGGCTGGCGTGCGTGGTGGCGACGTCCTCCCTGGAATTGGGCATCGACATGGGCGCCGTCGATCTCGTCGTGCAGATCGAGGCGCCGCCGACGGTCGCTTCGGGTCTCCAGCGGGTCGGCCGGGCCGGGCACCAGGTCGGCGCGGTGTCGAGCGGGGTGATGTTCCCGAAGTTCCGGGGCGACCTCGTCTCCTGCGCGGTGGTCGCGGAACGGATGGCGGCCGGGGCGATCGAGGCCGTGCGCTATCCGAGGAACCCGCTCGACGTGCTCGCACAGCAGGTCGTGGCGATGGTGGCGCTCGAATCGTGGACGGTCGACGAGCTGGCCGCCCTCGCCCGGCGTGCCGCGCCGTTCGCGTCCCTGCCGGACGACGCCCTGCTGGCGGTGCTCGACATGCTCGCCGGCCGGTACCCCAGCGAGGAGTTCGGCGAACTGCGCGCCCGGATCACCTGGGACAGGGTCAGCGGCGAACTGCACGGCCGTCCGGGTTCGCAGCGGCTGGCGGTGACCTCCGGCGGCACGATCCCCGACCGCGGCCTGTTCACCGTGATGACGCCGGGCGCCGACGACAAACCCGGTTCACGCGTCGGCGAGCTCGACGAGGAGATGGTCTACGAGTCCCGCGTCGGGGACACGATCCTGCTCGGCACCTCCTCCTGGCGGGTCACCGACATCACCCACGACCGCGTGATCGTGGTGCCCGCGCCGGGTGAGCCGGCCCGGATGCCGTTCTGGAAGGGCGACGCCCCCGGCCGTCCGCTGGAACTGGGCCGGGCGCTGGGCGCGTTCGTCCGCGAACTGTCCACTTCGGAGCCTTCGGCGGCCAGGGAACGCGCCGCGGTCGCCGGGCTTGACGAGTACGCGTGCGACAACCTGCTGGCGTATCTGGAGGAGCAGAAGTCGGCCACGCGGCACGTGCCCAACGACAAGACCGTGCTGCTGGAAAGGTTCCGCGACGAACTCGGCGACTGGCGGGTCATCCTGCACTCGCCGTTCGGCGCGCAGGTCAACGCGCCGTGGGCGCTCGCGATCGCGGCCCGGCTGCGGGAGAACCGCGGGGTCGACGCCCAGGTGGCGCATTCCGACGACGGCATCGTGCTGCGGCTGCCCGAGGCGCTGGACATGGACGGGGCCGAGGTCACCATCGGCGTCGAGGACGTGCTGCTCGATCCGGAAGAGGTCGAGCAGCTGATCGTCGCCGAGGTCGGCGGTTCGGCGGTGTTCGCCGCGCGGTTCCGGGAATGCGCGGCGCGGGCGCTGCTGCTCCCCCGCCGGGATCCGCGCCGCCGCACGCCGCTGTGGCAGCAACGGCAGCGCGCGTCGCAGCTGCTTTCGGTCGCCGCCAAGTACGAGCGGTTCCCCGTGGTGCTGGAAGCGATGCGGGAAGTCCTGCAGGACGTGTACGACGTCGGCGGGCTGCGCGAGCTGATGGCCGACGTGCGGTCGCGGAAGGTCAAGCTGGTCGAGGTCGAGACGCCGTCGGCGTCGCCGTTCGCGCGCAGCCTGCTCTTCGGCTACGTCGGGATGTTCCTGTACGAGACCGACGCCCCGCTCGCGGAACGGCGCGCGGCGGCGCTGGCGCTGGATTCGACACTGCTGGCCGAACTGCTCGGCACCGAGGCGATCCGGGAGCTGCTGGACGCCGAGGTCGTCGCCGAGGTCGAACGCTCGTTGCAGCGCCTCGATCCGGACAGGCACGCCCGCAACGCCGAGGAGGCCGCGGATCTGTTGCGGTTCCTCGGGGATCTCTCGATCGAGGAAGCCGCCGCCAGGGGCATCCAGCGGGAATGGCTGGAAGAGCTGGAAGCCGCGCGGCGGGTGATCCTGGTGCGCATCGGCGGTGGCGAACGCTTCATCGCCATCGAGGACGCGGGGCGCGTGCGGGACGCGTTGGGCACCGCGCTGCCGGTCGGTGTGCCCGAGGCGTTCACCGAGCCGGTCGAGGATCCCGTGGGAGACCTGCTTTCCCGCTACTCGCGCAGCCGCGGCCCGTTCAGCGCCCGTCAGGCCGCCGAACGCTTCGGGCTCGGGACGGCCGTGGTCACCGGTGTCCTGGACAGGCTGACCGCCCAGGGCAGGCTGGTCCGGGGCGAACTGAGCCCGGTCGGGCATCCGGAGACCCACGGCGTCGGGATGGAGTTCTGCGACGCGTCGGTGCTGCGCAGGCTCCGGAGGGCGTCGCTGGCCCGGCTGCGGGCCGAGGTCGAGCCGGTCGAACCGGCGGCGCTGGGCCGGTTCCTGCCGTCGTGGCACGGCATCGGCGCGCGGGTGCGGTCGGCGCCGACGGCGGACGACGTGCTGTCCGTGGTCGAGCAACTGGCCGGGGCGCCGCTGCCGGCGAGCGCCGTCGAATCCCTGATCCTGCCGAGCAGGCTGCCCGGCTACACGCCGTCGCTGCTGGACGAACTCACCACGGCGGGCGAGGTCACCTGGTGCGGGTGCGGTTCCCTGTCCGGCGGGGACGGCTGGCTGGCGCTCGCGCCTGCCGACGTCGCCGATCTGCTGCTGCCGGACCTCGACGACGATCTGCCCTCCGGCCCGCTCCACCAGGCCATTCTGTCCACTTTGGAGGGTGGGGCGCAGTTCTTCCGCCAGCTCGTGGAGCGCGCGTCACCCTTGGTCGAAACACCGCCCAACGACGGCGAAGTCGTTGCCGCGCTGTGGGATCTCGTGTGGGCCGGGCTGGTCACCGGGGACACGCTGGGCCCGCTGCGGGCGCAGGTCTCCGGTTCCGGCGCGGCACACAAGCCTAGGCGGCAGGCTCCTCGCGGCCGGTACGCGCGGCTCCGGGCCGGACGTCCGGCGATGCCCTCGCGCACCGGGCCGCCGACGGTGGCGGGGCGCTGGGCGCTGACCCCGGACCGCGAACCGGATCCGACCAGGCGTGCGCACGCGCGGACCGAGGCGTTCCTGGAACGGCACGGCGTCCTCACCCGGGGAGCGCTCGACACCGAGCGGGTGACGGGCGGTTTTTCCGGGATCTACAAGGTTTTGCGTGGGATGGAGGATTCGGGCCAGGTCGTCCGGGGTTACGTGGTGGAAGGGCTCGGTGCCGCGCAGTTCGCGGCGAAGGGCGCCGTCGACAGGCTGCGCGCGCAGTCCGGGAACCAGCGCACCACCACCGAGGGCGCGGTCGTGCTCGCCGCCGCCGACCCGGCGCAACCTTACGGCGCGGCGTTGCCGTGGCCTGCCGCGACAGGCGACACGAAGCACCGTCCGGCAAGGAAAGCGGGGGCGCTGGCGGTGCTCGTGGACGGTGTCCCGGCGATGTACGTCGAACGCGGTGGCCGGTCGCTGCTGAGTTTCACGGACGATCAGGAGACGTTGCGGTCGGCCGCGCGAGCGCTGTCCACCGCGGTGCGGGAAGGCTGGCTGGGTCAGCTCGCGGTGCAGAAGGCCGACGGCGAGGTGGCGCTCACCTCGGAGCTTTCGACCGTCCTGCAGGAGGCGGGATTCCGGGCGACTCCCAAGGGCCTGCGGCTGCGGGCCTAGAATTGCCGCTCAGCCCTGCGGAAAAGGACGTTCGACCATGGTGATGCGCGACCTGCGCTACTTCGGGGATCCCGTGCTCAAGACCGTATGCGACCCGGTCACGACCTTCGACAAGAAGATCGAGTCGCTGGTGACCGACCTGATGGACGGGGTGAAACCGGCCGGGCGCGCGGGTCTCGCGGCGCCGCAGATCGGGGTCGGCCTGCGGGTGTTCAGCTACGACGTCGGCGGGCTGAGCGGGTACGTGATCAACCCGGAGATCGTCGAACTGTCCGAGGAGACGCACGAGATCGGCGAGGGCTGCCTGTCGGTGCCGGAGCTGTGGTTCCCGGTCGTCCGCGCGAAGCACGCCGTGGTGCGCGGGGTCGACCTGCGCAACGAACCCGTCGAGGTCGAGGGCATCGACGTGCTCGCCCAATGCCTGCAGCACGAGACCGATCATCTCGACGGCAAGCTGTACCTGGACCGGCTCACCCCCGAACGCAAGAAGCGCGCACTGGGTGAGGCCCGCGGCAAAGACTGGTTCTGGAACCGCTGACCCCCTCCCGCGTTTCGTCCTCTGAATGCGGTGGTCGGGAGCGCGAACCAGCGCGTCCAGAGGACTAAACGCGGGGGTTGGGGAGCGCGAAGCGCAGGGTCCCGGGGTCGCCGGGGATCCGTTCGGGACGGAGCCCGACGCGGGTGGCGGTGCGGTAGAGGGAGTCGTCTCCGGGCAGGCAGACAGCGGTGAGTTCACGCTCTCCCTTGGCCACGGCCAAGACCGCGAGCCGCGTCAGCAAAGCGGTACCGATTCCTTGGCGCTGCCAGGAATCCTCGACCAGGAGCGAGACTTCGGCCGCTCCCTCGTCGGCCGACGAGATCAGCTGACCGAGGCCGATCACCTCGCGGCCGCAGACCGCGAGCAGGCTGATTCCGCGTGGTGGCACGAGGAGCCGGTGCAGCCAGCGACGCGGCACTGTGCGCATCCCGGTGTGGTAGCGGTGGAACAGCGTGGTCATCGAACATCTCTGGTGCAGCGCGGAGACCGCCTCCGCGTCACCGGGGACGCCCTTCCGCAGGACGATCGCGGCGCCGTCGGGCCGGTCGAGCACGACCGGTCCGGTCACGTTGTCGCGGACGGCGGTCATCAGACCGGTCAGCGCGACGGCCCGGCTGAGTTCCAGCTCGACGAACGGCGACCACCGGCGGCGCGCGACGAACGCGGCGCCGTCTCCCGCCGGGAACACCGCCCGGTGCCCGCCTTCGGTCCGGGCCGGGTTCGCCTCGATCGACGGGACCTTTGTGACGACGTCGGCAGCGAGGACCCTGCGGAGCACCTCCGCGAGGCCACCAGGTTCCTCGACGGCTCTTTTGGCCGCGGTGAGCGTCGCGGTGGCCGGATCGACCAGTTCGGCCAGATCCGCGTCGACGACGGCGGAGCATTCGCAGCCTTCGTCGCGGATCGCGTCGACGAGCAGTTGTTTCGGCAGGCCGGTGGCCGGCCGCAGGACGATCTCGTCGAGCACGCCGCCGGGGACCGGGAGCACCGACAGCCCGAGGATGTTGCATTCGAGGTCGGCCAGCCGGATCGCGATCCTGGCCAGGGTGCCGGGCCGGTCGTCCACGCGGATCCGGACCCGCCAGGCCGACGCGGACGCCGTCTCTTCAGCGGAGTGGACCAGGGTGGGCCGGACTCGATAGGTCTCCATGACCTCCACGGTCCCGGCCGGTTGTTGCCTGCCAACGGCACGCGTGTTTCGCGCAGGTCAGCGATCGGGGCCGCCGCGCAACCCGGGCGAAACAACTCAGCGGGGCGTGAGCACGCTGAACTCGTTGCCCTCCGGATCCACCATGGCCACGGAACCGTGCCTCGCCGAGCCCTGCCCAGGGGCGCCCAGCGCCCGCAGGCGCCGGACCTCGGCCGCCCGGCTCCCGCCTCGCCGCGGCGCGATCTCGAACCGCAACCTGTTCCGGCGCAGTTTATCGTCCTGGGACGCCAGGAACTCCACCCACGGACCGCGGCCGTCCGGTGGCCGCAGGCCCACGATCGACTCCTCCCGGACGCCGATCTCCCAGCCCAGTGCGGCCGCCCAGAACCGCGCGAGCCGCTCCGGGTCGAGGGCGTCGACGACGACCGACGCGATCGCACCGGTGCCTTCGTACTGCTCGCGGGGCTCGAGGACACAGAATTCGTTGCCCTCGGGATCCGCGAGTACCACCCACGGCACCCGTTTCTCCTCCGGCGGGCCCTGGCCGACGTCGATGTGCCGTGCGCCGAGGGACAGCGCGCGGTCCACCAGTTCGGCCTGGTGTTCGAGCGAATTGCTCGCCAGATCCAGGTGCAGCCGGTTCTTGCCCTCTTTGGGGCCCGCCTCCGAGCGGAAGGCGAGCTCGAACGGGGCGTCCCAGCCGAACAGCCCTTCCCAGAAACCCGCCAGATCTCTGGGAAGGGCCGAGTCGAAGACCAGATTCACCAGATGTGATGCCACACCGTGAACCTAGCCGGGAACACCGACACTTTCTGACCGGTTTGGCTTCCCCACCGACCGGTCATCGGGTCGCGAGCCGCAAGAGGGCCCAGAGTTGTCCCGCCATGTCCTGGTCTCCGCTGACCGTCACCGCCGTCGGACCCGCCCGGCCCCAGAGCCAGCGGTAGATCTTGTCCGGCTGCCCGGTGATCAGATCGTCCGCCCGCTGGGCCTCCTCGGCCGAGCACCGCCAGACGATCGTCTCCGTGGGACCGGCTCTGGCGATCCAGGTGTGGCCCGCGGTGCGCACGCCGACC
This sequence comes from Amycolatopsis sp. NPDC089917, assembly GCF_040684635.1. NCBI lineage: Bacteria > Bacillati > Actinomycetota > Actinomycetes > Pseudonocardiales > Pseudonocardiaceae > Amycolatopsis > Amycolatopsis sp. NPDC089917. Next base: position 46,740 of record NZ_JBFBGL010000054.1, on the reverse strand, counting down.
GATCCGGTCTTGGTACCGGACAGGCCCAGCAGCGGCAGCCGCTGGCCGAACCAGAGCACCAGCGCCTCGTCGATCCCGTCGAGTGCCACGTCTTCGGGGATCTCCGACACGTCCCGGCCTGCCGCGGTCTCCGCGTCGATCCGGTGGATCGTCGCCTCGTGCGCCATCCTCCGCCGCCAGAACCCGTAGCTGCGGTCCGCCGGCCACCAGGTCGGCGCCAGGTCGTCCGGTTCGTGCGCGGACAGTTCCGCGACGAGCTCGTCCCGGCCCTCGCGGAAGTATTCCTCCAGGGTCTGCTGCGGCCCCGGTTTGCGCTGCCAGTGCTCGGGACGCCGCCCGTCGGTGATCCAGCGGCGGGTGACCCGGTAGACGCTGCCGACGTGCCTGAGGATCTCGCCCAGCGTCCAGCCGGGGCAGGTGGGGACCGGCGCGTCGGCGGACGCGGTGTGCGCCACCTGAGCCATCAGCTCGGTTTCGGCGCCGATCACCTCCAGGAACCTGCCCTGATCGATCATGGCCTGCCCGGCCATCGGGCACCCCCTCTCCGCGGTGACTCAGGCGACATACGCCGAGTCACCCATCGGCAGCCCGTGCACCACCCGCCGGACCAGTTCCAAGAACACCGCGGCGGCCCGCGTCAGCTCGTCCGCCAGTTCGACGGTGACCTTGCCGGTGATCCCCGCCTGCGCGGCGGCCCGCGTCGCCGAGTTGGCCGCGAAGAACGCCGCCCACTCCTTCAGCTCGGGCGCGACGGAATCGAGCAGCACCCAGCCGCTCGCCGGCCGGGCCCGGCCCCGGTGCGGACGGCCGCGGGCCTCCAGGACCGCCGCCGCGCCCCGCAGCGCGGCGAGATAGGCCCCGATGAACCGCTCCGCGGGATCGGTTTCCCGCTCTGCCTCGGCGAGCCCCCGCCTCGCCTGTGCGTACAAGGAGACCGCCGCGGGTGGTGCCGGCGGGCGCAACGACATCGGCAGGGCGGGCTGCGCGGTGCCCCCCGGTCTCTCGGCTTCGTCGGGGGACACGACCGAAACGGACATGACGACCCTCCTCCTGTACGTGAGCGCCGGCCGGTGCCCGGCGCCGAGGCGCTTCCCCCGCCCCCGCGCCGGGCACCTACCGGTGCGCGCTCACCGAATGTCGAACGTCTGTTCGAACAAGTCCAATGTAACCCCGAAGTGCCCTTTCCTCAACCCCGTAGCCGGGTGATCGCCGCATGTGGCGCGGGACACGGGATCCGCCACGTGATCTCATAGGCTCATGAGCACCATCGACCAGTCCGGTCATCCCTCGGTGGCCAAGGTCGCGGCCGCGCTCGCCGAGGCGGGCCAGCACGACGCCGCGCTGCGGATCCGGATCCTCCCCGCCGAAGTCCGCACGGCCGCGCAGGCCGCCGAAGCGCTCGGTGTCGAGGTCGGCGCGATCGCGAACAGCCTCGTGTTCCGCAGCCGCACCGGCGACACCGACACGGCCCTACTCGCGCTGACCTCCGGCGCGCACCGTGCCGACACCGGGCTCCTGGCTTCCCTGACCGGCGCCGACGAGATCGGCAAGGCGGACGCGGATTTCGTGCGCGCGCACACCGGGCAGCCCATCGGCGGCGTCGCCCCGGTCGGTCACCCGAAGGCGTTGACCACTCTCGTCGACACCGCGTTACGCGCTTACGACGTCGTCTGGGCCGCCGCCGGGCATCCGAAATCGGTGTACCCCACGACGTTCGACGGCCTCGTCTCGCTGACCGGGGGCACTCCCGCGGACATCGCGGGCGACGGGCAGGATGGGCGCCCGTGACCGCGATGTCCTCGGAATGCACCCGTTACGTCCAGCTGTCCGCGGACGAGTTCCGCGCCCGGCTCCCCGAGGCGCTGACCATCTACGTCAACGCCATGCGTTACCCCGAAGGCACGGCGGAACAGCGCGCGCCGATGTGGCTCACGCACGCGCTGCGCGAAGGCTGGCGCTGCATGGCCGCGCTCGACGCGGACGGCGTCCTGCTCGGACTCGCCTACGGCTACAAGGGCCGCGGCGGCCAGTGGTGGCACGAACAGGTCCGCCACGGCCTGACCCGGCGTGAGGGCGTGGACGCCGCCGAGCGCTGGATGTCCGACTACTTCGAGCTCACCGAGATCCACGTCAGCCCCGACAGCCAGGGGAAGCGGATCGGCGAGGACCTCCTGCGGCGGCTGCTCGACGGCGTGCCCAGCGCCCACGTCCTCCTTTCCACGCCGGAAGGCACCAGCCGGGCCTGGAACCTGTACCGGCGCGTCGGGTTCGTCGATGTGCTGCGGGACTACCACTTCGCCGGGGATCCGCGGGCGTTCGCGATCCTCGGCCGCACGCTGCCCCTCTAAGGTTTCGAGTAGGCGACCGCGAGCGCGGCGATGAGCACCGCCGCGCCGCACCAGCCGACGGCGCCGAGCCGTTCTCCGAGCACAGCCATGGAGAGCAGCGCGGCGGTCAGCGGTTCGAGCAGAGCGGACAGCGCGGCCAGCACGGGATGGGCGCTTTCGAGGCCGCGAAAGTAGGCCGCGTAGGCCAGCGCCGTGGGCACGACGCCGAAGTAGACGACGAGCGCGAGCACGTCCGCCTGCAGCGGCACGCCCATCCCGAACCACAGTGCGGCGGGGGTGAGCGCGGCGCCGCCGATCAGGCAGCCGAAAGCCGTGGTGGGCAAGGGATCCAGCCCCTCGACGCGGGTCGCGGTCACCAGGGTCAGCGCGGCGAACCCGGCCGCGGCGAGAAGCGCGAAGAGCACTCCGGCGGCGGCGACCTTCTCCCCCGGTGTCCACTGCAGCAACGCGAGTCCGACGAGCGACCCGGCCAGGGACACCGCCGTCCACGCTCCGGGCAGACGGCGCGTTCTGACCACCGTCGCGACGGCCAGCAGGACGGGGGCGCTGCCGATGGTGGTCATGGTCGCGACGCTCACGGAACTCAGGGAGACCGCGGCGAAATAGCTGGTCTGGAACAGGGCGAACAGTCCGCCGACCGCCAGGAGGCGGCGACGGACCTCGGCGGTGCGCGGAAGGCCGCGAAGGCCTCCGGTGAGCCAGAGATAGCCGGTGGCGATCACGCCGCCGATGAGCAGCCGGTACGCGGCGACGCTCAGCGGATGGAGCCCCGCACGGGAGGCGAGCAGGGATCCGGCGAGGCCGCCGGTCCCCCAGAGGACGCCGGCGAGGACGAGCGCGGCCGACGACCGGGCACGCGTGGGTAGGGCAACGGACAGGGGGAAACGCTCCTGCGTCTGTGTCTGCCGGAAAGGACGTCGACGACGCGGGGTGCTTCAGCGCAGCACGGATCGGCCGGGCGGCGGGAACGCCGCGCGGCCGGAGACACCCCGCTCAGGAAGCGGGAGGTGGGGTGACGAGAAAGATCCGGTGCACGAGGGGAACGTATCAAGGCTCCGGCGGCCGGGGCACGTGAATTGCGGCACCCCTGTCCTGCGCGAACGGCCGGGCGGAAATGTCATGAAAGGGTCGTTCCTGACGTTTTTCGTCAGGAACGACCCTTTCATGACATCCGGGGTAGAGCGGCCGCCTCAGTCCAGGGCGGCCAGCATCTCCCGCAGGGTGTCCAGCCCCATCCCGCCGAGCGCCAGCGCCCGCGTGTGGAACTCCTTGATGTCGAACGCGTCGCCCTGCCGGGCACGGGCTTCGTCGCGCGCGGCGAGCCAGAGGCGTTCACCGAGCTTGTACGACGGCGCCTGCCCGGGCCAGCCCAGGTAGCGGTCGATCTCGTCGTGCACGTGGGCCGGGTCGGTGACGGTCCGGGTGAGCATGAACTCCAAGCCCAGTTCGGGCGTCCACCGCTCGCCCTCGTGGAAGCCGGTGCCCGCCGGGATCTCCAGCTCCAGGTGCATGCCGATGTCGATGATCACGCGCGCGGCGCGGAACAGCTGCTCGGACAGCATGCCGAGCAGCTCGCCGTCGTCGGAGAGGAAGCCGAGGTCCTCCATCAGCCGCTCGGAGTACAGCGCCCAGCCCTCGGCGTGCCCGGAGGTGAACGCCAGCAGCCGCTGGTACTTGTCGAGCGACTCCGACTGGTCGACCGCGGTCGCGATCTGCAGGTGGTGACCCGGTGCGCCCTCGTGATAGACGGTGCTGACCTCACGCCAGGTGGTGAACTCGTCCCGGCCCTGCGGCAGCGACCACCACATGCGGCCGGGGCGGGAGAAGTCCTCGCTCGGGCCGGTGTAGTAGGCGCCGACGGTGCCGCCGGGCGGGGCGATCTTGCACTCCAGCTCCATCACCCGGTCGGAGATGTCGAAATGCTTACCGCGCAACGACTTCAGCGCGTTGTCGGACAGGTTCTGCATCCAGGCCTGGAATTCCGCCCGGCCGCGCACGACGTACTTCGGGTCGGCGTCGAGGACGGCGGCCGCCTCGGCGAGGGTGGCGCCGGGCTTGATCCGGTCGGCGACCGCGCGCATCTCCGTTTCGAGGCGGGTGAATTCGGCCCAGCCCCAGGCGTAGGCCTCGTCCAGGTCGAGGGTGGCGCCGGTGAACACCCGGGACCACAGCTTGTAGACCTCGGCGCCGACGGCGTCCTTGACCGGTGCCAGCGGGGCGAGTTCCGCGCGGAGGAAACCGGCGAACTCCGCGTACGCCTCCTGAGCGGTCTGCGCGGCCTGGCCGAGTTCGGCGCGCAGCTTCTCGTCGACGTCCTTCGCGCCCGAGACCAGCGTCTCGAAGTACCCGGTGTCCTCTTTGAGCCCGGCCCAGGTCTCGGCCTGTCCGGCGACCTTGCTCACCTGCCGCAGCGCCGACACCCGGCCGGCGTCCGCGGCCGCGAGCAGCGAGACGCGGAGACCGTCGAGCGCTTCGGGCACCTTCGCCATCCGGGCGGCGATCGTCGCCCAGTTCTCCGCGGTGTCGGTGGGCATGAGGTCGAAGACCATGCGCATTTCCTGCACGGGGCTTTCGATCACGTTCAGCGCCGCGATGTCGAGACCGGCTTCGTGGATCTCGAGGTTCAGCGCGATCCGCTCGCTGAACACCGCTTTGGCCGCGCGTTCGCCGTCGTCGACCGGTTCGGCCGCTTCGATCGCGGCCAGCGCGCGGGCGGCGATCGAAGCCCTGGCCGCGTGCCCGGCGGGCGAGTAGTCGGTCAGTCGGTCGTCGTATCCGGGGATGCCGAACGTCGTCGCGGCGACCGGGTCCGCCGCGGCGATCTCGTCGACGTACCGGTCACAAATCTGGTGTACGCCCAGCGCAGTTGAAGCCATGCGGCGCACGCTACCCGGACCGCGGGCGCCGGCGGTACAGACTTACGCCCGGGCCGGGACCAGCCCGAGCCTGCTGACCACCTCACGCGTCGCCTTGGACCGGTTGAACGTGTAGAAGTGCAGGTCGGGCACACCTTCGGCGATGAGCCGCTCGCACAGTTCGGTGACCGCGTCGATCCCGGCCGCGCGGAAGGCCTTCGGCTTGTCGGCCAGCGGTTCGAGCCGGTCCAGCAGCCGCCGCGGCGCGGGCGCGCCGGACAGCTTGATCGACGTGTGCAGCGTCCGGAGCGTGGTCAGCGGCATGATGCCGGGGATGACCAGCGCTTCACAGCCCGTAGCCGCGACGCGGTCCCGCAGGCGGAGGAAGTCCTCCGGCTCGAAGAACAGCTGCGCGATCGCGAAATCCGCGCCGGCGCGCAGCTTGCGCACGAGGTATTCGGTGTCGGCTTCGAGGTTCGCCGACCTCGGGTGGCCGTAGGGGAAGGCCGAGACGCCGACGCAGAAGTCGCCGAGGGAACGGACCAGTTCGACGAGTTCTTCGGCGTAGTTGAGCCCGTCCGGATGCGGGACCCAGTCGCCGTAGACGTCGCCCGGCGGGTCGCCCCGCAGCGCGAGGATGTTGCGCACGCCGACGGCGGCGTACCAGCCGATGACGTTGCGCAGTTCCGCGACCGAGTGGTTCACGGCGGTGAGGTGCGCCATCGGCACCAGCGTGGTTTCGGTGGCGACGCGGGCGATGCTGCGGATGGTGCCGTCCCGGCTGGAGCCGCCGGCGCCGTAGGTGATCGACATGTACGCCGGGTCCAGTGGCTCGAGTTCCCGGATCGACTTCCACAGGACGGCCTCGTCGGCCGCGTCGCGGGGCGGGAAGAACTCGATGGAGAACACGGGGCCATCACCCTGCAACCGCTCGACCACGGACGTCATACCGCTCATGTTAAGGGGGAAAGTCCGCTGGCCGGGAGCCCCCTCTCAGGGCATGGGCGTGCGACTTCAGCCACTCACGAGCGGTTGCCGAGTGACGCCGACCTGGGGAGACTCGGGAACGACCCACAGGGAGCCGCCATGAGCGCCGAGAACGACACCAGCTGGGACGAAGACGTCCGCGTCGCGGTCTACCGCGCGTTCGCCGAGCACGGGAGGCCGCCGACGGCGCCGGAACTGGCCGACGCCGCCCACGGCTCGCTCGCGGTGGCGAAACAGGCGCTGCACCGGCTCGCGGAGCAACGGCACGTGGTGCTCGACGACTGCGAGCACGTCGTGATGGCTCACCCGTTCGCGGCGATCCCGCTGGGGTTCTCCGTGATGGGCGCCGGCACGCTGTGGTGGGGCGGTTGCGCGTGGGACGCGTTCGCGATCCCGCATCTGGTCAAGGCCGAACCCGAGGTGCTGGTGTCCACGCGCTGCCGCGGCTGTGGCGAACCGCAGGCACTGATGGTCGGCGACCAAGCGCCCCCGAAGGGTGATCTCGTCGCGCATTTCCTCGTCCCGGCGGCGCGGATGTGGGACGACGTCGTGCACACCTGCGGCAACCAGCGCCTGTTCTGCGATGAGTCCTGTGTGGACGGATGGCTCGCGGAAACGGGGCAGGACAAGGGTTACGTAATGGATCTGGCGACGCTGTGGCGGCTCGCGGCAGGCTGGTACGACGGCAGGCTCGACCATGGCTACAGCCGCCGCGACCCGGCGGCCGCCGCCGCGTACTTCGGCGAAGCCGGACTGAGCGGACCGTTCTGGGCCTAGATCAGGAACCGCAGCACGGCCGTGACGACGACGCCGCAGAGGATCGCGGCGAGCGCCGGCGCGCGCAGCACGTAGGTCACCGCGATCGCGGCCAGTCCCGCGCAGAGCGTCCAGTCGACTCCCGACCAGGCCGGACCGGTCACGTCGGTGAGCACGAGCCCGGCCAGCAACGCGGGCGCGAGCAGCGCGATCACCCCGGCCAGGCGCGGCGGCATCTCCCGGTCGCCGAGCAGGACCGGGCCCGCCGCCTTGAACCCGATGCTGATCAGCGCGACGAGGACGATCGCGAGCCAGAGCGTCATCGCCGCACCGCCAGACCGAGCAGCGCGGCGGCCGACGCGCCGATCAGCGCGAGGCCGACCGGCACGAACAGCACCAGGACACCCGCCAGGCAGGCGGCGAGCGCGGCGGTCCGGACCGCCTGGCGCGACCGGCGAAGCTCGTCGATGAGCAGGACCAGGAAGAAGCCGGGGAACACGACGTCGAGGCCGAACCGCGCGACGACGTCCGGCGGTGGCGCGGCCAGGACGCCGAGCACCGTGCCCAGCACCCACGCGGGCAGCTGGACGAGCGTGCAGCCGATGAGCTTTTCCCGGTCGAAGCGCCCTTCACCGAGATGGGCGGCGACCCACGAACCGTCGACGACGGCCTGGCCCTCCCACGCGCGGCGCAGGCGCCCGCCGCGCAGGTCCGCGGCGACGGCGGCGCCCATCGGCAGGAAACGGGCGTTGATCAGGGCCGCGGCGCCGACCGCGACGGCCAGGTTGCCGCCGCCCGCGAGCGCGGTGGCCATCGCGAACTGGGCCGAGCCCGAGAACACGATGATCGAGGCGACGATCGGGGCCGCTATCCCCCAGCCCAGAGTCTGACTGTAGGCGCCGAAGGTGACGCCGAGGACGAAGGTCGCGACACCCAGCCCGAGCCCGACGCGGGCGCCGGCCAGATAGTTCCGCCGGAGCGTTGTCATACCGGGGACTCTAACAAGCTAAACTGAGTTTGACCATTAGGAGGATCTGTGGACGGCCACTGGGACGGCTACGACAGCATCGGCGGGAGCGTGCCGTTGGACCTGGTCAACACCGTTTCCTGGCGGCGCGATCCGGCCAGGCGGGACGACCGGCTTTCGGCTCCGGAGCGGCTGTCCGAGTGGGTCGTCCTGGCCGGCGCGGGCACGGAACGGCTGGAGATCTCCGAGGCCGTCCTGGAGACCGTGAAGTCCTTCCGCGAGACGCTCTACCGGGTGCTCGTGTCGGATCCGCCGGACGTCATGGCGCTGCGGAAGCCCCTGCTCGCGGCGTACCGGTACGCCGAGCTCGCGCCCGCTCTCCCGCTGAAGTGGACGGTGCCGTTGCGGGACGACGCCGCGCTGCCGCATTTTCTCGCCCTGGAGGCCGAGGAACTGCTTCGCTCCGGCGATCTGGCACGGATCCGGGAGTGCGAAGGCCCGGGGTGCGGCTGGATCTTCACCGACCAGACCCGCAACCGATCGCGGCGCTGGTGCAGTTCGTCGGACTGCGGGAACCGGGCCCGGGCGAAGCGGCACTACGACAAGGGCCGCGTCTGATTCGCCACATTCGGAGGCACCCGACTGGGTCACGACGGCGTCCTTCCCGGAGGATGTGCTCATGGACACGTCCGCCTACGACGCCGATCTGCCCGCCCACGTCGAGCGGGCGCTGGCCGGGTTCCTCGAGCGCGCCGGTGCCGAAATCCGCAGCGCCGAACCGACCGTGGGCGTCGGGATCGACGCGCTGGCCGGGTTCGTGCTGGGCGGCGGCAAACGCCTGCGCCCGACGTTCGCCTGGTGGGGCTGGCGCGGCGCGGGCGGCGACCCGGACGGGCCGGACGTCGAAGGCGTGCTCCAGGCGGTGGCGAGCCTGGAGCTGATCCAGGCGTGCGCGCTGATCCACGACGACCTCATCGACTCCTCCGATTCGCGCCGCGGTTCCCCGACGGTGCACATCGCGGGCGCGAAGCTGCACGCCGACAGCGGCTGGCTGGGTTCGCCGAGCACGTTCGGGCTCGCGACCGCCGTCCTGGTCGGCGACCTGGCGCTGGCCTGGGCCGACGACATGTTCGGCGAGGCCCCGCTCCCGCCCGCGGCCCTCGCCGCGGCGCGGCCCGCGTGGCGCGCGATGCGCACCGAAGTCCTCGCCGGCCAGTACCTCGATGTCCGCACGCAGGCCACCGGCGACGCCTCTCCCGAGGCCGCGCTGCACATCTGCAAGCTCAAGACGGCCGCGTACACCGTCATGCGCCCGCTGCACCTCGGTGCCGCGCTCGGCGGCGCCGACGACACCCTGATCGCGACGCTGCGCGAGTTCGGCGACGAGGTCGGCGTGGCGTTCCAGCTGCGGGACGACCTGCTCGGCGTGTTCGGCGACCCGTCGGTCACCGGCAAGCCCGCGGGCGACGACCTGCGCGAGGGCAAGCGGACGCTGCTGGTCGCGCTGGGACTCCAGCGCGCGGCCGAACAGGGCAAGGAAGCCGCGTCGCAGGTCATTTCCGACGCCATCGGCGACGCGCACCTGTCCGAAGACGCCGTCGAGACCGTGCGCGAGGCCCTGCAGGACGTCGGCGCGGTCGACGCGGTGGAACGCCGTATCGACGAGCTCACCGAGTCCGCGATGGCGGCGCTGGACCGTGCTCACCTGGCCGAACCCGCCCCCGCCGCGCTGACCGGGCTGGTCGTCAAGGCGACCCAGCGGACGTACTGATGCGCACCGTCACCGGTCCGAGTGACCACGTCGTGGTGATCGGTGGCGGGCTAGCCGGGCTGTCGGCGACGCTGCATCTGCTCGGCGCCGGACGCCGCGTGACCCTGCTGGAGCAGGACAAGACCCCCGGCGGCCGCGCCGGGCAGGCGGATTTCGGCGGCAACACCGTCGACACCGGGGCCAGCGTGCTGACCATGCCGGAACTGCTCGACGAAGCGTTCTCCGCGGTCGGCGAATCCCTGGCGGACAACCTGACGCTGACGAGGCTCGACCCGGCGTACCGCGCGAGGTTCGCCGACGGCAGCACGATCGCCGTGCACACCGACGCGGCGGCGATGGAGGCCGAGATCCGCGCGGCCGCCGGTCCGGCCGAAGCCGAGGGCTACCGCCGTCTGCGGCGCTGGCTGACCGACCTGTACGCGGTCCAGAAGGACCGCTTCATCGGCGCGAACTTCGACTCCCCGCTCGATCTCGCGCGCCCGGAACTGGCGAAACTGGCCGCGCTGGGCGGATTCGGGCGGCTCGGCCCGAAGATCGACGGCTTTCTGCGCGACGACCGGGTGCGCCGCCTGTTCTCCTTCCAGGCGCTCTACGCGGGCCTCGATCCGGCCCGCGCGATCGGCGCGTACGGCGTCATCTCCTACATGGACACCGTCGGCGGGGTCTACTATCCCTCGGGCGGGATGGGCGAGATCGCGCGGGCGATGACGAACGCGGCCGAGCGCGCGGGCGCGGAAGTGCGATTCGGCACCGAAGCCGCTTGGCTGGAAAGGGTTTCCTCGCGGGTGCGCGCGGTGCGGACCCGCTCCGGCGAGCGGATCCCTTGCGACACCGTGGTTCTCGCGACCGAACTCGGCACCGCGTACCGGTTGCTCGGCGCCCGTCCCCGCCGTCCGCTGCCGCTGCGGTACTCGCCGTCGGCCGTCGTGCTGCACGGGCACGCGCCGAGATCGTGGCCGGATTTGGGCCACCACACCATTTTCTTCGGTCAGGCCTGGGAAAAGACGTTTTCGGAGATCATCCGCGAGGGCAGGCTGATGAGCGATCCGTCGCTGCTGGTGACCCGGCCGACCGCGACCGAACCGGGCCTCGCCCCCGGCGGCGACCAGGTGATCTCGGTGCTGGCCCCGGCACCGAACCTGCGCCGGGGCAAGATCGACTGGGGCCGGGTCGGGCCCGCCTATCGCACGGAACTCCTGCGCACCCTGGAAAACCGCGGCCTCACCGGGTTCACGGAGGACTTCACCGTCGACGAGACGATCACCCCGGCGGGCTGGGCGGAACGCGGCCTCGCCGCGGGCACCCCGTTCTCGCTCGCGCACACCTTCTCCCAGACCGGCCCGTTCCGGCCGGGGAACCTGCTGCGGGCCGCGGACAACGTCGTGCTGGCGGGCTGCGGGACGACGCCGGGCGTCGGCATCCCGCCGGTGGTGATCTCCGGCAGGCTCGCGGCGGGGAGGATCACCGGCCGATGAACGAACTCGACGCCGCGGGCATCACCGCGCCGGCGTTGCGGGCCGCGTACACCGAATGCCGTCGCATCAACGCGCACTACGGCCGCACCTTCTTCCTCGCGACCCGGCTGCTGCCGCCCCGGACGCGGCCGTTCGCGCACGCGCTGTACGGCTTCGCGCGGATGGCGGACGAAGTGGTCGACAATCCCGCGCCGGGCACCGATCCCGCCGTCGCGCTGGACGACGTCGCCGTCATGGTCGGGCGGGTCTTCGACGGCGGCACGCCCGCCGACCCGGTGCTGACCGCGCTCGCCGACACCGTGCGCCGTCACGATCTGGACCGCGAGCTGTTCGACGCGTTCCTGCGGTCCATGGCGATGGATCTCAAGATCACCGAGTACGCGACCTACGCCGAGCTCAAGGAGTACATCCACGGTTCGGCCGAGGTGATCGGGCTGCAGATGCTGCCGGTCTTCGGCACCGTCGTCCCGGTCGCCGACGCGGTACCCGGCGCGGCCGCACTGGGCGAGGCGTTCCAGCTGACCAACTTCCTGCGCGACGTCGGCGAGGACCTCGACCGGGGACGGCTGTACCTGCCCACCGGGGAACTGGCCGCGTTCGGCGTCGACCGCGAACTGCTCGCATGGTCACGCGCCCGCGGCCTGCCGGACCGGCGGGTGCGGCGCGCGCTCGCCGTGGCGGTCGCGCGCAACCGGGCGGTGTACCGCCGCGCCGAAGCCGGAATCCCGTTGCTGCGCGAGGAATCCCGCGACTGCGTGCGGACCGCGCTCGCGCTCTACGAAGGCATTCTCGACGAGATCGCGGCCCTCGGTTACGACGTGCTGAACACCCGCGCCGTCGTCCCCCGCCGACGCCGGCTGGCGGTCGCCCTTCCGAGGTTACTGGCGAGCACGTGGAGCAACTCCAGGCTTAGGCTGCGATCATGACGACTGCTGCGAACAGGAAGATCCGGATCGGCGTCCAGCTGCAGCCTCAGCACGCCGAATACAAGGCGATCCGCCGGGCGGCCTCGGAGGCCGAAGACCTCGGTGTGGACATCGTCTTCAACTGGGACCACTTCTACCCGCTCTACGGCGAGCCCGAGGGACTGCACTACGAGTGCTGGACCATGCTGGGCGCCTGGGCGGAGTCCACGTCGCGGGTCGAGATCGGCGCGCTGGTGACGTGCAACAGCTACCGCAACCCCGAACTGCTCGCCGACATGGCCCGCACCGTCGACAACATCTCCGACGGCCGGCTCATCCTCGGCATCGGCTCCGGCTGGTTCGAGAAGGACTACGACGAGTACGGCTACGAGTTCGGCACCGCCGGCGGGCGGCTCGACAACCTCGCCGAGGCACTGCCGCGGATCGAGAGCAGGCTCGGCAAGCTGAACCCGCAGCCGGTCCGCGACATCCCGGTGCTGATCGGCGGCGGCGGCGAGAAGAAGACGCTGCGCCTGGTCGCGAAGCACGCCGACATCTGGCACGGCTTCGGCGACCCGGAGGTCGTGGAGCGCAAGGTCAAGATCCTCGACCAGCACTGCGCCGACGTCGGCCGGGACCCGAAGGAGATCGAGCGTTCGGTCGCCGTCGAGGGCGAGCCGGAGGAGCTGGGGCCGAAGCTGCTGGAGCACGGTGTCTCGCTGTTCACCGTGGGGACCGGCGGGCCCGATTTCAATCTGGACAAGTTGCGGTCCTGGATCGCCTGGCGCGACAAGCAGCAGTCCTGACCCGCTTTCGGGCTCGTGAGTGGTGAGGACGGTCAGAGCCAACCTCACCACTCGCGAGCCCAATGCCGGGCTGGCCGTTTCGTGTGTCGGGATGGACGACATCCGTGTCCCGACGGACGACACCCGTGACTGGACGGACGACATGCGTGATCCGACGGACGACACACGCGGCGGGGAGGTCGGGCAGGGAGTCGTCCCTCTGGACACGGATGTCGTCCATCCCGTCACATGTGTCGTCCATCCAGGCACGCGAGTCGTCCATCCAGCCACGCGTTGATACCACCCGCGCACCGCGGTAGGCACCTGAGACACCCTTGGTCTTGATCGCCCTCGGTCAAGACCGTTTGCGGTGGGCCGCGACCCGCTCCCGGGTGGCGCACCGCGTCGAGCAGTACCGACGCGGACTCCCCCCACCCCAGTGCGCGAAGGGCTTCCCACAGCCCGAAGCGGCACACAACCCACCCGGCGGCGCCTGACGGTCCGCCAGCAGCACCGCCAGAGCCAACGCCGACGACGTCACCAGCCACGCACCCCACGGCCCGTCGTCGGCGGCGTCCACGTGCAGATGCCAGCCGAACCCGTCGGCATGGTCGGTCAGCCGCGGCGGATGCGCGTAGCGGGCCAGCAGCCGGTTGAGCACCCCGGCCGCCTCCGAAGCATCCCGCGCCGCGAAGACCTCACGCAGCTCCGAAGCCGCCTCACGCAACGACGTCAGGTCCGAAGGCGCCAGTTCGACAGAGGTCTCGCCGTGCGCCTCCAGCACGGAACGGACGTCCGAAACCGAAGGCTCCGGAACGAGCAGGACCTCCAGCAGATCCACCGCCCGCCGCGCCGCCGCCCGCGCCGAACGGCCGGGCAGGAAATCCTGCTGCGCTGAAGTCATACCCCACTGTAACGTCTCGCCAATGAGAAGCCGTTACAGACTCGCCGTCTATCTCACCGGCGCGACGGTCGCCAGGACCGGCGACGAGCTGTCCGGACCGGCGCTGCTCCTGCTGGGCCTCGGCGTCGACGGCTCGGCCGCCACCGGGTCCGCGCTGCTCGCGGGTCTCACGATCTCGGCGGCGGCGGGCGGGCCGTTGCTCGGTGCGCTGCTCGACCGCAGTACCCGTCCCGGACGGCTGCTGGCGTGGGCGCTGCTCGCTTACGCGGGCGGGCTCGGCGCGGTGCTCGCGCTCGTCGAACTCCCGGCGGCGATCGCGGTGGCCGTCGCGGCCGGGCTGCTCAATCCGGCCTTGGCGGGTGGCTGGACGGCGCAACTGCCCAACGTCCGGGGCAGGACGCCGCTGGCGAGGGCGAGCGCGCTGGACGCGATGACGTTCACCGCCGCGAGCCTCGCCGGACCGGGACTCGCCGGGCTTGTGGCCGCGTACGCCGGCGCCCCGGCCGCGGTGGCCGTCGCGATCACGCTGGTCGCGGCCGCTTTTCCCGCGGCCTGGTCGCTGCCCGCCGTCGAAGCGAAGCCCGCGAAACCGATCCCGCGAAGGCTCGCCGACGGGTTCTCCGCCCTCTTCCGCAATCGCGCGCTGCTGCGAGCCACCGCGACGTCCACGGTGTCCTTCATCGGGATCGGGATCGCCGTGGTCTGCTATCCGCTGCTCGGCGCCCAACGGCTGGGAAACCCGGGGTTCGGCGCGCTCCTGCTCGCCGTGCTGGCCACCGCGTCACTGGTCGCGAACGCCGTCCTGGCCCGCAAGCCGCCACCGCCGGATCGCACCGTCCTCGCGACCACCGTCCTGCTCGCCGCGAGCTTCGTGCTCGCGGCGACCGGGCACGACGCGGTGACCCTGGTGGCCGCCGCCGTACTCGCCGGTTTCGCCGAAGGGCCACAACTTTCGGCCCTTTTCGCCATCCGGCATCGTGAGGCGCCAGAGGAGGTCCGGGCTCAGGTTTTCACCACGGCGGCGAGCGTGAAGATCACCGGACTCGCGGCCGGAGCGGCGGCCGCCGGGCCGTTGAGCGCACTCTCCGTAACCGCCGCACTGTGCGCCGCGGCGGGCTGTCAGCTGCTCGCGGCTGCGACGTATGTACTGGTCAGGACATCCGGGCGGACTAGAACGCCATCGCCTGCGCGCGCCGCTTGACCTCGGTGCCGTGGCTGGTGCGGAGCGCGTTGACCGGGGTGATCCCCGGCAGCGTCTCGTCCTCGGCGAAGAGCCAGCGCAGCATCTCCGTCCGGCTGAAGCCCGAGTCCGCGAGCACGGTGATGGTGCCCGCCAGGCCCTTGACCACGCCGTCCTTCACCAGGAACCCGGCCGGGACGTACAGCTCACCCTTGCGCCGGACCGCGATCAGGTGGCCGTCACGCAGCATCTGGCGGACCTTGTTGGCCGAAACGTTCAGCGCGGTCGCGACCTCCGGAAGAGGGAGAACGGCCACATCTGCATCGAGAACGTCGTCGGCGACGGGAATACCACTCACAGGTGACACTGTGCCACATTCCGTCTCCCCCTCCGTTAGTACGCATGGGTGACTACTCGACTATGACGGAGAGTGCTCGCCCGATCACGTAAACCGCCGATTCGGCGAAATGCCGCGAATCGTGATCCGCGGCGAGCCAGGTCCCGTACACCAGAACATGGGCACTTCCGTACGATCCATAGCCGTGACACGCACGGACCCCACGCTGGTGGGCACTCTGCTCGAGGGCCGCTATCGGGTGGACAAGCTGCTCGCACGCGGTGGGATGTCGTCGGTGTACCGCGGCGTCGACACCCGCCTGGACCGCCAGGTCGCCATCAAGATCATGGATCCGCGGTTCGCCGACGACCGGTCGTTCGTCGAGCGTTTCGAGCGGGAGGCCCGGTCCGCGGCCCGGCTGCACCACCCGCACGTCGTGGCCGTGCACGACCAGGGCTTCGACACCCCCGGCGGTGAGGAATCCGGTCGCGCGTTCCTGGTCATGGAACTCGTCGACGGCGGAACCCTGCGCGAACTGCTCTCCGAACGCGGCCCGCTGGACGTCGCGCTCGCGCTGAGCATCGCCGAACCGGTGCTGTCCGCGCTGGCCGCGGCGCACGCCGCCGGGCTGGTGCACCGCGACGTCAAACCGGAGAACGTGCTCATCGGCCGCGGCGGCGCCGCGCTTTCGGGCGGCGTGGTCAAGGTGGGCGACTTCGGCCTGGTCCGCGCGATCGCGAGCGCGGGCACCACGAGTTCGAGCGTCATCCTCGGCACCGTCGCCTACGTCTCGCCCGAGCAGGTCGCCACCGGCGCGACCACGTCGAGCGGCGACGTCTACTCGGCCGGGATCCTGCTGTACGAAATGCTCACCGGCCGCGCGCCGTACACCGGCGACACCGCCCTCTCGGTGGCGTACCGGCACGTCAACGACGACGTCCCGCGCCCGAGCGAGCTGCGCCCGGGGATCCCGCCGATGCTGGACGAGCTGATCCTGCGCGCCACCCGGCGCGACCCCGGGCAGCGCCCGGCCGACGCCGCGGCGTTCCTCGCCGAGCTGAACCACCTGCGCACCGCCGTCGGCATCCCGGCGGTCCCGGTGCCCGTGCCGCTGCCCGCGGACGCCGGCCGGGAGACCGACGCCGAGCGCACCACCCCCGGCATCCCGGCCGTCCCGGCGGGCCCGAGCGCGGCGACGACCGTGCTGCCCCCGGTCGCCGAAGCGACCATGCCGGTCAGCGGGCCGCGGGGCACGCAGGCGATGCAGCGGGAGCAGCAGTTCCCCGCCGCTCAGCCCCCGCGAACGCCTCCCCCGCGTCCGAAGCCGCCCGCGGACGACGAAGACCAGCCTCAGTCGCGCAAACGCCTCTACGTGATGATCGCGGCCGCGGTGCTGGTCCTCGGCGGTCTGATCGGCGCGTTCGCCTTTATCCTCAACGACACCGGCCCGACCTCGTCGTCGGTGCCGAAGCTGGCCGGGATGAACCAGGCCGCCGCCGGCGACGCGCTCCGGACGGCGAAGCTGACCCCGGCCTACACCGAGGAGTACAGCGACACCGCCGCGCAGCACACGGTGATCCGGTCCGACCCCGCGGCGGGCACGTCGCTCGCGCCGGGCGCCACGGTCAACGTCGTGCTGTCGAAGGGCCGCCCGATCGTCCCGGACATCCAGGCGGGCACGAGCCAGCAGGACGCGGAGGCGGCGATCAAGGCCGCCCAGCTGACACCGGTGCAGGGCGAGCAGGAGTACAGCGACGTCGCCAAGAACAAGGTGATCCGCGTCGACCCGAGCCCCGGTTCGCAGCTGAACATCGGCGGGCAGGTCACGGTCATCCTGTCGAAGGGTCCCGAACCGCTGCCGCCGGTCCCGGACGTCACCGGCCAGACCAAGGACGCCGCCTTCCAGATCTTGCAACAGGCCGGTTTCCAGCCGTTCCAGGCGGGCGAGGAGTTCTCCGAGCAGTTCGGCGCCGGCCAGGTGATCCGCACCGACCCGAAGGGCGGCGGCAAGGCGAGCAACCGCCGGATCGGGGTGTTCGTTTCGAACTCCGTCGAAGTGCCGAACGTGACCTTCAAGCGGATGGAAGAGGCCATCCAGATCCTGCGCCAGGCGGGCCTGGACGCCGACCGTGAGGGTCGGGGGAACGGCAACGGCCACGGCGGCGGAAACGGTGGTTTCGACTTCGTCCTGCAGCAGGATCCGCAGCCGGGCACGAAGGTGCCGAAGGGCACGAAGGTGAAGCTCAGGGGCTTCGGGTGACGCGAAAGGTGAGGTGAAACCGTTCAGTACCGGCCTGGTCATCGGATACCGTGAACCGCATGGTGGTCGTTGACGGCGTGAGCGGCAGGTCGGACAGGTTCACCTCGCGTTCGGTCGCGCCCGGACGACGATGAGCTTCTTCACGGACGGTCCGCGCAGCCGTCCCCTCTTCCCGGTGCCGGAACAGGAGCTGTTCGGCTACAACGGCCGCCCCTGGGTGGATCCGCCGCACGAGTACATCGTCCCGGCGATCCTGCCCTGGTCGATGCCGCTCGGCCGCGCCGAACGGACCATCGTGGCGCTGCGCGGTATCGAGGTGTGGCCGGAGTCGGTGTCCTTCCAGCTGTCGGTGTACTCGCGGGATCTCCTGCTGGACGAACCCGGCGAGGGCCTGATCGACCACCGCCGGGTCCCGGACTACAACGCGCTGCTGGTCGGGGTGCTCTTCCCCGACGGCAGGCGGGCCAGCTCGGAGACCATCTCCGTGCCGTCCGCCGCCAAACCGGATCAGCCGGTGCTGCGCGCGCGAGGGCAGGGCGGTTCGGCGTTCCACGTCGACCACGAGATCTTCCTGTGGCCACTGCCGCCCGACGGTCCGCTGGAGTTCATCGTCCAGTGGCTCGACCGCGACATCGAGGAGACACACACCTCGCTCGACGGCACCGCGATCCGCGACGCCGCCAAGGAGGCGAGCGAGATCTGGCCCGGCCTGCCCGCGCGGGAAGCGCACGGGCTGCCGTTCCGCCGGGTCGGGGCGCAGGCGATGATCACTCCCGCGTGGCCCCGCGAGTCGCAGGCTCCGCCTCCGCTGCCTCAGCCGAAACGAGCGTCACCGCCGGCTGCGCCCGCACAGTCTGCGCAGGCGACGGCGGATCAGCCGCGGCGTGGTGCGCCGCTGCCGACCCGCCTCCCCCGCCGCGCGCGCTAGGTGGTCGTGAGTGGCCTTCATGTACTTGGGCGGCGCGTCTGTTGCGGCTGCAGGTGCGTCTGAGACGCACGTGGTGATCGCGTGGGGAGTCAGCGGAACGCTTCGACGTTCGCCACGGCCCATTCCGCGTACGTGACACCGGGCCGGCCGGTGAGCTCCTGGACGACGCCCGTCGGCTTGTCCGGGTTCTCGGTGAAGTACGCGAAGCCGTCGAGCAGCCACTCCGCGATCTCCGGCGGGATCCCGGCGTCGGCCCATTGCTTGTTCGCCTCCTCCCGGGTGAGTTCCCGGAAGGTCACCTCTTCGCCGAGCGCGGCCGAGAGGGCGGCGACCTGTTCGCGCTGGCTGATCGCCGTCGGCCCGCTCAGCGTGTGCTTCTTGCCGACGTGGCCCTCGGTCAGGATGACGTGCGCCGCGACGGCGGCGATGTCCCCGAGGTCGATCGGCGTCATGCGCGCTTCGGCGTAGGCCTCGCGGACCACTCGCTCGGCCTTGATCGTCTCCGCCCAGCCGAGCGTGTTGTTCATGAACGCGCCCGGCCGCAGGAACGTCCAGTCGAACTCCGCCTCCCGGATGGCCTTCTCGATGATCGCGTAGGCCACGCCGCTCGAATTCTCCACCGGGTCGTCGGCGTTGCTGCCCGACAGCGCCACCACCCGCCGCACTCCGGCCTCCTTCGCCAGCTTCACGAAGTCGTCCACCGTGTCCGCGAGCGGCGCCAGGTACACGGTCTCGATGCCTTCGAGGGCTTCCGGCAACGTCTCCGGCTTGCCCAGGTAGCCCTTGGCCACCTCCACCTGCTCCGGCAGCGCCGCTTTCGCCGGGTTGACGGTCAGCGCACGCACCGGCGCTCCGGCCCGCACCAGTTCGTCGACCAGCAGCCTGCCGACGCTTCCGGTCGCACCGGTCACCAGGATCGTCACGATTCCCCACTCCTTTTCGTACGTCCTACGGGAATGAGTTAACCGTACCGGATACGGGAATGTAGAATCCAGTTTCACGGCCGAGTGGAGTGTGGATGGACTTCGAGCGCAGCCTCGAACTGTTGTGGCGTGACCGCGGCGAGGCCCGGCAGCCGGCCAGGGGGCGGAAGCCGAAACTGACCCTCGGCCAGGTGATCGCGACCGCCGTCGCGCTCGCCGACGGCGCGGGCGAGGCGACCGTGTCGATGAGCCGGATCGCCGAGGAGCTCGGCGTCGGCACGATGACGCTGTACACCTACGTCCCCGGCAAGACGGAACTGCTCGACCTCATGGTGGACGCGGTGCTCGCCGAGCGGGACCTCCCCGGCCCCGGCGATCCCCGGCCGGACGGCTGGCGCGAGCAGGTGCGGCTCTACGCCGAACGCACCCTGGCCGCGTTCCGGGCGCATCCGTGGCTGCGCTCGACGTCGATGGTGCGGCCTGTTCTCGGGCCGGGGCTGATGGCGGGTCAGGAGTACCTGATCGCGGCGGTGTCGGACATCGGGCTGACGCCCCGCAAGGCGGCCGCGGCCGCGAACAGCATCGAGATCTACGTGCAGGCGAACGCGACGCTGTTCGCCGAGACCGTGCAGGTCGAGCAGCAGACCGGGCAGTCGACGGATGCCTGGTGGGGGCAGCGGTGGGTGTTCTGGGAGAAGTACTTCGACGTGGAGCGGCATCCGGCGATGACCCGGATGTGGGAAAGCGGCGGCTACGAGGTCGAGACCTGCGAAGCGGCCGACGAGACCTTCACGTTCGGGCTGGAGCGCATGCTGGACGGCATCGAAGGTCTACTCGCCCGCTGAACGGCTCCCGAAGTGTCATGAAAGGGTCTTTCAGGACGAAAATTGTCCTGAAAGACCCTTTCATGACATCCGCGGAAGCGCGTCAGGAGACGGTGGGCAGATCGGGTGCCGAGACGTCGAAGACCTTGCCCTCGCGGGTGAGCAGCGCGGCCAGGACCTTCGCCTTGCGTTCGGTGTCGGCCGAGGTCCCCCACCGCACGGTCTTCCCGTCGGCCAGCACGAACTCGACGCTGCCGGGCGTCTTCGCCGACGCCGTGGTGACCTGCTTGAGCAGCTGCTGCGGGATCACACCGAGGACGCCGGTCACCGCGCGGGTCACCGGGTCGTCGGCCGACACCGAGGGCAGCTTGAGCTCGGGCAGCCCCGCCGGCCGCTCCTTGACCGTCTTGAACACGACTCCCCCGCCGTCGACGAGGTGCACGCCGTCGCCGCCGGGCCCGCTGTCGAAGAACGCGATCGCGGCGCGTTCGGTCACGGTGATCTCGAGGGTGTTCGGCCAGGACCGCGAGACGTCGACGGTGGCGATGCCGGGCATCTGCGCCACCCGGTCCCGGATGTCGTCGGTGTCCACGCGCAGCATCGGCTTCTGGTCCGGCACCGCCGCCGTGCCGCGGATCTGGTCCGCGGGCACGGAACTCGCCCCGACGACGTCGACCTGCTGCACGCCCAGCATCGAGCTGAACCACAGCAGGTACACGAGGGCGGCGGCGGTCAGCACCGAAAGCAGCGCGACCCAGCGCCGCCGCATCTCCTTGTTCCTGGTGGGCCTCGCCGGACGGCGGCGGTCTTGGTCGGACCGCCTGCCGCGGCGGTCCTTCGCTCGCCGAGCCCGCTCGGCCCGGGGAATCCGCTTGCTGCGGTCGGGTCGTTCGGAGCGCGGACGCCGACCGGGTTCGGCCGGGCGGCGGCGTTCCCCGGTCTGCGTCATGACTAGCCCGCCCGCCGGTCCAGCTCGGCCAGGATCTCCGGGCCGAGCTGTGTGACGTCGCCGGCGCCCATGGTCACCAGCAGGTCGCCGGGCTTGACCAGGTCCGCCGCGAGCTTCGCCGCGACGTCGAACGCGGGCTGGTAGTGCACGGGCACACCGGAGATCTGGTCGGCGATGAGCGCGCCGCTCACCCCGGGTTCCGGTTTCTCGCGGGCCCCGAAGACGTCCAGCACGACGACCTCGTCGGCCAGCGACAGCGCGGCCGCGAACTCCTTCGAGAACGTCTTCGTGCGCGAGTACAGGTGCGGCTGGAAGACCACGACGACCCGGCCCGATCCGGCGGCCGTCCGCACCGCGCGCAGCTGCGCGTCGACCTCGGTCGGGTGATGCGCGTAGTCGTCGTACACCCGGACGTCGCCCGAGCGGCCCTTGAACTCGAACCGCCGCCGGACACCGCCGAACGCGGCGAGCCCGTCGGCCAGTCCTTCGACCGGCGCGCCGAGTTCGATCCCGGCCAGCAGCGCGGCGATCGCGTTCAGCGCCATGTGCTCGCCCGGCACGGCGACCTGGAGGGCGATTTCCTCGCCCCGCAAGGAGATCCGGACCACGCCGCCGTCCGGGGTCGGCACGAAGTCCAGGACCTTGGCATCGTCCGCGCCGGTGACCGAACGCCCGTAGCGGCGGACGCGGATGCCGCGCTCCTCCGCCTGCGTGCCCAGTTCGTCTGCGCCCTCGTCGTCACCGCAGACGACGAGCAGCCCGCCCGGCTCGATCCGGCCGAGGAAGTCGGTGAACACGGAGACGTACGCCTCGGCCGTGCCGTGGTGGTCCAGGTGGTCCGGCTCGACGTTGGTCACCACGGCGACCGACGGCGAGTAGGCCAGGAACGACCCGTCGCTTTCGTCGGCCTCGGCGACGAAGAGCCCGCCCTCGCCGTGGTGCGCGTTCGCGCCCGACTCGTTGAGGTCTCCGCCGATGGCGAACGACGGGTCGAGACGGCAGTTCTGCAGCGCGACGGTCAGCATCGAAGTCGTCGACGTCTTGCCGTGCGTCCCGGCGATGCAGGCGACGCGGTGGCCCTCCATCAGCCCGGCCAGCGCCTGCGCGCGGTGCAGCACGGTGATCCCGCGTTCCCGCGCGGCCGCCAGTTCCGGGTTGTCCTCCTTGATCGCGGTCGACACGATCACCGAGGACGGTCCCTCGGGAAAGGCGTCGAGGTTCTCGGCGCTCTGGCCGACGGCGATCTCGGCGCCCTGGGCGCGCAGCGAAAGGAACGCGCGCGACTCCTTGGCGTCGGACCCGGAGACCTGGGCCCCGCGGGCCAGCAAGATGCGGGCGATGCCGCTCATCCCGGCGCCGCCGATCCCGATCAGGTGGGCACGCGTCAGCGTGTCGGGGAGTTGATCAGGCACCTGCGGCCTCCAGCACGATCTTGGCAAGGGTCTCGTCGGCCTCCCGGTGGCCGAGGCCGACCGCGGCCGCGCTCATCTTCGCGATCCGGTCGGCGTCGGACACCAGCGGGATCACCAGTTCCGCGACCTTGGCGGCGGTGAGGTCGGCGTCGGCGACCATCAGCCCGGCGCCCGCGTCGACCGCGGGCCGGGCGTTGACCGCCTGTTCGCCGTTGCCGTAGGGCAGCGGGACGAACACGGCGGGCAGGCCGACGGCGGACACCTCGGCGACGGTCATCGCGCCGGAGCGGCACAGCACCGCGTCGGCGGCGGCGTAGGCCAGGTCCATCCGCTCCAGGTACGGCACCGGGACGTACGGCGGCTTTCCGGGGAACTCCTGGACGGCCAGCGTGTTCTTCGGACCGTGGGCGTGCAGGACACCGACTCCGGCGTCCGCGAACTCCTTGGCCGCGCCGGAGACCGCGCCGTTGATCGACACCGCCCCCTGCGAGCCGCCGAAGACCAGCAGCGTCGGGGCGTCGGGGTCGAGCCCGAAGTGCTCGCGGGCCTCGGCGCGCAGCGCCGCCCTGTCGAGCGCGGTGATGGAGCGGCGCAGCGGGATGCCGACGACCTCGGCCTTCGCCAGCGGCGTGCCCGGGACGGCGACGGCGACGCGGGCGGCGAACCGCGCGCCGACCTTGTTCGCCAGGCCGGGCTTCTCGTTGGCCTCGTGCACCACGATCGGCGTGCGGCCGCGCGCGGCGAGGTACGCCGGAAGCGCGACGTAACCGCCGAAGCCGACGACGACGTCCGCCCCGACGCGCTCCAGGATCTCCCGGGTGCGCTTGACCGAGTCACGGACCTTCAGCGGCATCTTCAGCAGCTCGGGTGTCGGCTTGCGCGGCATCGGCACCGGCGGGATCAGCTCAAGCGGGTAGCCGCGCGCCGGGACGAGCTTGTTCTCCAGCCCGCGCTGCGTGCCCAGCGCGACGACCTTCGCGTCGGGACGCAGGCGCATCACCGCGTCGGCGAGGGCGAGTGCCGGTTCGATGTGCCCTGCGGTACCACCGCCGGCGACCACGACCACCGGCGCCTTGCCGTCGACCTCGGCTCCTGCGCCACCTCTGACGGGGTTGTTCACCTATGACCTCTCCGGTTTGCGGTACCCCGTTTCGCGGTACCGCGGTTCACCGCGGTTCGCGCGGCCGTCCTTCTGCCGGGCTCCCGTACCGACCGGCGCCGTTCCTGGGCGGGCGAAGGCCTCGCCGTCCTCGGCGCGGGCCTCGCCGCCTTGGTGGCGCCGCCGCGGGCCGCGGTGCCCTTCCGCTTGGCGGGCGGGCGGTACGGCTCGGGCGCGGGAAGCCTCAGCAGGCGTCCGAATTTACCTGGCCCCTGCGAGCGCAGTGCGGCCACCGCCTCCGGTTCGTGCCGGGCGGCGTTGGCGAGGATCCCCATGATGAGCATGGTGATCACCAGCGACGTCCCGCCGTAGGAGATCAGCGGCAGCGTGACCCCGGTGACCGGCAGCAGGCCGACGACGTAGCCGATGTTGATACCCGCCTGCGCGACCAGGAAGACGGTCAGCGTGCCGGACACGATGCGGATCCACGGGTCGAGGTTCCGGGTGGCGATCCGCAGGCCCACGACGGCGACCCCGGCGAACAGCCCCAGCACGACGGCGCAGCCGATGAAGCCGAGTTCCTCGCCGATCAAGGCGAAGATGAAGTCGTTCTGCACGTTCGGCAGGTAGCCCCAGTTGGACTGGCCCTGGCCGAGGCCCTTGCCGAACAGGCCGCCGTCGGCGAGCGCGAGTTTCGCCTGGTTGGCCTGGAAGCCGTCCGCGCTGGTGTCCGGGTCGCCGGAGACGAACGACATGACCCGCCGGAGCCGGTACGGGGCGATGATGGCCAGCACCAGCACCCCGGCCAGACCACCCGCGAGGATGACGCCGAACAGCCGTTTCGGCGCGCCCGCGAACCACAGCAGGGCCAGCAGCACCACCGCGAGGGTGACCGTGCCGCCGAGGTCGGGCTGCATCATGACCAGCGCGAACATCAGCAGCGCGATCGGCACGACCGGGACGAGCAGGTGCCGCCACTGGTTGATGATGTTGTACTTGATCACCAGGATGTGGGCGCCCCAGAAGGCCAGCGCGACCTTGGCCGCCTCGACCGGCTGGAAGGCGAAACCGCCGAGCCGGAACCAGCCCTGCGATCCGTTGACCGTGGACCCGAGCGGGGTCAGCACCAGCACCAGCAGTCCGAGACAGACCACGGTCGCCGTCGCCGACAGCCGCCGGACGCGTTCCAGCGGGACCCGCAGCCCCACCCAGAACACCACCGCGCCGATCGCGACGAACATGATGTGCTTGCTGAACTGGGCGTACACCCCGGTGCCGGTCTTGGGGTCGTACGAAGCGACCGACGAAGCGGACAGCACCATCACGATGCCGATCACGGTCAGGACGCCGGTGAGCGCGAGCACCAGGTGGAACGAGGCGAGTGGCCGCGAAAGCCACGCCGTCAGCGCGGTACGGAAGGCGACGAACGGGCTTTCCTTGCGCTCACGCCGTTTACGAGGAGCGGCCTCGCGCTTCTTTTCCTCAACCGCCGTCACTGGTCTCCCCCGCACCGTCGCGCAGGACACGGACCGCACTCGCGAACGCGTCACCGCGTTCGCCGTAGGAGCGGTACATGTCCAACGACGCCGCGGCGGGGGCCAGCAGCACCACATCTCCAGGGCGCGCCAGGGCGCGGGCCGCCTTCACCGCCGCAGTCATGGTGTCATCGTCACCCGAAGGGAGGCTGTTGACCGGGACATCCGGCGCGTGTCGCGCAACAGCGGCGGCGATCACGGGTGAATCCACGCCGAAGAGGACGACTCCGCGCAGCCTTCCGGCGATCGAACCGACGAGCTCGTCCACCGATGCGCCCTTGAGCTGGCCGCCGGCGATCCAGACGACGTTCAGATGCGCGCGCAGCGAACCGCTCGCCGCGTGCGGGTTGGTCGCCTTGGAGTCGTTGATGTACCGGACACCGTCGATCTCGCCGATCTCCTCGGCCCGGTGCGGGGCCGGCCGGTACTCGCGCAGGCCCTTGGCGACGTCCTCGCCGGTGACACCGTACGCGCGGGCCAGCGAGGCCGCGGCGAGCGCGTTGGACACGTTGTGCGGACCGGCGGGACGGACGTCGGCCAGCGTGCCGAGTTCGTCGGCGGTGGTCGCCGGGTCGGCGACGAAGGCGCGGTCGACCAGCAGATCCTCCACGATCCCGAGTTCGCCGGGGCGCGGGGTGTCCATGCCGAAGGCGACGTGGCGGGCGTCGGCGGGCGCGTGCTCGTCGGCGAGCCGGATCGACCAGTCCTCGTGCAGGTTGCGGACCACGTTCCGGGAGTGGGTGTGGACCTTCCCCTTCGCGGCCGCGTACTCCTCCATCGAGCCGTGCCAGTCGAGGTGGTCTTCGGCGAGGTTCAGCACCACCGACGCGTGCGGGGCCAGCGTGGACGACCAGTGCAGTTGGAAGCTCGACAGCTCCACGGCGAGCACCTCGTGCCCGGCCCGCACCGCGTCGAGGACGGCGAAGCCGACGTTCCCGCAGGCCACGGCGTCGACCCCGGCGGAACGCAGGATCGACTCCAGCATCCCGACCGTGGTGGTCTTGCCGTTGGTGCCGGTGATCGCGAGCCACACGGGCGGCTTGTCGCGCAGCTGCCCGACCCGCCACGCCAGCTCGACGTCGCCGATCACCTCGATGCCCGCCTCGGCCGACGCCACCAGCAGCGGCGACGTCGGCTTCCAGCCGGGGCTGGTCACGACCAGCTCGACACCCTCGGGCGGCTCCGTCAGGCCCGGCACCAGTTCGGCGCCGAGCCCGTCGAGCTCCGCCAGCCGTTCGGCGTTGCCGTCGGTGACGGTGATCCGCGCGCCCAGGTCGGCCAGGACGGGGACGATGGACTTGCCGGTGACCCCGGCTCCGGCGACGAGGACGTGACGCCCGGCGAGCTCCATGTGCTAACCCCCGAAGCTGAGCTGTTCGCTGTAGAACAGGCCCAGGCCGAACATGCAGCAGATGGCCGAGAGCAGCCAGAACCGGATGATGACCGTGGTCTCCGCCCAGCCGGCGAGCTCGAAGTGGTGATGGAACGGCGCCATCCGGAACAGCCGCCGCCTGGTCGTGCGGAACACGGCGATCTGCGCGACCACCGAGATCATCTCGACCATGAACAGGCCGCCGATGACGATGGCGAGCAGTTCGGTGCGGGTGGTCATCGACAGACCGGCGACGAGACCACCGAGGGCCAGCGAGCCGGTGTCACCCATGAAGATCTTCGCCGGCGCCGCGTTCCACCAGAGGAACCCGACGCAGGCGCCGGTCGCCGCGGCGGCCACCACGGCCAGGTCCAGCGGGTCGCGGACGTCGTAGCAGGCGGTCTGCGGGGTGACCGCGCACGAGAGGCGGGTCTGCCAGAAGGCGATGACGACGTAGGTCGCCAGCACCATCGCCGCGGTGCCGCCGGCGAGACCGTCGAGGCCGTCGGTGAAGTTCACCGCGTTCGACCAGCCCGAGATGACGATGTAGCAGAAGATCACGAAGAACACCGACGGGAAGGTGATCAGCGCGAGGTCCCGCACGTAGGACAGGCTCTCCGACGCCGGGGTCAGCCCGCGTTCGTCGGCGAACTGCAGCGCCAGGATCGCGAAGGCGATCGTGACCACCAGCTGGCCGACCAGTTTCGCGGTCTTGTTCAGCCCGAGGTTGCGCTGCTTGCGGATCTTGATGAAGTCGTCGAGGAACCCGACGACGCCGAGGCCCACGGCCAGGAGCAGGACGAGCAGGCCCGAGGCGGACGGGCCGCCGGTGCCGTTGCCGCCGCTGAGCGCGCTGATCAGATGAGCCACGAAATACCCGACGACCATCGCGACGATGATCGCGACACCACCCATCGTCGGGGTACCGCGTTTGGATTTGTGTCCCTGCGGTCCTTCCTCCCGGATCTCCTGGCCGAAGCCCTGCCGGGAGAAGACCCGGATCAGATAGGGAGTGAGGAGGATGGAGACCAGCAGGCCCGCCGCGGCCGCGATCAGGATGCTGATCACGCGTCACCACCGTTCGAGCGTTCTTGAGAGGGGGAAGGGGGTACTACAGGGGAATCAGCGTCGATCGCGGGAGAGGCGAGCACGGCGTCGGCCACGCGCCACAACGCGGCGGCCTTGGACGCCTTCACCAGCACCACGTCTCCCGCGCGGAGCTGATCATGCAGCAGGGCGATGGCGGCCTCGACGTCGGGTACCAGAACCGACTCCTCGCCCCAGGAACCCTCCTGCTGCGCGCCCTGATGGGTGGCCGCGGCCGCCTCGCCGATGACCACGAGCTTGTCGATGTTGAGCCGGACGACGAGCCTGCCGATGCCGTCGTGCGCCGTGACCGAGTCGGCGCCGAGGTCGCCCATCACGCCGAGCACGGCCCAGGAACGCCGCGTCGCGCTCATCGACGCGAGCGCCTTGAGGGCGGCCCGCATCGACTCGGGGCTGGCGTTGAACGAGTCGTTGAGCACCGTGACGCCGTCGGCGCGGGTGGTGACCTCCATGCGCCGGTCGGAGCGCCGTTCGAGGCTCGACAGGCGGGCCGCGACCTCCTCGACCGTCGAGCCCATCTCCAGGGCGACGGCGGCGGCGCTGAGCGCGTTGCCGACTTGGTGCTCGCCGTAGAGCGGCAGCTTCACCGGCGCCTCGCCGTCCGGCGTGACCAGGCGGAACGACGCGCGCGCTTCGTCGTCGAGGGTGATGTCCACGGCGCGGACCTGCGCGGACGCGCTCTCGCCGACGAACACCACCCGCGCGGTGGTCCGGCTCGCCATCGCCGCGACGTACGGGTCGTCGAGGTTGAGGACCGCGACACCGCCGTCCTCCGCGCTCGGGAGCGCCTCGACGAGCTCGCCCTTGCCCTTGGCGATGCCCTCGCGCGAGCCGAACTCGCCGACGTGCGCGGTGCCGACGTTGAGCACGACCCCGATCCGCGGCGGCGCGATGGCCGCCAGCTCGGCGATGTGGCCCGGCCCGCGGGCGGACATCTCCAGCACCAGCTGCCGGGTCGAAGAATCGGCCCGCAGCGCCGTCCAGGGATGGCCCAGCTCGTTGTTGAACGATCCCGGCGGCGCCACCGTCGGGCCGAGCGGCTCCAGGAGCTGGGCGACGATGTCCTTGGTCGAGGTCTTGCCCGCCGAACCGGTGACTCCGACGACGGTCAGGTGGTCCCCGGAAAGCTTCCGGACCACGTGCCGGGCGAGCTTCGCCAGCGCGGCCAGCACCGCGGCGCCCGCCCCGTCCTTGTCCGAGACCAGCGCGAACGCCCGGTCGTGGGCGACACCGGCGTCGAGCGGCGGCACGATCACGGCCGGGGCGTCGACCTCGCGGGCCGCGAGCACCGCGACGGCGCCGGACTCGACCGCCCGCGCGGCGAAGTCGTGGCCGTCGACCTTCGCGCCGGGCAGCGCGATGAACAGGCCGCCGGGCGTGATCTCGCGGGTGTCGAATTCGACGCTCCCGGTGACCTCGGCGGTCCCGTCGGTCCGATGCAGCCGTCCGCCGACGATGGCGGCGATCTCGGCCAGGCTGAGCACGATCACACTGTCTCCAGACGTCTGCGGATGGCGGAGGCCAGCTCTTCCCGGTCGGAGAACGGGTGCACGACACCCTGGATCTCCTGGCCGGTCTCATGGCCCTTGCCCGCGATGAGCACGATGTCGCCGGGCCGGGCGAGTTCGACCGCGTGGACGATGGCGTCCCGGCGGTCGGCGATCTCGAGGATCTCGCCGCCCAGGGCGGGTCCGGCGTTGCGGGCACCGGCCAGCATGGCCGCCCGGATCGCGGCCGGATCCTCCGACCGCGGGTTGTCGTCGGTCACGATCAGCACCTCGCTGCGCCGGACCGCCGCCTCGCCCATCACCGGGCGTTTGGCGGTGTCGCGGTCGCCGCCGCAGCCGAGGACGGTGATGATCCGGCCCTCGGTGCGGGCGCGCAGCGCGTCGAGCCCCTGCGCGACGGCGGCGGGCTTGTGCGCGTAGTCGACCACCGCGGTGAACGGCTGGCCGAGGTAGACCCGCTCCATCCGGCCCGGCACCTCGACCGAGGCGAGCCCGGCGACGACGGCTTCGAGCGGGACACCGGCGGTGTTGAGGATCGCGGCCGCGAGCACGGCGTTCGCCACATTGAACTCACCCGGCAGCGGGATCTTCGCCGGCGCGCTGAGACCGTCGGGGCCGTGGAGGACGAAGGTCTGCTCCCCCGCCGGCGTCGGCGTCAGGTCGGTGGCGCGCCACAGCGCGTCCGTGCCCGGCTCGGTGGAGACGGTCACCGTGTGCGGGGTGAGGAGGGCCTGGCCCCAGGCGCTGTCGACGACGACCACCTCGGCGGTGGAGCGGCCGTCGAACAGCAGCGACTTGGCGGCGAAGTACTCCTCCATGTCCTTGTGGAAGTCCAGGTGGTCCTGGGAGAGGTTGGTGAAGGCCCCGACCGCGAACCGTGTGCCGTTGACCCGGCCCAGCGACAGCGCGTGGCTGGAGACCTCCATCGGGACGTGCGTGACGCCGCGTTCCACCATGACCGCCAGGAGCGCCTGGAGATCCGGCGCCTCGGGGGTGGTGAACCCGCTGGCCAGCCGCTCGCCCGCGATCCGGGTCTCGACCGTGCCGATCAGCCCGGTGGTGAGCCCGGCGGCCTTGAGGCCCGCGTCGACCAGGTACGACGTCGTGGTCTTGCCGGACGTCCCGGTGATACCCAGGACGGACAGCTCCAGCGACGGCTCGCCGTAGATCCACGCGGCGATCTCGCCGAGGGCGGCACGCGGGTCCTGGTGGACCAGGATCGGCACGCCGGCGTCACGGAGCACCGGGCGCTCGGCCCCGGCCTCGTCGGTGAGCACGGCGGCCGCGCCCGCGGCGATGGCCTGATCGCTGAAGTCCGCTCCATGGGCGCGGGCGCCGGGTAGCGCGGCGAAGAGGTCACCGGGGAGGACGTGCTGCGCGCGCAGCGTGCTGCCCGTGACCGTCAGCTCGGCCGCGGCCGTGTAGTCGTCGTCACCGACCACGAGCCGCGCGCCCGCCCTGGCGAGCAGCGTGCCCAGCGGCATCGGCTCGATGCGGGCCGGACGAGGAGGTGCGGCGACGGCCTTGACCGGGCTGTCCGGGACCTGGGCAGCCGTCGCGCCGGACCCGCTTTCGACGGCGGGACCGCTGCGGGGATCTGAAGTAGGCACCGACACAGCAAAGGAGGTTACCGGCGTGGCATTCGGGTGACCGAAGCGGTGCGGGGTGTGAGCGCGGCGATCACGCTCGTGGTAATGGGTTTCGTGAGCTCTCCTTGGCACGCAAGGGCTTCCGACTGTCGCTTGAGGACTGCCGGGTCAAGCGGAGCCGGTTTTCGGGCGCTGCCCGGCGCGCGGAACCGTTCACGCACAGCGACGACGGCGTTCGACGACACCGTGCCGGACGTGGATGACGCGAAAGCCACTTTCGCGACGCGGGCGCCGAGCCG
Organism: Amycolatopsis sp. NPDC089917; assembly: GCF_040684635.1. Classification (NCBI taxonomy): domain Bacteria; kingdom Bacillati; phylum Actinomycetota; class Actinomycetes; order Pseudonocardiales; family Pseudonocardiaceae; genus Amycolatopsis; species Amycolatopsis sp. NPDC089917. Next base: position 15,665 of record NZ_JBFBGL010000054.1, on the reverse strand, counting down.
CTCAGCCCGGGTGACCGAAGCCGGATCTCACGTGTTCGGAGCCGGATCTCGCGTGCTTGAAGGCGGATCTCACGTGTCTCCGGCCGGATGAGCGAGTTCCGGCTCCAAGCACGCGAGTTCCGTCAGGAAAGGATCAGCGGCACCTGGGGTGACGGGCCGTTCGAGAGCGGGATCTGGAACCGCTGCGCCAGGTACGCGGCCACCGAGTGGAACAGCGGCGCGGACGACCCGCCGCCCGGCAGCGAGGTGTCCGGCGCGTCGAGGCGGATGCCGACCACGAAACGCGGGTTGTCGGCGGGCAGGATCCCGGCGAAGGTGATGTTGTACAGCTGGTTGCTGTACTTCTTCGTCTGCGGGTCGACCTGCTGGCCGGTGCCCGTCTTGCCCGAGATCTGGTAGCCCTCCAGCGCCGCCTTCGGCCCGGTGCCGCTCTGCTGCCCGCGGCCGCTCTGCGTCACCGCGCGCATCATGTCGCGGACGGTCTTCGCCGCCTCGGGACTGATGACCTGGACGGTCTTCGGCGCCGGTTCGGGGACGACCGTCCCGTCCGGGTTGACCTTCGACTTGACCACCCGCGGTTCCACGCGCAGCCCGTCGTTCGCGATGGCCTGGTACATCCCGGCCATCTGCACGACGGTCATCGAAAGCCCCTGTCCGATCGGCAGGTTTCCGAAAGTCGTGGCGTACCACTGGTTCCGGGGCGGAACGACGCCCGGGCTCTCACCGGGCAGGCCGAGTCCGGTGCGCTGGCCGAGACCGAACTTCTTGAGCAGGTCCGCGTACTTGTCCTCGCCGATCTTCTGCGCCAGCAGCAGGGTCCCGACGTTCGACGACTTCGCGAAGATACCGGTGGTGGTGAACTGCTGCGTGCCGTGGTGCCAGGCGTCCTTGACGACCTTGTCCGCGACCTGCAGCGAACCCGGCACCGCCAGTGACGACTCCGGCGTGGTGATGCCTTCGTCGATCGCGCCCGCGGCGGTGACGATCTTGTTCACCGAACCGGGTTCGAACGGCGTGGTCACCGCGCGGTTGTTGAGGTTCTCCGTCTCACTGCGCGAGGCCGGGTCGTTGAGGTTGACCGTCTTGTCGTTGGCCAGCGCGTAGATCTCGCCGGTCTTCGAGTCCATGATGACCGCTTGGCCGCCCTTGGCCTTCGACTTGACGACGTACTCGCTCAGCTGCCGCTGCAGTTCGTACTGGAGATCGGTGTCGATCGTCAGCTGCAGATCCGAACCCGGGACGGCGTTCTGGATGTCCCGTTCGGTACCGGGGATGACGAGGTTGTCGTTGCCGTTCCGGGTGTTGACGATCTTGCGGCCCGGCGTTCCGGCCAGGTCGTTGTCCCGGGAGGCTTCGAGCCCGTAGCCACCGTGCAGGTTGTGCTTGGAAAGGTCCTTATCGTCGGTGCGCCAGTTCGCGTAGCCGATGATGTTCGCGCCCACCGAGTCGCCGGGGTACTCCCGCTTGGAGCGCTTCTCGACGGTGATCCACGGGTACTGCTTGACGATCGCGTCGGCGACCGACGGTTCGACGTCGTGGACCAGGTAGGTGAACCCGTCCGGCTTGTGGAACTTCTCCAGCAGCTCCTGCTCGGTGATCACCCCGGGCAGTTTGGCCGCGATCAGTTTCGCCGCGCCCGCCACCTCGGACTCGAAGTTCTTGCCCTTGGCCGGGTTCTTGGCGGCGAAGTCGTCCATCGTCTTGTGCAGCCAGTTCAGGCTCACCGCGAGAGTCCGCACCTCGATGCTGAACGCGATCTTGGTGCCGTTGCGGTCCATGATGGACCCGCGCTGCGCGGGACTTTCGATCACCGACGTCCGCTGCCGTTCCGCGGCCTCGGACAGCGCACCGGCCTCGAACCACTGCACCTGCACCAGTTTGAGGCCGGCGAGCACCATCACGACGATCAGCAGGATCCGGACGCCGGTGAACCGGCTCCGGTTGCCGCCGTTGCCCCGCCGGGCGGTGGCACGACGGGTCCCGGCGGCGTAGGTCCGCCGCGCGCTCCCCGCCGACCGGGCCCGGGCCTGTGCCGGACGGCCGGGTGACATCACTGACCTCCCTGCGCCGGGGGCGGGGTGTTCTCCTGCGGGACCGCGGGCTGGTCACCCTCGATCGGCGCGCCCTGCTGCGTGCCTTCGGCGGGCGGCACCGTCGCGGCCTGGGTGGGCGGCGCTTCGCCGGTGGCCTTCTTCGGCTCACCGACCACAGTGGACTGTCCTTCCGGGCCGACCACGATGTGCGCGGGGTCGCCGCCGGGCACCATGCCCTGTTCCCGGGCCTTGGGCGCGAGGGAAGCGGGCGACTCGGCCTTCGCGACCTCGCGCTGCAGCCGTTCCTTCGACTCGGCGAGCCCGGCGTTGGTCGTGCGGAGCTGTTCGAGCCGATACGAGTCGGCGATGGCCTGCGTGGTCAGCCACAGCGTGCACGCCACGCCGACCGCCAGCATGCCCATCATCATCAGCACGAACGACGCCCGCGAGCGGGGCCAGCGCAGCTTGAACCTTTTCTTCGGTTCTTCCTTGCCCGTACTGCCTTCGGCGTCGGGACGGTTGCGCTGCTGGTCACGCTGGAGCAGGTCGGCACGCTGGGCACGGCGGGCGTAGGCGCGTTCCGCCGCCGAAGTCCGGCCGCGGGAGGCGCGGGTGGACTTCGTGGTCTCGGTGGTGTCCGGCGTTTCCTCGACCGTGCCGGTCGCGCGGGCACGCCGTCCGGGCGCCGGTGTCCGGCGGCCGCGGGACTTCGCGGGAGCGGTCATCGTGCTCGGTCTCCGATCCGTTCGGCGGCTCGCAGCCGCACGGAGGCGGCCCGTGTGTTCTGTTCGGTCTCCGCCTCACCGGCCTTCTCGGCCCCTCTGGTGAGCAGTTTCAGTTCCGGGCCGTGGCCCGGCAGTTCGACGGGAAGCCCTTCCGGTGTCCGGGATTTCGCCAGTTCCGCGAAGGCCTGCTTGACCAGCCTGTCTTCGAGGGACTGATAGGACTCGACGACGATGCGGCCGCCGACGGCGAGTGAGGACAGCGCCCGCGGCATCGCCCGCCGCAGCACCTCGAGTTCGCCGTTGACCTCGATCCGCAGCGCCTGGAAGGTGCGCTTCGCCGGATGCCCGCCGGTGCGCCTACTGGCCGCGGGGACCGCGTCGTACAGCAGTTCCACCAGCCGCCCGCTGCGGGTGAAGGGTTCCTTCTCTCGTTCCGCCACAACGGCTTTGACGATCCGCTGGGCGAAACGTTCCTCGCCGTAGTCACGCAGGATCCGGATCAGCTCGCCCGGCGCGTAGGTGTTGAGCACGTCGGCCGCGGTGATCCCGGTGGTCGGGTCCATCCGCATGTCGAGCGGGGAGTCCTTGGAGTAGGCGAAACCACGCTCGGCGCGGTCCAGCTGCATCGAGGAAACGCCGAGGTCGAACAGGATCCCGTCCACTCTGGACAGTCCGAGCCCCTGGAGCGCGGACGGCATCTCGTCGTAGACGGCGTGCACGAAGTCGACGCGATCACCGTGCGGCGCAAGACATTTCGCGGAGAGTTCCAGCGCGTTGTGGTCGCGGTCGAGCGCGACCAGGCGCAACGAAGGGAACGCGGTGAGCAGCGCGTCGGAGTGCCCGCCGAGTCCGACGGTCGCGTCGACCAGCACGGCCTCGCGGTCGGAGAAGACCGGCGCGAACAGCTCGACGATGCGGTCGAGCAGCACCGGTACGTGCTCGTGTTCGTCTGCCATGTCTTCCCCCCTTCCTGTAGTGCCGGGGAAGATGCCGGATGCCGTCAGGTCCCTGTCCGCCCGCCTGCTGACCTGGTACCGGGGAAGGTGTACCAGGGCCACTGAGCGGACAGAGGCCTCACGGCATCCGTGTGGGCGGCTCCCGGCGTGCCCGAAGCGTGAACCCGCGCCCCCCGACGGCGTGGGTGCTTCCTCGGTCACGTCTAGAAGACGCCCGGCAGAACTTCCTCTCGAGCCTTCGCGTAGCTGTCCTCGTGTTCGTCCAGGTAGCCCTGCCACGCTTGGGCGTCCCAGATCTCCAGCCTGGTGATCGCCCCGATCACCACGCACTCCTTGTTCAGCCCGGCGTAGCGTCGGAGCTCGGACGCGATCGCGATACGTCCTTGCCCGTCCGGGCGTTGTTCGTCCGTCCCGGCGAAGAGATAACGCTGGTAGGCCCGGACCGCCTCGTTCGTGAACGGGGCGTCGGCGACCTTCCTCGCCATCTGCTCGAACTCGGCCCGGGGAAAGACGAAGAGACAGTGATCCTGTCCCTTGGTGACCATCAGCCCACCGGCGAGCGCGTCGCGGAACTTCGCGGGCAGCGTGAGCCGCCCCTTGTCATCCAGTTTCGGGGTGTGGGTGCCGAGGAACACCGGCTCCACCTCCCTACCGATCCTGGCTGCGAACAACCAAGGTCGGCCACGGGGCTCCCTTCTGCCCCACTGCGCACCACCGTACCCCACTTTTCACCACAGTCAACGCGGCAAAAGCCGCGACCACTCCGTCGTGTCAGGCGTTTTCGCTGGTCAGCCAGGTGGGGCCAGGTGGGGGCACGGTGGGGGACGGTGGCCAAGATCCCCCTCTGCGGGTATCGAAGCAACCTCATCCATGCCTGACGCGTCCGGATATCGGCAGCCGGAACCCTGTCGTGGGGCGGAGTGGGGGTGAAAGTGGGGAATCCGGTGGGGTGCGGTGGGGGCCGCAGTGGGGGCATTGTGGAGCGTCGCCCGCGACGGATTCCGTACCTGGCGGGACTTCCACGCCGTTCGAAACCGGCGGGTCGGCAAAGGACGATCATTGCCAAGGAGCGCCATGAATGGTATTAAACGCGTCCGGACGCCCCTCGGTCTCGTCGGTTCATCCCAGGAATCCTGGCCGTCCTAATCGGACACTTCAGCGTTTGCGCTTGCGGCGCCCGTTCGCACCGGGTGCGGCGCGACGGCTGACTCCGCGCCAGTCCTTGGGTCTCTCCTTCGGTTCGGGCAGCAACCGGCCGAGACGACCGCCCACCCAGAACCCGGCGAGCCAGCCGGGGATCACGCTCACGAAGAGGAGAAGGATCCACCAGCCGCCAGCTACCGGCCACGACGGCCGGTCGACCGGGACCACCGAAGATCCGCCCCGCGAGCTGTTCTTCTTCCGGTACTGGAACTCTTCGACCGCCACGCTGCCTGCCAGCTCGGAGACCGAGGTGACCGTCGTGGCCGAGACCTGGTCATCACCGGGGGAAACGGAGTTCCACCGGACTTCCGCCTCGCACGAGTACGCCATCCAGGTGTGGACCGCGCTCCTCTGGCACTGCGCGACCTGAGCGGTCCCGGTCCGGGTGAGCGTGCCCCACGGCTCGAAACCGACCACCCACTGCAAGGAGAACATCAGCCACAGTGTGAGAAGAACGCCGAGAGCGCCCATCACACCCGGCGGCCACCATCGGGTGCGGCGGCCTTGTCCGGTCATCGACGACGGCCACGCTTACGGCGTCCGTTCATCCCGGACGCGGCGCGACGGCTGACGCCGCGCCAGTCCTTGGGCTTCTCCTGTCGCTCAGGCAGCAACCGGTCGATGCCCTTGCCCGCGAACCACCCGACGGCATAGCTCGGGATCAAGCTCACGAGAGTGAAGAAGAACCACCACCCGAACGAGAACAACGGCCGCGGGCGGTCGACGGGAACGATGCTGTACTGGAGTGCCCCGTAGCGTCCCGACGACTGATAGGACACCACGTCCACCTCGCCTGACAGGTCCGAAGCCGAGCCGATCACCGAGGAGGTCACGAGCGGGCCGTTCATCGACTTCCGATCCCATCGCACTTCGGCTTGGCAAACGTGGATCATCCAGAACCGGAGCGGACTGCGGTGGCATTCCTGAATGCGGGCCACCCCGAATCGATCCGTTTTCCCCTGGTCGCTGATCCCCAGCGAAACTCCCAGCGACAACATGAACCAGGCGCCCACCACGACGAAGACGACGCCCGTGATCATTTTCAAACCGGATCGGCCCCTACGCTTCCGGACCGGATGCTCACCTCGTTCGGGCAGATCAGTCATCGTCGTCGAGCGAGCCGCTGATCCGGCCGCTGGTGGGCGGCGTGACGCGGCCGCGTTCGGACGAGCCTCCCTCGTACTGGCTGCGGTCTCCGGCAACCGCCTTGCCGGTTTCCTTCCCGATCTTCAGCGCGCTGTTGTCGGCGATCTTCCCCGCGACGGTGTTCTCCATCCGGTCCATCCCGCCGCGCGCGTGTTTGAGCAAGCGCTCAGCGCCGGTGGCGTCGGAATCCAGCGCCTTCTTCGCGAGTTTGAGGTTGTCTGCCTTGAAAGAGTCCAAGGTCTTGTCACTCGCCTTGATCGCCTTGTTCGCCTCGCGCCCCAGCTCGGAAGACTTCCGCCCCAGCGCCCGTGCGGCTTCCCGAGCGCGCTCGCTCGATCCTTCGAACCGTTTCACGAACTTTTGGATCGCGCTGAGCAGTTTGCCGAGCTTCTTCTGGATCTTCGCCATGACCTTGACCGCGTCGGCGAAGATGCTCGCCGTGAACGCGGCGACCGAGCCACCGAGGGTGAACCACGACGAAGCGAGGGCCAGGAGAGCACGGGTGATCACGTCGCTGATGAAGCTCGCGATGATGTCGAAGATCAGCGCCCGCGCGGTGGCCACCACCATTCCGCCGGTGGTGATCCACTGCGCCGAGTCTTTCGCTTCGGCGGCGACGTCACGCAGAGACTGCGTGTACTGAAGCGCGACGCGGCGATAGGCGATCGCCGCGTCGCCGTCCCAACCGGATGTCGTGCTCAGGGAACTTTCGTAGTCACCGGCCACGGCTTCGAGTTCGGCCGCGATGTTGTTCCAGGTCTGCGCCGCCTGCTGGACCAGATCCGGATCGCCGGTGAGGATCTCCAGTGGTTCGCGGATGAAGTCGAGGTTCTCCATCAGCCAGCCGACCCCTGCCTTCACCAGCTCACCGAGCGGGTTCAGGACCATCGACAGAGCGTCCAGTCCGACGGAAACACCGTCCATCGCGAGCGCGAACCCGTCGATGTCTTCGCCGGGCTTGGGCTTCAGGGTGCCGGCGAGACCTTCGAGGCTGTCCGCGAGGCCGGCTCCCTTGAAGTTCTTGCCCTCGTCCGTCTTCTGTGCGACCAGGTTCTGTTCGCCCGGCCGCGCGACCGGTCCTTCGCTCACAGCTTCTTCCCCAGGTCCCGGCTGAGCTGCGCCGCGTCGTCGTCGATCTTCGTGTAGTCCGTCGCCGCCTTCTTCAGCGCGTCGGACAACGCGTCGCCGAGGTTCGCCGCATTGGTCATCAGCTCGTCCGCGTCGCCCTGGGCGATCTGCAGGACACCGCCGACGGGCACCGCGCACAGCAGGCCGTAGCCCGCGAAGCCGCCCATGCCGACCTGGTTCGCCGCCGAGGCCGCGCCGCGGATGCGTTCGGCGAGATCGGCGACCTGGTCAGCGTGCGCTTTCAGCTGTTCCGGCGAGACGCCGTAGCCCGGCCCGCTCACGAGCGGCCCGTCCAGTCGACGTTCTGGAAGTCCTCACCGTCGTCCTCATCGGACGCGGGACGGGAAGGACGGCGCTTCGGCGGTTCGGGGGTCTGCTCCGTCTCCTGGACGACGAAGCGCGCGGAGTCGTTCTGTTCCGGAGTGGCCTGGGGCTCTTCCCTCGGCGGCAGCGTGCTCTTGATGAAGTCGACCGCGTCGGAGTCTTCGCCGGTCAGCCCGGCCATGATCTCCAGGGTCCGGTCCGCGGCCCTGGTCGTCGCCTTGCGGTAGGTGCTCATGATCAGCGACGCGAGCTGGGCGGGCGGCCGTTCCTGCGCCTGCGGGGACAGAGCGAGCGACATCAGGCCGCCGCCGGGGTTGACCGTCACGGTGACCAGCCGGTCCGGGCTGCTCAGGGTGACGACGTTGTTCTCCAGCTCGGTCTTCGCCTGTTCCGCCTTGGCGAGCAGCGCGGCGCTTCGCTGTTCCTGTTCGCGCATCCACTCCCGCGGATCACGCACCTGGCCCCCGAACGGCACGGACATTCCGGACCCCCTCCTCCCCGAAGCTCCTCGGGCTTCTCGACAACCTAGCGGTCCGGGTCCAGCAGCGCGGCCAATCTCGCGGCGAGGCGGGGACCGTCCACAGGCGACACGTTCACCCACGCCTGCCCGCCGCGGCCCTCGGTCCGCGCCGCGCAGTACGCGCCGACGTCGGTGTCGAACCAGGTCAGACCGCCCGCCCGGTGCGCCCGGCCGTCGCGGTCGCGGGTCCGCACGGTGAACTGGCCCGCGCTGTAGACCGGCCGCGCCTGGATCGCGAGCACCTCGCGCAGCTGGCTGTCCGAAGCCGACGACCGTCCGCTGTCGCCGAACACCGGATCCTCCAGATCCCCGCCGAACCGCGCCGCGGGCAGGCTGATCCCGTAGCCCGGGCCGGGGCGCAGCTCCGGGAGGACGTCGACGATCGCGGCGAACACCTCGCCGTCGCCGATTCCGGACAACGAGATGGTCTGTTCCGGCTGGGTGGCCAGGACGCCGTGCCGCCCGCGCGCGGCCGCGACCGCGCGGAACGGGGCGTCGGCCGTCATGTCGGCCAGCGCCTCGCATTCGACGTAGACCTCGGCGCGCGCGAGCAGGTCCAGCCGGGCTTCCAGGGCGGCGTCGAGCCTGTCCCCGTCGTAGAGGCCTCGTTCGGCGAGGTTGCCGTAGACCGCTCCGCGGATCTCGGCACGTTCGGCTTCCGTGCTGCCGACGCTGCGGACGGACAGCGGCCACGGCGGGGCCTCGTGGCCCAGGTCGGACCAGAGGACGTCGAACGCCGACGCGGAAACGCGGATCAAGACCGCCCCAGCTCGGGCGGCTTCCCGAAGGAGACCTGCGGAGTCAGCGAGTGCAGTGAAGCGTCGCGGGTGTTCATCACGTCGACGGCCTTGCGGCGGGCGGCCTCGGCCTCGGCGTGCTTGGCCTCCATCTCGTCGGCGAGCGCGGCGAGCAGCGCGAGGTTCCCGCCGGCGGCGGCGCCGCGGATCATCGCGCCGGGGTCGTAGTCCACCGGCGGCGGCATGTCGGCACGGGCCCGCGCGGCGGCCTCGGCCTGCCCGGAGACCGCCTGCCCGAGCGCGGACGAGAGATCGGCGGACCAGGCCAGCCAGCCGGACGCCGTGGACAGCACGCCGCGGAGCGCGTCACCCGCTTCCCCGCGCCAGTTCTCCTCACTGCTGCCGACCAGCCCGGCCAGGTCCGACGTCGCGTCGTGCATGCGCCGCGCGAGCGCGTCCCAGGCGGCGCCGATGCCACCGGCGGCCTCGGGGTCGTTGCCCGCTTCGACTTCGGCGGCCAGCGCCTCGTGGCTGTAGGCCTCGTACCGCGTCGCCGCGACCGGGACCTCGCGGCCCGGCGTCTCTCCTTCAGGCACGGCACCTTCTCCTCAGGGCAGTTTGGGTTCGGCCAGTCCCGCCACCTTCACCGCGCGCTCGCAGGCGAGCGGGGTGTCGGTGAAGTTCGTGTTGCTCACGTCGATCTGGACGCTCGCCTTCTCCCCCATGCCGAGCAGGACCGCGCAGGTCCCGTCGGCGGCCTTCTTGTCGGCGACCTTGAGCGCTTCGCGGTCGCCGACCTTCGTCTTCGTGGCGGTCTTGCGCGCGACTTCGAGGTCCTTCAGCCCGTTCCGCTCGTCCACGGTGATGGTGACGCCGAAGGTCGCGGGCACCGTCCAGTCGCAGGCGCGGGCGCCGTTGATCTCCTTGGGCACGCCGAGCACGTTCACCCCGGCCGTCGACCGGTCCCGCGGATCGAGCAGCGTGCACGGGTCCACCCCGGCGTCCGGCGCGGGCGCCGAAGACGAGGGAGCCGGGGCCCCGCCGTCGTCAGCGGCCGGAATTCGCGCCTGGCCTGCGGCCCCTTGCCCGCAAGCGGACACTGTAAGGACGGCGAGCGCGCCGAAGAGGGCGAGAAGAGGGAGACGTGAGCGCATGGGGTCAGCCACCGACACAGTCCACGTCCGCCGCCGCTTGTTCATCCTGCCGGGTGTACCGGGCCAGCGCCTTCTCGATCCGGTTCTTGAGCGCTTCGAGCTCACGGCCGAACGCGGTGAGCGCCTCGACCGCGGAACCTTCGGCGCCGATCCCGTACTGCGCCATGAACTTGCCGACCTCGTCGGCGTATCCCCCGCCGAGGGGAACCGTGCGGCCGAGCACCTTGGCCTCACGGACCATCTGGCCGACCACGTCCTGCAGGGCGGAGATCTTCACGTGGGCGTCGGCCGCCAGCTCCGGGGCGACCGCGAACCCGCTCAAGTCGAACCTGGGTTTGGCGGTTCTCACGTCGCTCATATGCGATTACGCCTCTCCGTAGTCGGCCGATCTCGCAACGGAGCATACGACAAAACCCGGTGTCAGCGGGAGCACCTGAAAATGCGCTCAACTCACCCGATCGAGGTAAGGTCTCCGGTTGCACAGAGTCATCGACTGGGGTTGGCGGGGTTCCCCCCACGAGTTCGCCCGAGTTTGACACACTTCGTGGGAGGCTGACCGCTGCCCGGGGGACCTGAATCAGGTCCGGCAGCAGACCCAGCGGACATCCAGCCACGCGGCATCAGGAGGTCGAGTGACGTCGAGAATCCAGTCTGCGACGCCCGGCGAACAGCAGGGCGAGCAGGCAACCGGGCAAGCGCCGTATCCCACGGCCGCGGGCTCGGTCAGCGGACCGCAGAACGGCCGAGCCGGCCGTGCTTCGCTGGACGAACTGCACGAGACGGCGCGGCGGATCGCGGCCAACGTCGAGCGGGTGCTGGTCGGCAAACCCGACGTCATCCGCATCGCTCTCGTGACCCTCCTCGCCGAAGGCCACCTCCTCGTCGAAGACGTCCCCGGCGTCGGCAAGACCTCGCTGGCCAAGGCGCTCGCCCGCTCGATCGACTGCACCGTCAGCCGGATCCAGTTCACCCCCGACCTGTTGCCCAGCGACGTCACCGGGGTGTCCATCTACAACCGGCAGAGCGGCGAGTTCGAGTTCCGGCCCGGCCCGGTGTTCGCGAACATCGTGGTCGGCGACGAGATCAACCGCGCCTCGCCGAAGACGCAGTCCGCGCTGCTCGAATGCATGGAAGAGCACCAGGTCACCGTCGACACCTCGACGTACCACCTCGAAGAGCCGTTCATGGTGATCGCCACCCAGAACCCGATCGAGATGGAGGGCACCTACGCGCTGCCCGAGGCCCAGCGGGACCGGTTCACCGCGCGGGTGTCCATCGGCTACCCCGACCAGCAGGCCGAACTGGCCATGGTCGACGAGCACGCCGGGCACAACCCGCTGGCCGACCTCGAACCCGTCTCCGACCGCGAGTCGGTGCAGCGGCTGATCGAGACGGTCCGGTCGGTGCACATCTCGCCGGAGGTCCGCCGGTACGCCGTCGACCTGGTCTCCGCGACCCGTCAGGCCCCGGAGATCCGGCTCGGGGCCTCGCCTCGTGCGACCTTGCAGCTGGTCCGCGCCGCCCGCGCGCAGGCCGCGCTGTCCGGCCGCGAATTCGTCGTCCCGGACGATCTGCACACGGTCGCGATCCCGGTGCTGGCGCACCGCATGGTGCTCACCACCGAGGCGCACGCGGCGCGCCGTTCGGCCACCGACGTGGTCCGCGCGATCCTGCACCGCGTTCCCGTTCCGCAGGGCTCCCCGGGCACGAACCACCGCTGAGTAAAGGTCCGTCCATGCCCCCGCCACCACCCTCGACGGGCGAGCTTCGCTCGGCTGATTGGATTCCAGGGCCATGCTGCGTGCTCTGTCCGGCCTGACCACACGCGGCCGCTGCCTCCTCGCCGCCGGCGTCGCCGCGGCGGTGTGCTCGTTCGTGCTCAACGAACGGGACCTGCTGCGCGTCGCGGTGTTCGTCGTGGCCCTGCCGCTGCTGGTCGCCTTCTTCATCTCCGCGACCCGGCTGAAGCTGGGCGCGGCCCGCGCGCTGCGCCCGGACCGGGTCTCGGTCGGCTCGCCCGGCGAGGTCCAGCTGGAACTCTGGCGGAACGGCAGGCTCCCGGCGGGCGAGGTGCTGCTCGAAGACGGCGTGCCGTACGCGCTGGGTTCGCGGCCCCGGTTCGTCGTCGAACGGCTGCCGCACGACCGGCGCGTCGCGCTGCGGTACCCGCTCCAGCCGGTGCTGCGCGGGATCCAGCAGGTCGGACCGCTGCGGGCGACGATCACCGATCCGTTCGGGCTGTGCGAGTTCGAACGCGAGCTGATCGGGCACTCCCGGCTGGTCGTCGTGCCGAAGGTGGCCGGTCTGTGGGGGCTGCCCAGCGGCGCCGGGATCGGCGCCGGTGACGACGGCAGCATCCGCCTGCACGCCGGGCAGGGCGAGTCGGACGTGATCGTCCGGCAGTACCGCCAGGGCGACGACCTGCGGAAGGTCCACTGGCGCTCGACCGCCCGCCGCGACGAGATCATGGTCCGCGTCGAGGAGAAGCCCTGGCGGGGCGGCACCACGGTGCTGCTGGACCACCGCGCGGCCGCGCATCACGGCACCGGCCCCGCCGCGAGCCTCGAATGGGCGGTCTCGTTCGCCGCTTCCGTCTCGCTGCACCTGCGCCGCTCCGGGCACCGCGTCCGGCTGATCACCGAGCACGGCCAGGCCCTGGCCGACACCCCCGGCGAGGGTGGCGAGCACTACGACAACGTCGTGCTCGACGTCCTCGCCGCGCTCCAGCCCGCGCACCAGCGCGACATCACCCTCGGCCACGACCCGGCCGAGGGACAGGAACTCATCGCGGTGCTCGGCACCGTCAGCAACGAATCCGTGCACGAGCTGTCCCGGTACCGCCCGCGCGGGATCCGGAGCCTCGCCGTGCTGCTCGACACCCCCGGCTGGTCCTCCGGCGTCAACCGGCCCGAAACCCGTGCCGCCGCCACCGAAGAGTCGGTGGCGCTGCTGCGCGCCGCGGGCTGGGGCGTCGTCGTCGCCGGCCCCGGTTCGCCGATGCCACAGGTCTGGGCCGAGCTCTGTCAGACCGCCACCCGCCGGGGCACCCTGATCGGAGGCGGCCTGTGACCGCGACCGCGCCACCCCGGCCGCACACCCCCCGGCCGCGTCCCGCCGCGCAGCCGCCGGCCTGGACGAGCAGCGTGCTCGCGCCGGTCGCCGCCGGGCTCGCCACGCTGTTCGCCTCCACCTCGCTCACCGGCGTCGTCTCCGGCTGGGCGTGGTTCGGCTACCTGCTGGTCGCCGTCGTGCTGATCGCCTCCACCGGGCTCGCCCTGCGCTCGCTGCGCGCGCCGACCATCGTCGTCGGCCTCGCACAGCTGCTGGTGCTGCTGTTCTTGATCACCGGGGCGTTCACCACCAGCGGCATCCTGAAGATCATTCCCGGCCCGGACGCGCTCGAAGAGCTGCGCGGCGTGCTCGCCGCCGCGGCCGAGCAGATCCGCGTCGGGCTGCCGCCGGTCGAGGGCACGCCGCCGATCCTCTGCCTGATCACCATCGCGATCGGCCTGGTCGCGGTGCTGGTCGACACCCTGGCCGTGGCCGCCGCCGCGCCCGCCGCGACCGGCCTGGTGCTGCTGTGCGTCTACGCCGTTCCCGCCGCGCTGGCCGAAGACATGCTGCCGTGGTGGACGTTCCTGCTCGGCGCGGCCGCGTTCGCCGGGCTGCTCGCCGTCGACGGCAACCACCGGCATCGCCGCTGGCGCAACCGGGACGCGCCGGGACTGGGCAATTCCGCGAGCACGCTGTCCGCCCCGGTCGGGGTGGTGGCCGCCGCGATCGCGATGGGCCTGGTCATCGGCACGGCCGTCACCGGCGTCGGCACGGTCGGCAGGCTTCCCGGCGCCGACGGATCCGGCCGCGGTGGCGCGGGCGGCTTCGGTGTCGAGCCGTTCACGCAGCTGCGCGGCCTGCTCGACCAGGGCGAGAACGTCGAGCTGTTCAAGGTCTACGGGATGGGCGCGGACAAGAAGCTGCTGCGCGCGTTCACCCTCGACACGTACACGCCGAACAAGGGCTGGGGCCTGGCGCAGAACGGCCGCGCCCAGCAGGGCGTGCAGGCCAACCTGCCGCTCCCGCAGGTCAAGGGCGACGACGGCGCCGGACCCGGCCGTGAGATCCGGATCGAGCCGACGAACTGGGTCGACAACTGGCTGCCGATCTACGGCGTGCCGCGGACGATCGCCGGGCTGGCCGACAACTGGCTGTACGACCCTGTCGGCGGTGCCGTGTTCACCACGACCAAGCAGAGCGCGCCCGCCTACACCGAGACCGCGGCGATCAAGGAGCCGTCGAAGGACGAGCTCCGCGGGGACGACGCCAGCCCGGCCGAGGTACCGCAGCAGTTCCTGCAGATCGACCGCGTCGACCCCCGGGTGGCCGCGAAGGCCAAGCAGCTGACGGAGAACGAGTCCAACAACTTCGACAAGGCCCAGGCGCTCTGGTCGTTCTTCACCGCGCAGAACGGCTTCGTCTACGACACCAAGACCGCCGAGGCGACCGACTCCGACGCGCTCGCCGACTTCGTGCTCAACGGCAAACGCGGCTTCTGCGAGCAGTTCGCGTCCGCGATGGCCGTGATGCTGCGGTCGGTCGGCATCCCGGCCCGGGTCGCCATCGGTTTCACGTCCGGGACGCCGAAGGGCGACCACCTCTCGATCAGCTCCGAGGACGCGCACGCCTGGGTCGAGGTCTACTTCCAGACGAAGGGCTGGGTCAGCTTCGACCCGACCCCGCTGGTCGACGGCCGCGCGGTCGTCCCGCCGTATCTGCAGACCGATCCCAGCAGCACGTCGGCCAACGACACGCAGGAAGTGCCGAGTGCGCCCAAGTCGAGCGCCCCCGCGACCGGCACGCCCCGCGACCCGGGTGCGGACCTCGGCGCGGACGGCAACGGGGACCAGCAGGACGACGAGCCGCTGTGGCCCGCGATCCTCGCCGGGATCCTCGGCGGGCTGGCGGCCGCGGTGACCGTGATCGCGGTCGTGCGGTCGCGGTTGAGATACCGGGCGCTGATGCGGTCGACGCCGTCCTCGGATTCATCCGATCAGGACCACGGGTTCCTGGACAACCAGAACGTGACGAACTGGCTGCCGCTGATCGCGATCGGGCTGTGGGTGGCGGCGTTCGCGTTCCTGGCGGCGTGGGTGTCGTGGTGGTTCGCGCTGGCCCTGGTGCTCGTCCTGGGCGGGCTCGGCACGCCGACGGCGATCCGGGAGATCAAGCGGCGGCTGCGGCTGCAGAAGATCGCGTCCCACTCCCCCGCCGCGGCCGACGCGGCGTGGCGTGAGCTGATGGACGAGTGCGCGGACCGCGGCCTGCCGCTCTCCGACGGCGACACGGTGCGCGCGGCGGGCCGGAAGGTCGTCGAGAAGCACCGCCTCGACGAAGAGGGCCGCTCCGGGCTGCGGACGGTCATCGGTGTCGTGGAGACGTCCTGGTACTCGGACAAGCCGGGGGACGATCAGGCACTGGGCCCGGCGTTCGACGAGGTGCGCAAGAGCCTGAAGCGGAACGCGCCCCTGTCGTGGAAGGGCCGCCTGTTCCCGCGGTCGCTGAGGCGCCGGGACAAGTAGCCGACCACTTACCGGGCCTCGCGGGACTCCCAGGAACTCCCGGGGACTCCCGGAAGTCCGTGAAGGCCTCCTTGAGGGACTCTGGGTCCCTCACCGGCTCGCCGGCGACGTCCTCGATCGGTCCACAGTGGACGTCGCGCCGCGCGAAGCCGCCGAGATCGTC